>CALXLE010000021.1 GCA_944389115.1 uncultured Spirochaetaceae bacterium
ACCTTTGCAAGTCCGAGTGTTGCGATGAAGTATCCAGATACAGGATAGAGGATGTTCGTAAGTCCATCGCCGAACTGGCATGCCATGACTGCGATCTGGCGGGAAAGTCCGATGAGGTCCGCAAGAGGAGCCATGATAGGCATTGTAGCTACAGCCTGGCCGGAACCGGATGAGATGAAGAACTCGATGATTGTCTGTGCGACTACCATTCCGATTGCACTGAGTGCTGCAGGAACGCTCTGGAGGACGACGCTGAGTGCATAGACGATCGTGTCTGTGATCATTGCGTTGTCCATGATTACTGCGATACCTCTGGAAACACCGATGATGAGAGCGCCTTCGAGGACGTTCATCGATCCATGTACGAATGCTCCGCAGATGTCGTCGCCGGAAAGACCTGCGATGATTCCACCGAGGATACCGATAGCTACGAATGTTCCACCGATCTGCGGCATGTCCCAGCCCATTCCGATAACGCCATATACCATGAGGGCGAAGAGGAGGATTGCCACGACACCAGCAGCCTTCTGCCTTCCGTTGAGCTTTGCAGTATCAAGGGTCGTGGAATCGATATCCTTCCTTGTCTCCTGGTCAATCTCATACATCGGGCTTGAGAGAGGATCTTTCTGGACCTTCTTCGCATAGCGGCATACGAAGATGATAGCAACCGTAAGGAAACAGATCATCATGATAAGCCTGTACTGCCATCCGGACATGAGCGGAAGTCCTGCGATCTTCTGTCCGATGATTGTCGTGAACGGGTTAGCAAGGGCAAGAGTGAATCCAACCTGCGATCCGATAAGAGCTGTGGCTGCAGCTGTCATCGAATCGAACCCCATAGCGAGCATCAGAGGAAGGATGATAGGTACATATACCATCGTAAGCTCGCACATTCCGACGAAGCAGTCACAAAGCGCGAATGCCGTCATCAGTATCGGGATTATTATGATGCCACGGTTCTTCAGCTTTCTGGCAAGAGAGCTTATGGCTCCTGTTATGATTCCAGCCTTCTCAAGTACATAGAAACCGCCGCCGACAGCAAATGTAAGAGCGACGACATATCCTGCCTCGACAAATCCATCAACCGCCGATGTGAAGTACTGGACGATTGTCATTGGGTTCTTTTCGACTTCATGGAAGCTGTTAGGATCAACGATCTCGCGGCCTGTAACCTCGTCATAGTAGCGGTCATAGGTTCCTGCAGGGATGAAGTAGGTAAGAATACCGATTATGAGAATCAGTCCCATGAGAATGATGAATGTGTTTGGAACATGGAATGTCTTCGTTTTTTCCTTGCTCATCTTTTTCTCTCCCTTTTAGCAATTTTTTATAATTTTCATGCCGGTTATGTAAGTAGTCAACAATTAATTTACGGTATTACGCAATATTTTGCTTGAAGTTTAATGTTCAGAGGGTATTATATACCTGACACCACTGAAAAGGAGCGGGGCCTGACTATGAATAATATTATCGCAGATATACTTAAAGAGTATAAGGACGAAATAATCGCATTCGCATCTGAGGTCGTGAAGACGAGGAGTCTTACATGCCAGGAAGGTGAGGTGGCATCCCTTATTGCAGGGAAGATGGAAGAGCTCGGATACGATGAAATCACTATAGACGATATGGGCAATGTCCTTGGACGTATCGGATCAGGGGATGCGAAGCTCATGTTCGATTCCCATATGGATACTGTTGTTGTCAATGATGAGCAGCTCTGGTCCGTTCCTCCGTTCTCCGGGGAGATAAAGGACGGCAAGCTCTATGGGCGCGGCGCTTCCGATATGAAGTGCGGACTGGTTGCGTCCGTATTCGGGGCGTTCGCAGCCAAGAAGGCAGGCCTCCTCGGTGATGGAGCTATCTATGTCTCGGCATCCTCGATGGAGGAGGACTATGATGGCGATGCTGTGAAGTATCTTCTGAATAAGACAGGCCTCAGGCCGGGCGGCGTTGTTATCTGCGAACCAACAAGCCTCCGCATTGCTACCGGGCATCGCGGACGCGCTCTTATCGAGGTGAAGGCGGAGGGCAGGGGCTGCCACGCAAGCACACCTGAGCTTGGAAAGAATCCTGTATATATGCTCCGCCCTGTTATTGATTGCGTCGAGAAGCTTGCGGAAGAGCTTTCCAAGCGCACAGGCGAGCATGGCTCTGTAGCTTTGACGAATATCTACTGCACGACAGCATCGAACAACTCTGTTCCGCAGGATGCTACCATCATCCTTGATAGGCGCCTTGCGCTGGGAGAGAGCGAGGAGATAATAGGTAAGGAGATGGATAAGCTTGTAGAGGGCTTTGATGGTGTATCATGGTCCTTCTGCGATATACCCGGCGTAAGCTGGAAGAATACTCCGTTCGTCTTCCATTCCTTCCTCCCTGCCTGGGAGATATCACCGGAACATGAGCTTGTCAGGAATGCGTCAGAAGCCTATAGGGAAGTGCTGGGCAAGGATGCTGAGCTGTTTAAGATGGGATGCTCTACGAATGGGGTCACGACAGCTGGCGTATTCAATCTTCCGACCATTGTCTGTGGACCGGGAGATCTGGCGCAGGCCCATTCCCGCGATGAGTTCTGCTCAGTCGATGATCTTGTGAATGCTGTCGGGATATATGCCCGGCTCTGCGGTCTTATGACAAGATGAAGAGGTAGATGATGATCAGCGATAAGGATCTGGTTTCCTTCTGCCAGGAAGCGTTACGCATACCGAGCATGTCAGGACATGAGGATGCTATAGCAAGGATGCTTCAGGCAAAGATGCTTGCGTTCGGCTTCGATTCCGCTGAGATAGTGGAATACGGCAGTGTTCTCGGATGCATCCATGGAAAGCGTAAAGGCCCCAGGATTCTTATGGATGGCCATATCGATACTGTGGATGTGATTGACAGGGAAATGTGGACGCATGATCCTTTCGCTGGTGATATCATCGAAGGCAGGATATATGGGCGCGGCGCTTCCGATATGAAGGGAAGCGATACTGCGATGATTGTTGCTGCTGCAAGGTATGCAGAGGAGACAGATCGCGATTTCGCTGGTGATATCTTCGTATCATGCACCGTTCATGAAGAGTGCTTTGAAGGTGTTTCCTCAAGAGTCATCTCAAAGCTTGCGAACCCAGATTTCGTCATAATAGGCGAGGCAACATCCACTACAGTCAAGATCGGACAGCGCGGAAGAGCCGAAGTCGTCGTTGAGACCGAGGGAATAAGCTGTCATTCATCCAATCCGGAGAAGGGCAGAAATGCTGTCTATGACATGCTTGCCGTTATCGGGGAGATAAGGAAGATTGTTCCGAATGAACATCCGATTCTTGGAAAGGGTATTCTTGAGCTTACTGACATAAAGAGCTTTCCGTATCCAGGCGCGTCTGTCGTTCCCGCGCTCTGCCGTGCTACATTCGACAGGCGTACGCTCGTAGGAGAGGATGAAAGCGTTATCCTCGGCCAGGTTGATGATGCTATTGCCCGGGCAACGGCAAAGAACCCGGGCATGAAAGCAAAGTGCTACCTTGCAGAAGGCGAGGAAAAGTGCTGGACAGGGGAGACTATAAAGGCAAAGAGATACTTCCCTGCATGGCTTACAGATGAGAAGAATGAATATGTCCAGAAAGCTTTAAAAGGACTGAAGGAAGCAGGGATAGAAGCACCTATATCACACTTCTCGTTCTGTACCAATGGCAGCCACTTCGCAGGAGAGGCTGGAATCCCCTGCATCGGCTATGGCCCATCGCTTGAGGAGCTCGCCCATGTAAGGGATGAGTACATCGAGATAGAACAGCTGACAAAGGCGGCAAAAGGCTTCCAGTCGATACTCAGAGAGCTTACGAAATAATATTGTCTGTTGCTAATTATCTTTATTCATCGGGAAGTCGCATTGTATACTCATATTGGAGGACAATATGGACGATAGGGTAATACTTCCGATAGGGCGTACGGATTTCAGGACAATCAGAGAAACCGGAAGTTATTATATTGATAAGACCCATATTGTAAGCCAGATAATAAGAGATGGTGCTAATTCCATCCTCTTTACCCGTCCCCGCCGATTCGGCAAGACTACATTCCAGTCGATGCTGCGCTCCTTCTTCGATATAAGGGAGGACAGCAGGGATATCTTCTCAGGCCTTGCGGTGATGGAGGATAGGGAAGCAGTGGAGAACTGGA
>CALXLE010000022.1 GCA_944389115.1 uncultured Spirochaetaceae bacterium
GAAATAAGACCGAGCCTATCGAGGTCCTTCTTATAGACTGTCCCGAGGAGTTCTCGGGAACTGTTATGGAGAAGCTCGGGAAGCGCAAGGCTGTCATGAGTGATATCACATATACTGCTGGAAACAGGGTGAAGATGAGATTCGATATCCCTGCCAGAGGCCTCATAGGCTTCAGAGATGAGTTTCTGACGGACACAAAGGGTTTCGGCATAATGAATAGCTACCTCAAGGGATATGAGGCCTACAGGGGCGATTTCCCGGACAGGCTCTCCGGCTCTCTCGTGTCAGACAGGGCCGGAAACGCTGTTGCCTATGGAATCTGGGAGCTTGAGGATCGCGGCAGGTTCTTCATTGTCCCCGGCGATCCTGTGTATGAGGGAGAAATCGTAGGAGAAAGAAACAGGGAAGGCGATCTCATGCTGAATCCTACCAGGACGAAGAAGCTTACCAATCTCCGTGCTGCTGGAAAGGATGAGGCTGTTACGCTTACTCCAGTCATGAAGCCGACTCTTGAGCAGGCAATACAGTTCATCAAGGAAGATGAGCTTGTCGAGGTTACTCCGCAGTCAATAAGGATGTGCAAGAAAGTCCTCGATACACAGCAGAGGAAGATCCTGCAATCCAGAGGGGAAATCCCTTCATATCTGCTTAAGTAGGATCGGAGAGTTCGAGAAATACAGGAGCGTGGTCCGAGCCCATGACGGTGCTCATTATGCCCGCTCCTTTCATTTTATCAGTCATGTCGTTGGATACAAGGAAGTAGTCGATACGCCATCCCGCGTTCTTCTCCCTCGCATGGAACATATAGCTCCACCATGTATATGCCCCTGTCATATCAGGATAAAAATGGCGGAAAGAATCGATCATTCCAATGCTGATAAGCTTCTCGAAGCTTGATCTTTCTTCTTCTGAGTATCCCGCATGCCCCTCGTTGGGCTTGGGATTCTTGAGATCAATGGGTGTCCTTGCGACATTAAGATCCCCTGTAATAATCACACCCTTCGATGCATTCAATCCTGCAGCATATTCTCTCAGGGCCTGATCAAAGGCAAGTCTGAATGAAATACGTCTTAGCCCATCCTGGCTATTCGGGACATATACATTGATGAAGTAGAACTCATTGAATTCCATTGTGATGATTCTTCCTTCATGGTTGAATTCATCATCAGGAAGACCATAAGTGACTGACAGCGGAGAAATTCTTGTGAAGATTGCAGTCCCGCTGTATCCTTTCCTGTCGGCATAACTGTAGTATGAGGAATATCCCGGAATCCCTGCGCTGATGCTCTCCGCAGATCCCTTGACTTCCTGTATGGCGATGATATCCGCATCAGATCCCTCTGCGAACTCCATGAATCCTTTCTGGATGCACGAGCGGAGGCCATTGACGTTCCAGCTTATGAATCTCATGTGCTGATTCTATATCATGTTTGATATTTTGTCTTTGATTTAAATATATATTAAATAATAATTCCAAAAAAGGATTGATTATATAAATTAAATATGATGTGTTAATTTATATTCAGAAGTAAACTCAACTATTCCAATTGTGTAATGATAGTTATTTTCTACAAAATTTTTATATTAATTATATATTATTTATTTAATTTCAATTCAGACTGATATTTTTCCACTTAAAAGATTGTGAATCTTTCTGTTATGTCATATAATCAGAGTCAGTTTGGAGGATTGATGTCAAAGACTGTTGCGTTCCATCTTCAGAAGGGCGGAGTTGGCAAAACGACCATTTCCGGCACCTTAGCCTGCCAGTCTGCGCTGGAAGGCCATAAGACGCTTATCCTTGACTGCGATCCTCAGGGGAACCTTTCGTCATGGTTCCTCAAAGAACCTCCTAAGTTCGAGCTTTCGGATGTGCTTCAAGGCCGCTGCTATGTAGGCAATGCTATCGTTGCCGCTCCCGAGTTAGAGAATCTCAGCATTCTTCCGACCTTTGGAATCGGGGGCACTCTCAAGAATTACAGCGAGACGAAGCTTTCTGAGGAGCCGTTCATTCTCCAGGATCTGGTGAAAGAGGTGTCAGAGGAGTATGAGCATATCATCCTCGATCTCTCACCTGGACTCGGGAGGCTTGAAAGATCCGCACTGATTGCAAGTGATGAAATCGTTACGCCCATGACGCCTGAGGTATTCAGTCTTGATGGGCTTGAGATATTCATAGATGAGCTGGCGAAGCTGAAGAAGAATATGCGAGCATCTGTCAAACATAATAAAATCATAATAAATTCTTATGATGAAAGAATTAGACAGCATCGTGACATATTCAGTGCCGCTGAATCATCTGGACGATTTCTGGTGTATAGGATTCCTGTTGATCCTCTGTTCAGGAAGGCACAGGAAGCTGGAAGAGTACCTCAGCTGTACAAAGTACGGGGTAGGGGAATGAAGGCAGCCACACAGCAGGCGATCATGGATCTTGACAGCAGCATCTGGAGATAGGGGTAGGAAAATGGCATTGAGGAAGACAGAAGAAAACACAAACGAGAGCCTCAGCGGAATGAAGGCAAAGCAGGTATTCTCCAATAAGGAGAAGAAGGTGCTTACGACATTCTCTATTGAACCTTCTTTCAAGGCAGAGCTTGAAGCTCTCTTCTCTGATATGGGCCTGGGGTGGGCCGCAGGAGTCAGGTTCGCTCTTAAGGAATTCCAGAAGAACCACGCAGAATAGTTTCGTTATTTCTGCAAAGCCGGTGAGTGCTGTGCCTCTTTGCTATATGGGAAGAGGCACGGTTTTATTTTCTTTTTATTTGATTTCGATATCGCAGGTTGTGTACTCTGCTCTGGGAATTATATTCCATTAACTGTATTTCTTTAATTACCAATAGAATTTCTGTATCAGTTCTTTCTGTTCTGAAATCTCTTTGCTATGAGTTCCTTTAGCATATCTGCCTGGGCTTTCTTCCTGTCCTCTGCGCTCATTTCCTCATTCTTCAGAAGATCTGATGGAATTTCCTCAAGAAAACGGGAAGGTATTGCGGCCTTCTCTTCGCCCTCTCTCGTGATAAGCGTATCCGAATAGTTGAGGATGAGCTTCTCCTCGGCCCTTGTTATTGCGACATAGAATAGCCTCCGTTCCTCCTCTATATTCCCAGGATTCTCCTCCAGCGCTCTTGAGGAAGGGATTATGGAATCATTGATTCCTGCAAGATACACAATCCGGAATTCAAGGCCTTTAGAGGCGTGCATCGTCATTAGGTTTACCTTGTTTCCTTCGTCATCATTCTCATCGCCAGCAAGCGTTACAGCGTTGATATAATCCTTCATCGTGCTGTCAGGATTCTGTGAGAGATAGCGGCGCAGCCTGTCAGAAAGGATCTCGATTCCATGCATACGGTAGTCAACAGCCTTCGGGTTATCTGGAAACTCCTCGGATAGCATTGCCTCATAGCCTGTATCGGAGATTATCTTCTCGATGATATTCCCGCTCTCTGCAGCATTCTCCCATGACTGGATTCTCTCTAGAAAAGCCCTGAGATTGCTCCTAGTTCCCTCCCTGAGTCCTGAGGCTGTGCCAGACATCTCGGATATCGAATCAAAGAGCGATATGTTCCTGTCATCGGCATTCTTCCTCAGCTTCTCTACTGTAGTCCTTCCTATGCCGCGCCTCGGTGTATTGATGATTCTCAGAAGCGATGTATCGTCGCTGTGATTGAGAAGGACCTTCAGATAGCAGAGGATGTCGCGGATCTCACGCCTGTCGAAGAAGCTCTGTCCTCCAGAGATCTTTACTGGGATATTCATTTCCGTAAAGGTATTCTCAAGCTCTGTGATAAGCGCATTTGTACGGACAAGTACCCCAATATCGCCATACTTAAGATCACGGATCTTCATATCATTCCTGATCTGCGCTCCGATCCAGCTTGCTTCCTCTCTGTTGTTTGCGTGATGCTTTATTGAGATTGCGGCACCTCGGTCTCCCTCTGTCCAGAGCTTCTTATCCTTCCTTTCAGTGTTGTGGATGATAAGCGCATTGGCCGCCTTGAGTATGTTCCCAGTAGATCTGTAGTTCCTCTCCAGCCTGAACTCCTTTCTTTCAGGGAAGTCATGCTCGAACATCACGATATTCTGATAGTTCGCTCCACGCCATGAGTAGATTGACTGATCATCATCGCCTACGACTGCTATGTTCCTGTATTTTGATGCAATCATTGAGATGAACCGGTACTGGAGGAGCGATGTATCCTGGAATTCATCGACCATGATATAGCGGAAGCGGTCCTGTACCTTCTCGAGTATCCAAGGCTTCTCTTCGAATATCTTTATGGGAAGAAGGATGAGATCATCGAAATCAACGACGTTGTATGCCTTCTGCGTTAGTCGCCACTCATTATATATCTCAGCAATCGCTCCATCGGGATTCTCCATCTTCTCTCGTCCTGTCTTCAGATTGCTGAAGAAGGATAGGAGAGTGCGGACATTGTAATCCGGTATCTGATACCCGCATGCAACGATGCAGTTCTTTATCAGCGCTTCATTGTCATTTGTATCATAAATGGTGAAATCATTGTGGTAGCCGATGTGCTGTATATACTGCTTCAGAAGGCCAAGCCCGAATGAGTGGAATGTTGAGGCGGTAAGATCCTTGAGTGTTCTCCCGACCTGTGCCTGAATCCTGTCCCTCATCTCCTTTGCTGCCTTATTCGTGAACGTCAGGGCAAGGATGTTCCTTTCATCGATTCCTTCCTCGAGCATATGGGCGATGCGGTAGGTTATCATCCGGGTCTTGCCAGAGCCTGCACCTGCTATTATAAGGAGCGGGCCGCTGATCTGCGATGCCGCTGCTGCCTGTTCCTTATTCAGGACTGATGAAAGATCTGTCTTCACGATGCAAGCTCCTTCCCGTGACCAGCGTCACAGCAGAAAGGAACTTGCCATAAAAGAAGAAGGCAGTCAAGCCATGGTCAAACCATCTCGTTATGTATCCAGCCGATTACTTTGCCAAGGATTCTGACCCCATCGGATTCTGCATCGATGATGCGTACAGGGTAGTTCTTGTTTTCGCTTATGATGCTGAGCTTGTTCTTCGGGGCGTCGAAAGCAAGCCGCTTGACCATTATATCGCCGGCAAAAGCGATGACGTATATTCCTTCGCCTTTGATAAGTCCTTTGGAGAAGAAGACATAATCTCCGGGGAAGATATTCGCATCAATCATGCTGTCTCCCTTGACCTCTGCACTTACCAGCGTTGATTTATCCACAACACCCTTCGTAAGCGATTCTGGAATCTGGATTCTCTTCATCGTGATGCTGTCATCGTCAAGGAAATCCTCTCCATAACCTGCGGAGATCTTCTGGGAGATAAGCGGAATGGAGATGTAATTCTCACCCTTCTGGCTGTTCCATGGACCATCCCAGCCGAGAATCTCCCATGGTTCGACATCGAGGGCTTTTGCCAGTCCCTGGAGCTTCTTGTTAGGAATAGTATCGACTGCACCGGATTCATATTTGAATATATTCTGCTTCGTTGTTCCGATTGCCTTTCCCAGCTCGCTCTGGGTCATTCCTTTCTTTTCTCTGAGTTCCTTTATACGCATTCCCTGTATGGACATGTTAGACTCCTTGGCTATAGAGTAAATTTTAAATCAGATTAATGCAAGGAAAAGTTCCTTGAAAGCAAATAAAATCAAACTGAGATTATACTCTGGTTCTAATCTTTAAGTTTCCATTGGCTGGTCTGAGCCCCTCATTGATACTTCTTGATTAAACCAAGGTCAAGAATTCATCGAGAAACGGAAATAAGGGTATCAGCTCAATCTGCTTCTGCTTTCTCCTGTAAGCCTGCGGAACATTCCGAAATACATCCCAAGTGAGACGGGGAGCATTATTATCTCAACAGTCATCTGCGTCCACATCATTCCGAACATTCCGAATACAGCATTCATGATTATCAGAAGAGGAATGTTGCAGAGTCCTTGTCTGCACGATGTTAGGATTGCGGAGTGTATTCCCTTGCCCATTGCCTGGAGAATATAGCTGATGAGATAGTTTACTGATGAGAGGGGTAGGGCAAGGCAGGCTATCCTCAGGAATTCTGCGCCAAGCATGCTAGTGTTCTTTTCAGGAATGAAAAGGTGCAGAAGCTCCGGAGCAAAGAGACGCATATACCTGCAGGGATGGATGAAATGCTCTCCGATGTATCTTTATATGTATCGTACAGGGCCTTTTTCATGATGAATACATCTTAGAGCATGATCTGAGCCTGTCAACATTGAGGATAATTGCTTATATGGGTGTTCTTCCTCGATGAAGTCCATTAGGATTCTCTGCAGAATTGATAGCTTGTATTTCCTCTCTTATGTTCTGGAATATGGATTTATAATTCAGATGATAGTCATTAAGGGAGGATTGCGATTATGGCCGATATTGATTATTTTGAGCTTTCCCGATCCACATTGGAAGAGCTTGCAGGGCAGGGAGATACCGATGCGATAATTGCGCTTGGGCTGGGCTTGTATTTTGGGTCTTTTGGGGAAACGGATGCGGGTTCCGCCTTTGACTGGTTTTCCGAAGCATATAGGAAGGGTGAGGCGAAGGCAGCTCCATTCCTTGCCGAGATGATCTATTTCAGGCAAGTCAGCATCTCCGGCTTTGATTCCGATGAGGATTATTGCCGCAGGGCATATGAACTCTATAAGGAAGGGGAGGAGATCGGGATGATTGCTGCAATCAGGGGCTTATGCAAGATGATGATCCGCGGCGATTATCTTGAGGAAGATGTCAATGGAGCATATGAAAGGCTTAAGGAATTAGAGGACAAGGATGAGGAATGCGCTCATCTTGCCAGCTTGCTTGAAGAGGGGACGCTCACCGATGATGATATCGTTCCATGCAATGAGTTTGAAGATGATGAGGAGGAAGAAAGCGAGGAGGCTGATGGGGATGAATGCATAATCCGGCGCTGGCTGGAGAGGGATACCCCTGAAAGCGACGGCTTCAACCTCTCTGTGGATATTGATGAGATCATCGGCCATCTTGATGATTACATCAAGGACGATATTGATGAAGGCATCTTCCGGTTCAATGAATATTTTTCAGGGGAAAGCGTGAAGGACCTTCTTCTGGATGTGATCAACAGCGGCGATGAGGCTTTGGAGGAGCTTGTCGCCCTGGCAAAATGCTATCGGTTGATGTCTGGGGCTGATGCGGACGACTATGCCCGTGCCGCATACTGGGCCCATAAGGCGGCTGTCCTGGCTAGGAAGGGATGGAATGACAACTCTCTGGAGGATGGCCTTGATCTCATGACATTGGCCTATGGGGAACTCGGGAACGTCTTCTTCTCGTATCCTGGGTATAAGGATGATCGATTCCCAGATGTTGAGGCTGCCGCGAAGTATTACAGGATGGCTGCGGAATGCGATGAGATAGTCTTCAATTACGATTTCAATATAAGCGCAGGCCGTGCATATGCGGCGCTGGGCCGCTATGAAGAGATGAAGGAGATGTTCAGCTCGAAGTGGGGAATCCCGGATATCGGCGAGGCATGGTGCGGCCAGATGCATTATGTCGTAGGTGACATAGGCGCCGCGATGGAATACTGGAAGGCATCATTGGGCGGATACTACGGATGGGGCGAGTATTTCCTTGGGAGGTATCAGTATTCTCATGGGGACAGCTACTCTGCCGTGAAGAACTGGGAGAAGGGTGCCGGGAAGGGTAACGTTGAATGCCAGGCCGAGCTTGCCGCCATGGCCTTCGGGAAGAGGATCGATATGCAGCAGAACTGGGATATGCTCATGAACCTTTATAACGGAGGGGAATGCTTCGGAGTATTCAAATATGTCTATCGGTATTGCACTGATCCTGATTTCAGCTTCGATATGGATGAGATACAGCGGAATATGCTGGCTGGAGAGGCCCTTGCCAAGGGAATGAGGATGTTTTGTCCTTACTGTGCCTCACTCTATCTCGATCAGTTCAAGGAGGATGGCAGTGCGGATATCGGAGCTGATAAGGCGATGAAGGCATGGGGCTTCGATTATAATTTCCTTGACTTCTCGTAGGGCATGCGACTGTGTCAGGTGAGTGTCTTGCCATGAATCCAACCTCACCTACAGAAACCTCCTTCTTCACGGATGTGGCCAGGAATCATCAAAGATCAGGAGAGGATTGGTTCCCATTGCTCATTGATGCAGATAAAAATAAGTAGTGCTGGGAATAATGCCTTAGAATGGTAATGAGGTGGGCATATGTTCTATGACTATGAGATCAGGGCTATAAACGAAAGCTTGGCATTGTATGAGGAAGAAGCCGGAGATCCCGGGGTCAATTTCATCAGATTCATATCAACGACGCAGAGGCATAAATGCTCTGTTGTCGGGCAATACCAGAGGCCGGATAAGGATTGCGTCCTCTCAATTGATTCATGGGCAGATGCTGAAGATGGCGGGGAGGCGTATGATATCCCTGATATCCCGGAAGGGGAATTCTATCATGGTATCGCTCCTACCTTCACCGCAGAGAATATAAAGGCGATGATCCAAAGAGGAACATTCAGGAACATCCGCACGCTCATTTCCTTCCTCAGCAGGTATAGAT
>CALXLE010000023.1 GCA_944389115.1 uncultured Spirochaetaceae bacterium
CCTGATGAGGAACCGGGATGCCATGCTTTTCAGCCGTCCTCACGACATACCCTGATATATAATCGCACTCGGTTTTCCTTCCCGATGATATATCAGCAGCGATGGATGTGATTCCTCCAGGATTGGATAGTGAGACATTCCTCACATTCTCCTTCGCTTTGACAGAATCAAGCTTCACACCTTCGCATTCTGCTGAGAGGATGACCTCATCGATCAAGGCCTGGCAGAGGGTCCAGGCATCGGGACAGGATGCGATGAATGACATATCCGAGGAAAGGACCGCTGTGAGCGCGCTCAGCGATGCATTGACCGTGAGCTTCTCCCAGATCAGGGCCGAGACGCTATCATGGAGAATGGGTGTGAATCCGGCAGCGGAAAGAGATGATGACAGTTTCCTTATGAATCCCCCATCAATGCCAGCTGTACCTATATTCGTACGGCCCTCTCCTCCTCTCGCGATGTGGCCAAGGCCCAGGACATGCCCATTGTCTTCCGTCGTACCAAGAATCGCATGGGCAGAATCCGCATATTTCAGGAGATCCTCGTCATGGCCTCCCCCATTCTGCAGGCTCATTATATATGTGTCAGGTCCGATCAGTGCCTTTGCAGCAGAAAGAGCGGCATCTGTATACGGAGACTTGACGAAAACAATGATCAGGTCAACAGGATCCATACCCTCAGCAGAGACAGCCGCCCTTGGATGATAGGTCTTATCCTCTCCTTTATAGGCAATACACAACCCCTCTGAGTTTATATGATCGACAAGCGCCTTGTTTGTATCGATGAGCGTCACATCATCGTGTACGGAGAGAAGACCTCCGTACACCGATCCCATGGCACCTGCCCCGATTACGGCAATCCTCATCAGGAGAATTCCTTCAGCCCCTCGATAGCATATGCCCTTACAGGACTGGAATCGAGGCCGATGATCGGAAGCGGGGAATATGACATGAAGAATACCTTCTTCTCAAGCTTCTCAAGATTCTTGAGAACCTCGATGAAGAGAATATTCTCAGCAAGGAGGATATCGTGGAAAGGCTTCACATCATCATTCGAGTTCTCTATCGATACACCATCACCGAAGCCGATTGCCTTTGCCTTATGGGCAAGGAACCACTTTGCTGTCTCGCCATTGACGAAGAGCCTCTTGTCCTCTGCCGTATTCGTCTTAGGCGTGAACGGCGGAAGCTTGTAAGGGCTGTCAAGGATTACGATTGTATCATCCTCCATCAGAGGGAGGCAGAACTTATCGAGAAGCTCCGGGGTAATGTATGAGTTAGGCTCAGTTCCCTCGATCGAAACATAGATTGCTCTTCCCATGAATGATGTAAGGGGAACCTCCGCAACGCTCGGCCAGTTGTCATCGTGATGATACGGGCACTCTGCATGCGTTCCAAGATGGCTCATGAGATCCATGTTCGTATGGAAATCAGGGATGGGGCCCCCTGTATTGAAGCGGTTCAGGGAACATCTCCTTGTCTCTGTCGCAGGGTCAATGATCTTTGACAGATCAACGATTCTCAATCCATTCATGCTGTAAACACAATCCATGTTCTTCTCCTTATCTTTTCCAGAATGAGTATGTGAATATCGAATAGACGGTAAAAAGCTCAAGACGTCCGACGAGCATCAGAAAAGAGAATACCCAGAGGGCCCAGTCAGGAAATACATCGAATGTCATCGACATTCCGATTCCCCCGAGCCCTATTCCGATATTCCCGAGACAGAGCACAACGGAAGTGAAGCAAGTCAGGAAATCAAGATCGGTAAGTGCGATAATTGTAGTACCGATAAGCATCGTGAGAAGATAGACCCCGACGAATCCTGCTATCGATGAAGCTGTTGACGGCTCTACCTTTATATTTCCGAGCTTTACGGAACAGACAGCATTCGGATGGATGCGCTTGATCATTTCATTGCGCCCGAGCTTGAAGAGCGTTCCAACTCTTATGACCTTTATTCCGCCTCCAGCACTGCCGGCGCACCCTCCGACGAAGCATGTGAGGAGAATGAGAATCTGGGAGAACATCGGCCACGATGTATAATCAGAAGCACTGAAGCCTGTAGTCGTGATAAACGATACAATATGGAAGGCTGCCTGCCTGAATGATTCCGAGAAAGTGCTGTAAACACCGCGGGAAAAGAGCTGTATCGCAGCAAGCAGCGAGAAAAGCCCGATAATCCCCAGATAGAGCCTTAGCTCACCATCTTCAGTCACTTTGCGGAACTCCCTCTTGAGTATGAAGAAATACAGTGAGAAGTTCGCTCCAGCAAGGATCATGAAGATAATGCAGACCCATTCGATATATGCACTATGATAGCCGCCTATGGATGCATTCAAAGGAGCGAATCCCGCAGCTCCCATCGTCCCACACATGACCGTGAACGCATTGAAGAGGTCCAGTCCTCCGAAAAGAAGGAGGACTACCTGAAGCATCGAGATTCCTATGTAGATACCCCACAAAGACATAGCTGTCCGCTGTATCGTTGGTGTGAGCTTGGACTTAGTAGGACCGACTGACTCTGCCCCCACGAGGGCAGTACCCTTCACGCCGAAGATCGGCAGCACAGCGATGAAAAGGACAACGACACCCATGCCTCCAAGCCAGTTCGTGAGACTGCGCCAGAAAAGAAGAGACATATCCTGTATCTCGATATCAGGCATCGCAGTTGCACCTGTTGTCGTGAATCCGGACATTATCTCGAAATAGCAGGCCGCATAGCTCCGCATCGAATCGGTAAAGTAGATGGGAAGTGCCCCGAACGCTGTCATGATAACCCACGTCAGCGTAACGATCAGCATGCTCTCCCTAGCCCCTATCCTGAGCTCCTTCTGCTTCCTTGTGAGGATTATGCAGAAAATGGAGAAAACAAGCATTATCGCCATAGTAAGCAGAAAGGCCTCAAGCGACTCCGGCTCATCATAGTAAAGAGCCAGAGCAACGGGCACGAGAAGTATCAGTGCCACAAAGAGCATTATATAGGCCAGAAAGCGGAATACAGATGCTATATTCATTGCTCCGCTCCATGGGAGGAAAAGAGATCCTGGACGAAATCATAGTTCTGATGCGTCGAGGCGACAAGAAGCGTATCTCCAGCGGAGAATGCATAGGATCCATCTGGGATGAAGTTGTTCCCTGCAGCGCTCTTCACACCCGCGATGATGGCTTTTCCCTTGAGACTGACATCGGAGAGCTTTCTGCCGATATACCTGAAATCGGGGCTTACAGCATACTCATAGACCTCAAGATCGCCATCGAAGATGCTGTGGAGCGACTGAATGCCCGCACCTCTGAGGTACTTCGTTATCGTATCGACTGTCGCATCCGTTATCGAGATTGCCGCATCTATATCCATCGCCTCTGAAAGCTGCAGATAGTTGTTGTTTGTCTTTATCAGAGCGATTGACCGCCTTACACCGATACGCTTAGCGTAGCTTGCCACGATTATATTGAGCTCATCATTCTCAGTGATCGCGACAATAAGATCATAGGAGCCGATTCTCTCCTCATCCCAGAAAGCCTCATCGGTTATAGATCCATTGAGTACAAGAAGCCCTGGGAAATCCGAGACGAACTTCTCGCAGACCTCAGCGGATTTATCAATCAGGGTAATGCGCTTAAGCTCATGCTCATCCATCTGGGTAAACATATAGTTGGCGATGCGTGTGCCTCCTACGATAGCTATCCTGAAGAGCTTATCATCGATAATCTCTGTTATGGATCTGAGCGTATCGTTGGACTCATCGTCATCTACGATTATCGCGACCTCATCCCCTTCCCTTATCACAGTATCGCCGCTCGGGGTGAATACATGGCCCTTGCGCCTTACACCAGGAAGGACATACCGGCCGGGAATCTCCTTCCTTATATCCGCAAGTGTCTTGCCAGTGAATGGTCCGTTGACCCCCACCTTCCTTGTGAACATAACGAACTGCGCATCCGGGAAATACTCGAAATCACGGAAAACACCTGTCTCAAGAATGCCCGTTATCCTAGATGCGGCCTCCTGCTCCGGATTGACTATATGGCTTATGCCGAGAATGGCTGTATCGAGTCCGCCTCGCCCAAGATAGCTTATTGCCCTTATCGCTGCAATCGTCTGCTTGACCTTGGGGAACTCCGCCGCGACTATGCCGCAGGAAACGAGATTAGTCTCATCGCTATCAGTAACGGAGATGACAGCATCGGCATCCTCGCACCCCGCTTCCCTGAGCATATCAAGATCGGTAGCTGACCCGCAGACCGCAAGACAATCCAGCTTTGCAACCGCTGCTGCACAGCGTTCCGACGATGCATCGAGGAATACGACCTGCTTCTTCTCCTCAATGAGGTGGCGAGCAAGACGGAGACCTCTTCTGCCAGCACCGAATATAACAACTTTCACAGATAATCCTCCACGAAATCGTGCTTATTAGGCATTCTAGACAAAAACCCATGATTAGTGAATAAGAAACCTGCATCGCTTTTTTGCCCAGAGTTATTGACGCACTTAATACTTTCTGCTAAATTCCTTTCCGTTGCTGAAAAGCACTTGCCGCCTTAGCTCAGCTGGCCAGAGCACGTGACTTGTAATCTCGGGGTCGTTGGTTCGAATCCGACAGGCGGCTAGCAGATCTGCCAGATAGTTCCCAAAGGAATTATCTGGTTTTTTCATTCTTGCATTCTGCTGCACAGTAAGCTAGGCTATAATTCCGGAAATGGAGGCACGAATGAGGCATATTCCAGTTCTGGTAGCAATCCTTCTTGTATTAGCCATCATTTCAGGATGCAGCGCAAACGGTAATGCGCTCCCGGTCCCATCCGCAATGGTAGGTTCATGGTATGACAGCAACAGCGGCTCAACGGTCAGTGCAACCGAGGATAACATCATTCTACATATATCGGACGTATCGACCGTTCCAAGCTACAACTTCAGAAGCATGACTGAGTCAGCTCCTCAGGCATATGATGTGAGCGGCAATGAGTCATCGCTCTCAATCCGCCTTGCAGGAATGCATGATTCAGGATACTTCTTCACAATGGATGGAGATACGCTAAGGCTCAGGATTACGGCAGGAACAAGCATCACCCTGACATTCGAAAGGCAATAGGTATCAGAAATAACCGTTGTAGACTATCCTGTTCTTCATATGCCTGGCCTGCAGAAATACATCAGCAGCACTGCCACGGTCCACATGCATCTCCCTGATGCTGTCAGCTCCATCGAATGCCATCATATCGATATTAACCAGAGACATCGGAAGGGAAATGGATAGTATGCTTGAACCAGCAAAGGCTTCCCTGCCGATTGAGGTAAGCCCGGAAGGAAGCTGTACGCACATAGCGGATGCACCCAGGAAGGCCTCGTCAGCAATCGATGATGTTCCCTGCGGAACTGTATACATAACAGCCTTTCTTGCTGAAGGATATGCAAGAAGCGTCCCGGAAGATGAGAACAGGACACCATCCACGGACCGATAATGGGTATTGGATCTATCGACATTGATGCTTTCAAGGCCTCTTGCATTATCTTCAAGCCCCTTTTTCACAGAGCATGGCACAGAGAGCATCCGGAGATTTGATGAGAATCCAGAGCATATCTCCTCTACTCCATCGGGAATGGAATATGAAACCGAGAGCTTTGCTGCAGGATAGAAAACAAGCTTCTTTCCCTTGAAGAGAACGCCATCCGATACTTTCATCGACTTCATATCCCCTTCCTGCACGATCTCCTCAAGAGCAGGAAGAGATGCAGGATCGACAGAGAACGATGACAGCTGGCCCGAAACATAGATTCTATTCAGTGATACCGCCGACTGGAACGCAGTCTGCTCTACAGAGCTCACAGAAGATGGCAGTACAAATCCATCTCCCTGGCGCTTGGGAGGATAGAAAAGCAATGTCCTCTGGCTGCCATCATAAAGAACACCATCGACAGACATGAGCCTCTTGCCGGATACCTCGATAGCCTCCATATTCCTCCAGGTAGAAAAAGCCTGCGGATTGATTGCCTCGACAGACGGCGGAAGAATCAGCTTCTCCACCTTATTGGATTTCCTCAGGAACTGGGCACCTACCTGCACAATCCTGTATCCATCTATCTCCTCGGGTACTGTTACGGTAGTATCCGATCCCGTATATCTTGAAACCTCAGCAATTCCTTTACCTGTTCTCTTTATCTCAAAGTCACCAGCGCGCATGATGCGATGGTAGCACACACCTCCGTCAATGGCGAGTACAGCCTACGCTATTTCATCGCTTTCATCAGAAGCCATGGTCCATGGGCATTCTGTATGGATACTTCCGTAAAACCGGCATCAAGAAGGGCATCTGAGAGCTCTGAAGGAGTCCTTATATGGATATGCTCCGAACCGATAATCCATTCAGGGGCATCACCCTTGTCTGAGAGTTCTGCTGCGATATAAAACGCGCCACAGGGCTTCAGCACCCTGCATATCTCCATGAAGGCGCTGCGGATATCATCCCAGTAAATCACCGTATCTGCAGCAAGGACAGCATCATATGTCCCGCTATCGAATGGAAGATCATCTGCAGGAGCTTTCACGACCGTGCATCTGTCTCTATATGCCGATGTCCGCCTTAGCGCTTCTTCCGCGCTTTCTTCCGAAATATCCGCACCGTCGGCTCTGGTGCATCCCCTCTTCAATATCTCCTTAATATACAGCCCGGAGCCACAGCCGACATCGAGAATGACCGCTGCCCTCTCAATGCCCACCGATGCAAGAACCCATGAACGGAATGGACGGTGCCAGATATCCATAAGGGAAAGGATGATCCTTCCCGATAATCCATGGGGCTTTCTGCACTGAAGGATGTACTTTGTCTTTAACATCGTTGGAAACAAGATTATATTATATAGAGTAATTATAACA
>CALXLE010000024.1 GCA_944389115.1 uncultured Spirochaetaceae bacterium
TGGTTGAAGTGTTGGGTCGTTTGCTATAATTTGTTCAATGAGCATGTGTTTGTTCCTTTTTTGTTGTGGTTAACAAAACTTTAGAACTCACATGCTCTCTTTTTCAATCTCTATCTCTCATCCCTCAACTTTCCGTGAAGAACCAAAAAAATAACTCCCTAGCTAAACTAAGGAGTTATCTGAACATCTCCCGCGGGGATCGAACCCGCGTTGTCGGGATGAAAACCCGATGTCCTAACCACTAGACGAGGGAGACATTATGAGCCGTATTGGATTCGGACCAATGACCCACGCCTTAAAAGGGCGTTGCTCTACCTGCTGAGCTAGCGGCCCAGATGTTCAACATCTGTTACCATGCAAATCCCGGTATTATCGCTGTTTATTAATACGTTTCCAGCTACTAACACCGTTCAATGCATATTACTGTTTGTCCGATCGTTGTACACAATCGTTGTACAGTCCGCTTTTCAAACAGCTCTCCAGCACTGGCAGAGATTCCCTTTCAGAAGTTCCCGGCCACCGCTGTGACTTCGAACTTATAGCTTATTAACAGAATGATGTAAAGAGGGGGTAACCCCCTTGTCCCTGCCTCGGATTCCTGCAAATTCATTATTCATTTCTGCGGATTGCTCGCTGAATGATACTGTTTGATTCAGTGAAGCATTAATACGATAGAGAATTTTGCCGTTCTGTATAGCGAATATAACTTTTCCGGCTTTTTTTAGAGAAAAATGTCCATATAACCCATTCTATTGCGGATGGAACCGTTTCAGCGAGAAATCCGAACATATCACCCGACGCCTGCCCTGCCCCTCGATTCTCCCTCAAGATATCAGAGGGAATTCTGTTGAATTCTGAACGTTGTACAACGTTTTCAAAGCGAATCCCCTCTTGCCGAGGGGATTCGTCATGAAAGAAACCTATCTCAGAGAGAATCGATGTTTATGACCGAATGGACATTGGTCTTCAGTGTCGACAGAAGTGTTGGGTAATCCTCTTTCTCAGGATTCCACGAATAGGTTCCGATCTCAGTCAGCCCCATGTACTGCAGATAGACTATGCTTCCGTTATCATCGATGCTGAATTCATAGTCCGCAGCTCCCTTTCCTGGGATCTGATACCTGTTCTTCGCTCCGGTGCTGAAGTCGTATGTATTGATATATGACTGGGCTCCACCAAGCCCGGATATCCAGTACAGCTTCCCATCGCGGAACTCATAGTAATCTATATAGCGGTCTTCGTATGCGACTGCCATCGTATTCACATGGACACCGCTTCCGTCAATCTCCACATAGATTATGCAGTCAGTCTTGTCCATATTGGCGCCATCTCCTCCCATGAGGGCAAAGAAACCGGATGAGACGCTCCCGCCATTGTCATCAACGCCAAGCCTTGTGACATAGCCGCCGTCAGAAGTCGGAAGATTGTAATACTGGATATCTCCCATTGAGAGCTGGCCTTCGTTGACGCTGTATCTTATTACTGCCAGCTTCCCCCAGTCACGCTGATCAGCACCGATTGTATAGACATTATCGCCATGGAGCATGAAGCTATACTGGAAATTGAATGTCGGGATGTAGTGCTGGTCTGTCTCATAGGCGCCGAACTCTATCGGAGTCGGAGGCGTGTTGCTTCTGAGATCTATCAGATGGAGTTTCGTACCAGAATCAAGCGCTTCCTCGACGATGACGAAATTGTCGGAGGCATTGCAGAAATTATTGAGCCAGAAGACAGAAGGCACGGTCAGGGCTTCCATCTTCCCGTTCTCCATGCTGCTTTTTCTCACGCGATAAAGGGCACTCTCATAATTCCCGCTGGTGGAGTTCATGTCCGCACCTGCGAAATATATATATTCAGAGGTTGTCATACCGCCACGCCAGGTGTCAATCTGGACGCCTTCATTCTTTCCTGGCGTCATAGTGAGATAGACATTGCCGGTATTTGAATCGATGATTCCAGTGTTATAGCCATAATAGCGGTCAACGTCGACATATACCGTGGTGGCTTCCATTATAGGATTGCCATCCTTGTCCTTCTCTCCGCCATCCACATACTCGACACGCGGCTCGCTTTTTATGGTCTCAAGGCTCCTGATTTCCGCGATGGAATATCCGTCACCGATATCAGTAAGGGTCGTGTCAGAGAATATGACCTTTGTCCCGCTGGGATTCTCGAACACGAGCGGCTGGAATACAGTTGAGCCTGGAGCGACATAGGAAAGTATGGACTCCCCGCTCACAGCAGCTCTCGAGCTCGCAGTGCTCTTTGCGCCCGAATATGTATAAGGGGCAATTGTGCCTATATTCTTCGATGCCATGGAAAGCGTCGTGCTTTCAAGGGTTCCGTTTCCGCCGCCCTGATTGTTGTTCCCCTGGTTCGATGTCCAGGGAGCACAGCCGGCAAGCAAAGCAATCATCATTGCGATGAACAATATTCTTCTGATCTCTCTCATAGAGCACATCTTATTTCTATAAAGAAAGATATGCAACCATCTGGACGTACCATGGCAAAGAGAAAGGCTGCATCCGCACAGGCTAAGATGCAGCCAATCATCATTAATCCAGGAATGAGGAAATTGCACAATACCCCTCTATTCCTCAGAGCCTTCCGGCCCCGGTGGCAATGGATGCATTCCCATCGGGATCTGAATAGCCGTGGCCGCACAGGCTAAGCCACGGCAGATTGATATTAACCAGAGGATTCTCAAAAGAGAAACCCCAATAAGGATATTAGCTTTCCTGATGCATTTCTGTCTAGGTTTAGATCCTTATATCGGTGATGCTATCCCCACTTCTCCGGGGTTCCCTCTGAAGGTATTCGACCTTTATATTCCTCTCAATCGCTGCCTTCCCCTTCTCCTCTGCCTCCGGAGTCCTGCAGCAGATGGCCACGTTGATCCCGATAAGCGCAAGCGCTATCCATAAGGCTATTTTCCCTAATACCTTCACATTATGCTCCTTTTCAGAGATTTTTATCTGTATTCGCTGATATTATAGCTTTATTTCCATATGATTGAAATAAACAGCAATATAATGGAATATAATACTGCAATGGATGTATAATATTTCAGGAGGACAGGACAATGGGAAGCAAGCTCGTGCTCATTCTATACAGCGATGGCAGATACTGCGGCTGCATGGAGTCGGATACCGAATCCGCACTTGGCAGGACCGGCAATGATGGGATGATAAGGAAGCTCTACGACCTCTCCGCTGAGGAGATGCCGGGAAGGAAGAACCGCGTAGTCTCAAGACGGGGCACTAAATACACGCTATACAATCCGAAGGACTCCTCTGTCGTAATCGACGTCGGGTATTTCGAGAGGACGGGACTCAACTCCGGCATAACCAAGCTCGGAAGCGATGCTTCCTTCATGCCACAGGGAGCGTAATATGGGTGCGTTCATCTTCTGGGTAAAGCAGCTCTATGTCGTGAAGATGATATGGTGGGTCATACGCAACCTATGGCCCTTCTTCGTCTTCCTTCTCTTCTGGCCGGAGATATCCGGGTTCATGTCGCAGTTCGGCTGGTGGGATGATGCCGTATTCGCCGTAAGGGATTTCTGGTGGGATCTCCAGTACTCCCCTGTCTACGTTGAGATAACAGGATGGTTCAGGGATATATGGGGCTGGATGATTGACTTCGCCGAGCCATCGCTTGAGATCATAAAGAACGCAGCGATCACGGTCATCGGATGGATCAAGGGCATTTTCGCATAATACCCGCGCTTTCAGCGCATTCCCTGCATAAGCGGAGGTTCAAGGATGATAATAGAGAATCCAGGCTACAGGCAGCTTGATGCCGGAAGCAGGAAAGGGATAATAGGCGGCTCCCAGATAGGAGCCGTCCTTGGTCTTCCGGGCTATGTGACTAAATACTCCGTCTACAGGGCATATATGGGATTCCAGGATCCTGTCTCGCCAGAGACCGAATGGACATTCCTTGTCGGCCATGTGCTGGAAGAGTCGATTGCCCAGCTCTTTTCCGCGAAGACGGGCTTCTCCGTGAAGGAAGTGCCGGAAGCTCTGTACGACCCGGCACATCCCTATCTGATCCTCCATCCAGACAGGGAATTCAGAGACCTCGTGGATGGGAAGAGATACGCGCTCGAGTGCAAGACGGCATCGATGTTCGCTGTGAAGAAGCACTGGCCTGAGCCGGATGAGATGGACTTTCCTCTCCTTCCGGACAGCGTAACGGTATATGACGGAAAATCCCTTCCTCCTCAGTACAGGGCCCAGTGCCTCTGGTACACGGCATTCGGATACGACGGCGTATTCCTTGCAAGGCTTGCCGACAACCAGCTCAGCATCTACTTCGTTGAGCCGAACGAACGGTATGAGAAAGCTCTCCTCAACAGCGCCATCAGATTCCATGACGATATCGAGGGCGGCTGGGTCCCGGAGCCTGAGAGATCTGCAGACGCCCAGAGGTCATATCCGAAGTCCATCCACGGAGAGAGGATCACCGCTGACTTTGATGCGGAGGAAGCATACAGGAAGCTGAAGGAAGCCGAGGACAGGGCCGCTCTTGCAGAGGCAGAGGCCGAGGCTGAGAAGGCAAGGATCATGGACTACATGAAGGATGCCGAGCTTCTCAAGGGAAGGAGCGGCGAGACCATGGCGACCTGGAAGACAGAGCGCAGGAAGGAATTCGATTCAGCCCTCTTCAGGAAGGAGCATCCTGATCTCTGGGCAAGATATTCAGGATATGCGGAATCGAGGGTATTCCGGGTTAAATAGGCCCTTCAGGCCTTTCGTATAAGGACATATCTATCCATAAGGAGAGAAAAGCATGGAAAACATGAATGAGAACAAGACACCGGAAGATGCTATGAAAGAGAACATGCAGATCTGCATAGAGATCCCTGCGAATATGCAGGCGGGGAAGCTGACGCCATCCGTGATGAAGAAGCTCAGCATGGCAAGGAAGATGCTTGTCACAGCCGGCATAGAGAAATCCGGAGACAACGCATTCAAGAACACGAAGTATTTCGAGCTCAGTGATTTTCTTCCGAAGATCAACACGGTATCGGCGGATCTCGGGCTTCTCAATGTCGTGACATTCGCAAAGGACGGCTCGGAGGCATATCTTACCGTCTATGATACTGAATCGGATGGCTCGGTGGTATTCAGCTGCCCGATGAGGTATGTGAGCATCAGCGATAAGACCGATGCCAGGGAGATCCAGGGGGTCGGGGCTACCGTCACATACATCAGAAGGTATCTCTACATGCTCGCCTATGAGATTGCCGAAACGGATATCCTCGACGCGATCATCGGCATGGACCCGGAGAAGCAGATGCTCATAAGGGAGCTTGACAACGCTGGGACGAACTTCAAGAACCTGTTCCTGAACTACAAGACAGACCTTGAGACGATAACAGTCGCCCAGCTGAAGGATGCGCTCGGGAAGAAGGCGCCGCAGAGGCTGAAGGAGATCGAAGGCCAGAAGAAGCAGAAGAACAAGGCTACTGAGGCAGAGGCTGATCCATTCGAGGCCGCGGTCCAGGACTTCGAGAACCAGTGAGATACCGGGGAGGCAAAAGGCCTCCCCTTCCATTATCAACAAGGAAAGCTCATGAGAAGATCAAAGAAGATATTGGTAGCGGTTTTGCTTAGCATAGCAGCAATGGGGAATCTTGCCGCATCACCCTATTTCGGCTGGCTCTACAGCATCGGCATAGGGCTCGGAAGCGATGTCGTGATGACGGATCTCAGAGGGAATACACAGGCATTCGAGGATCTCAGCTGCAGGATGGAATTCGCCTTCCTCCCTCAGGATGATCCATGGAACTTCGTTGTCAAACTGAACTTAGGGCTGTTCTCGCAGGATGCTATCGGATTGAGACCCGGAACACCCTTCTATAGCCCTACTGTCGACTGCTATGCCATCATAAGGTATCAGACTCAGGGAGAGAAAGGAGGCTTCGGTCTCGGCCTTGGCGGCGGCATATATGCCCCATGCGGAGAAGAGACCCCTGTATACCCTCTCGCCGTGGCAGAACCCTCGTGGCTTTTCGCTACAAGAATGAGGACAAATCCGAATGGCTGGCTGAGGGTATCCGTGCCGGTAGGGCTTATCATCTCGGAGTTCGAGATGAGGCTGACAGCAGGCCTGGGTGTCACCTTGTATTTCTGGTGATGTTCGCTTTATGTTCATGTATAACCGCAATGAATATTGACAATATGCTTCTATGCACTAGAATAAATACTAAATTCATAGCCGGATCAGGCATCTATTCTGTCCGGCGATAGGAGCTATTCATTGACAATAGACAAGCAGTGGGACATGGATGGTCTCTTCATGATCGACCCGGATGCGCATATCGTATGCGTGCTTACAGAGAAGAATGCGAGGATAAGCTCCGTGCATTCATTCTCCATGAAGGAGAAGGCAGAATCCGAATTCCTCGGATTCATCGAGAACGGAGCAATAGTCGATAACTTCGAGCTGTCAGACAGGGGATCCGGGACAAGGATTGAGGTGAATTCATGCGCGGTCGTAAAGCATCCGTCAGGCGGATTCCTGCTCGTTCCGGATTCAGCCATTGGGAACTGATAAGGAATTCCGGGCTATAATCATCAGGAGGCGATACATTGCCATTCATATTCAGATACAGGCCTGAAGGACAGGCTGAATACACGGAAAAAAATGACGAGCTAGACGAAGAAGAATTCAGGGAACATGCGGCAAGGAAGCTCAGGACCGAGCTCATAGGCATTGCGATGACTGCAGAACTCCATTGCAGCATGCTTCCGCTCGGGATGGACGTGGACCTTGATCTGAAGCCGGAAGTATCGGGCGTATACAAGGCTGACAATGGAAAGAACGAGGGGAAGTACATCACCCTTTTCTCCATGGAAGGAGAGCTGATGCTCCGCACGGACAAGGATGATGAGGCGGAAGCAAAGGCGGATGCTGACGTGATCATAAGGGATATGATGGATATCCTTGCCGAGAAGTATCCTGATTACAACTTCAGAAGAATCAGCTGGGAACCGATTGCGGAAGACATTTGATTCAGTGAGCTATAGAAGGAAGAGGCACCCCGAGGAGAGATCCGGAGGGTGCCTTTGTTCTGCTATATGGAATTCAAAGGTTTTTATACCTGCGAGTCCTGCCCATTAGGCCATACTATCCTTGTTACCGAGGTGTTGAATGCGCCATTCTCTATCACAGTCATCGGATTAAGGATGTAGGCGACCCCAAGATTCTCGCAATGAGTGAATGAATCCCTGTATATATATGTTACTCCTGCCGGTATCGTTATCTCCTTGAGTGCATGATTGTAGTAGCATATATACGTTCCCAAGGATACAAGATTATCAGGAAGCTCAATCCTTTCAAGATAGTCATTGAAGGCCAATGAGAATCCTCCAAAGGATTCTACTGTTTCGGGGATGACAAGTTCCCGAAGACCTGTATCACAGAGCGCGTAATAATCTATCTTGTTTACAATGGAATTGAATTCTATATCAGTAAGCTCCAGGCAGCCTGTGAATATTCCCCCTGGAAGAACTGTCCAGTTCTCTGGCATCCTGAATGATTCTATTCCGCTTTCATAGAAGATATACTCACCTAGCTCGGTTATTCCATCAGGAAGATCAACTGTCTTCAGGCTCATGCAATGCTCAAAGGCCCTGTTGCCTATAGCTTTCAGCGTTGAAGGGAAATTTATGCTTGAGAGCTTTTCGCATTCATCAAACGCATACTCCCCTATTGATGTCACCCCATCCGGCAGAACGACGGACACAAGACCTGAGCATCCTGCAAAGGTGTTATTGCTGATAGCAGTAATACCATTCGGAATCTCTATCGATTTCAGCCTGCTGCATAACTCGAATGCGTTTTCCCCAAGGCTTGCCAATGTGGATGGCAGTTTTATGCTCTCTATACCTGAGTTCCTGAATGCATAAGATCCTATTGCCGTTACTCCTTCTGGGATTGCAATGAATCCAAGACCTGAGCATCCGCTGAAGGCAGACTGCCCGATTGAGATGATCCCATCAGGAAGCGTAATGGATTCGAGGGCGCTGAAGCCATGGAAATCTATATCATCCTCATGTTCGGAAAGCATTACGGAAGCTTTCCGGATAGAAGCCTTATGGCTGCTGAATATGCTTGCAGCATTCATGCTTGATGTAATCTGTATTTCCTGTATGGTTCCTTTGTCCGCATTGAATGCAGAAGAATCAACGTCAACGTCTCCATGGAATCTTATCGTCTGCAGGCTGCTGCATCCGGAGAAAGCCATTGCCTCAACCTTCGTCACGCTTGCAGGAATATCAATTGCGGAAAGCTGGCTGCAATCTTCAAGAGCCCTTTCACCGATGCATGTGACCGAATCAGGAATCTCCAGTTCTTCTATTCCTGTATACCTTATATCAATAAGGGTACTGCCATTCATAACAAGAAGATCTGAGCTCCAGACAGCTTCAAGCGTATGATTCCCATGCACTCCACTATCAAAGCTGAATGCATTGCCCGTATCATCAACCCATGCAAGGAGCTCATCTCCAGGAGATCCTGATACAGAAGGAGCAGATACCAAGGATCCTTCCTTAACGCTCTCAACGGCAACAACCTCGCCTTTCGAAATGAACGTAACTGTGTACATAAAGGCATCCCATACAGCATAAAGGGTGATACCTTCTGTGACCTTCGTATTGAAATCGTATTCCGTGCCATCTGGCTGGGTGCTCCAATACAGGAATCCGTGGCCTTCCGGGTCAACAGGGTCCTGCGGTTTTTCGATGGCTTTCCCGTATTGGACCTTGGCTATTTCCTGTGTTCCGCCATAATCGAATACAACGGTGATCATCCGGGGTTCTATGACTGCATACAGCGTTGTATCCTTATAGATTCCGCTGCTGAAATCAAATGGTTCGCCATTGATACTCTCGCTCCAGTATCGGAAGATGCTATCGGCTGGAACAGCTACGGCTTTATCAGGGGCCTTTTCTCCATATACCACAGACTCAGTCTCCATGATGTCGTCGTTGATATATGTGACGCTGAACCTGATGTCTTCGTACACGGCATACAGGTCAACATCGCTGAATACAGGCGTGTTGAAATCAAATGCGGATCCTCCTTCTTCTGCTGACCAGCATAAGAAGCGCTTCCCTTCTGGTGTTTTTGGGACTACAGCCTCAGCTGTCTCTCCATACACAACCTTGCTTGTTGTAACAGCATTTCCATCATGAAATCTAACCTCAAAAGCCTGATCCTCATAGACAGCATACAGCGTGAAGCTGGAATAGACAGGCCGGGTGAAATCATATGGCGTGGATCCGTTCTGCTGGGTAGACCAGCATATGAATCTCTTACCCTGAATAGATGGATCCTCTGGTTTATCCAGAAGCTCTCCCCATAGGATCCTAACTGTATCCATTGCTCCGTTATCGTTGAATGTGATTGTATAAACGATATCCTGGAAGACAGCATAAAGCCGCATATCGTTTTTCACCGGCGTTGTGAAGTCATAAGGAGAAGCTCCTTCTGGTGTCTGAGACCAGTGAAGGAATTCCTTTCCCTGCTTATGCGGTTCATCCGGAACTGAAGCACAGCTTCCATATCTCACTGTCTCGGATTCGTATAGCTTATCATCCACATAGAACCCGACATCATGCTCTTCATAATCCCAGACTGCATATAATGTGAATGAATTCCTGACAATTGAGGAGAAGTCATATGGTCCCCCATCCGGCTGAGTGCTCCAGCAGACGAATGTACGCCCTTCTCCTGAAGGGGGATCAGCGGGTCTGATTGCCGTCTTTCCCTCAACAACCACCTGTGTTGTTGTGGTTGATCCGTCATCTATCGTGATTGTATATGTTATCACGTCCCAGACCGCATACAGTGTCAGGTCTGATTTTATCCCCGTCGAGAAGTCGAAAGCTGTGCCATTCTGCACTGTGCTCCAGTGCCTGAAGATCCGACCAGGCATGGAAGGAGCAGGAGGCATAGATACAGTATCGCCATAGACGACAGTTCTCTCTTCATCATTTATCCCATCGATGAATCTTACGGTGAATGTCTTATCCTTGAAAACGGCATGCAGTTCAATTGATGATGAGACAGGATTCCCGAACTGATATTCAGTGCCATTGGGAGATAAGCTCCAATGCGAGAATATCTTTCCTTCGGCCGCAGAAGGGACAAGCCCCGGATCGGAAAGACTGCTGCCTCGCAATGCATAAGCAGTATGAATCGCAGTGCTGCCGTTCAGGTACGAGATACTGATATCTCCCCAGGTGGCATACAGGGTCATATCATCCGTAACAGGCTTTGTGAAATCGTATGGCTCTGCCTGTTTCTCATCACTCACGAGCGACCAGTACATGAAGCCTGCTTTCCCGGCAGGAACTTTCTCGGGCGGAGAAAGCTGAGATAAAGCTGAGCCATTCTGTATCACCACCCTGCTGTATTCCGTGCCATCGGAATAGAATACCACTTCATGGGGATCGGGGCTTGTACCCCCTGTACATGAAACAAGTATCAGAACCGCGGCTATTGCTGTACAAAGCTTTCTGAGCATATTGACCCTCTCTATAAATACGCTATCGGATTCCCGAAGCGGAGATTACAGCAGTACACAGGAGCAGGAGTGTTCCTCCTCTTCCTGAGCCTGTCTATTCATAAACCACTTCAGATGCAATTGCAGCACCCCACGGGAATCCTTCGATTGATTCAAACTGTGTTTCTGACATCTCCGTCTGGAATATCACCTTGCCACACCCGGCAAAAACATCGCTTTCTATGGATTTCACTGTTGTTGGGATTATTACGACAGATATATCAAAATCATTGAAGATGAAGAAAGTATCTATCACTTCTGTCCCTTCTGCATATTCTATGCAGTCAAGCTTGTAGCAATGATAGAAAGCATTTGGATCTATGTATTCAAGGGATGTCGGTATCTCCAGACCATAAAGATTATCGCAACCCGAGAATGCCTCTGATTCTATGCTTGTAATACCCTCTGGCAGATACACTGAAGTCAGGCTATCCATTCCGGCAAAAGCATGAAATGAGATTCTCTTCAAGGAGACAGGGACGCGGAGGGATCTGATACCGGATCCTGCAAAAGCATTGAAATTGATTGTCTTCAGTCCCTCGTTCAACGTAATCTTCGTCAGATTCTCACAGCTATGAAAAGCATATGTTCCTATTTCCCTTACCGATGAAGGAATCTCTATTGCCGTGATTTTAGGCTCGAATGTACTCGATAGGCCAGTGCGTATCGTGGAATCGAATGCATGCTCTCTGATGACTGTAATCCCATATGGAAGCTGCACGTTGCCTTCTGCTCGATAGCCTTCTAGCAGTTCTACCTCGGTTCCTTCAACATCAATGCTTATCCCCTTAGGCATCCATACGGCATGAAGGATGATATCATCCTCGGGAACCGACGTAAAATCGTAGGCGCCCTGCTTTCCCGGTTCCAAAGACCAGAACAAATACTCGCTGGTATTTGCTGGATGCGTGCCGGGATTATCCGGCATGGTTACCGCAGCGCCCCTCTCGATATCCTCCGTCAGATATACCTCACTTCCATTCATGAAGGTGACGTGTATCGTGAGAGCCTGCCATACGGCATAGAGCCGGAGATCCTCATAAACCGGCTTTGAGAAATCATAGGCTTCCCCATCGGCAGTACTGCTCCACCAAAGAAACGTATAGCCATCCCGCACTGGATTCTCAGGAGCTGAAGGAGTCTTCCCGTATACCAGTTCCTCTGTTGAGGTATCCGTACCATCATCGAACGTGATTATCACTGTTTCATCTTCGTAAACTGCATATAGGATGAGATCCTCGTAGATTTCCGTGCTGAAATCGAAAGCGGGGCCACCGTCCGATTCCGACCAATGGCTGAATACCTTGCCTGCGGGGGTATCCGGCAGGATATAAACAGCATTCTCGCCATATGCAACGGATTCCTCTGTCCTGTTTTCTCCACTGATATAGGTCACGGTAAACTCAATATCCTCATATACCGCATAGAGGGTGAAGCTGGATAGAACCGGTTCATTGAAATCATAAGGGACTGCTCCTCCCTGCTGGCGTGACCATCTGAGGAATCTCTTCCCTTCGATTTCAGGCATAGCAGGTTCCTCCGCAGTATCCCCATAGAGAACTTTCTCCATATGGATGCCTGCTCCATCATTGAACGTTATGGTAAAGACTATATCCTCGAATACGGCATAAAGCTTCAGATCCTTATCAGCTGGTGTCTTGAAATCAAATGCTGCAGATCCGTTTTCCTGTACTGACCAGTGCCTGAATTCCTTTCCTTCTGACGAAGGAGAGGATGGCTCAGGAATCATATCGCCGAATCTGACTGTCTCGGACGAATAAGGCTTTCCATCTGAATAGAACTCAATGGTGTATTCCTCATACTCCCAGACCGCATACAGCACGAAACCATAATTCACCGTACTGGAAAAATCATAAGGAGAGCCATCCTTTGATGTGCTCCAGTGCCTGAATACTCTTCCCTCACCTGATGGATTGGCGGGAGCCTTCACCTGCTCACCCGCTGCTACTATCTGCGTTGTCTGACTGGTGCCATCATCGAAGATGATTGCATAAGTGATGACATCCCATACTGCATAAAGGGTAAGATCCGATGTTATCTTCGTGGAGAAATCGAATTCCGATCCATTCTCAATGGTACTCCACCATCTGAAGGTGCGTCCGGAAGCAGAAGGAGCTATCGGCTCTGCGACAGAGCTTCCATATACGACGGTTTTCTCCGTGTCCGTTATGCCATCAATGAAGCGTACGGTGAAAGTCCTGTCCTTAAATACGGCACGAAGGGTAATTGAAGAGCTGATGTCGCTTCCAAAAGCATACTCATTGCCGTTTTCCGTCAGGCTCCAGTGCGAGAACACCTTTCCTTCCGGTGCTGTCACATTAATACCGGGGGCGGAGATCTTTCTTCCCTTCACGGCATAATCAGTATAGATCAGGCTATCTCCATTTCTGTAGGAAATAGAATAATCGGCCCAGACAGCATAGAAGGTCGTATCCTCATTGACAGGGGCTGAGAAATCAAATGGCGTGGCTGTTGTCTCATCGCTGTCCAGTGACCAGAAGAGAAACTGTATTTTCCCATCAGGCTTATCAGTTGGAGCGGCAACCGGAGATATCGCCTTTCCAGAATTGACAGAGAATTCAGAATACTTTTCCCCGTTGGAATAGAATGAAATATTCACAGCCTTGCCATTTGCAGCAACAGAACAAGATGCAAGAACAGCTATTAGAGACAGGATGGAAACCCATAGCAAAATTCTCTTCATTAACCCCTCCGCCAAGAGCATGATATCATGTAATGGCATAAAGGTTTATACCTTTCAAAAGATCAGATCATTAAAATAGGCACCCTTTGGATTTTCCTCGGGATGCCTATCATTATGCTGTATTCGATAATCAGTTCATCAGATCAGCGTCTGTCGCATAGCAGCAGAGGCGGACATTGTTGTTGCAATCAGATTTATCGCTATAAATATATATCTCCTGTCAGATAGAATTGCTATATATTTATCTTTTGCCATAATAAATGC
>CALXLE010000025.1 GCA_944389115.1 uncultured Spirochaetaceae bacterium
GCCTTTTGTGGCACAAGTCCGATATGGCTATGGAGCGCATTCCCATTCCATGCATTCACATCATGGCCAAGGACCGATACAGAGCCCGATGATACAGGATAGCCACGCATGATGAGATTCACTATCGAGGTCTTGCCTGAGCCCGTTCCTCCGATTATACCAACCTTCTCTCCCCTATTAACCGTGAATGTTATATTCCTCAGGGAAGGTTCTCCACCTTCTCTGTATATAAGGGAGACATCGGTGAAAGTGATTGCAGGGGCATTGCCATCGGCATTTCTCTCGCTCCCATCCTGGATTGATGATTCCATTTCAAATACAGACTCAAGACGCTTTGCCGATGCTATTGCCCTTGATATAAGAACAATCAGATTGGCAAGTTTTATCAGCTCAAGGAGTATCTGACTCATATAGTTCACGAGAGCAACTATTGCACCGACCTCAATGAGCGATGCATTGTACCTTACCCTGCCATATGCTGCGATGGCAGCAATGGAGAGATTTATGACAAGCATCGAGATTGGATTGAGAAGCGCAGAGATGCGGCCAGAACGTATCTGGAAATCATTAAGCGACGCAAGATCGGAAAGGAAGAGCTCATCTTCCTTTCCCTCCATGCCGAATGCACGTATGACACGCACACCCCTGAGATTCTCCCGGGTTCTGAGCGTTATCCTATCCAGAGCTCCCTGAACCTTGCGGTACATAGGAATTGTTGCCTTCATTATGATGTAGACGAAAAGCCCTAGAAGCGGAATCACGATAGCGAATATGACTGCAAGGGAGCTGTCAACGGTGAATGCCATTATAGCAGCGCCGAAGACGATGAAAGGGGAACGCATGAAAAGGCGGAGAAACATATTTATGCCATTCTGGAGCACTGTAGCATCGCTGGTAAGCCTTGTTATAAGCGTGGAGGTACCGACTCTGTCCCTATCCACCGCCGGAAGCGATGAGATATGCGCAAAAAGCGCAGATTTCATTCCCTTGGTGAATCCTATTGCAGCCTTTGCGGCAAAATACTGTGCTGTGACTGACGAGACGAGACCTGTGAATGCGAAAAGCAACATCAGGAGTATCATCCTGATTACATGTCCCTTATCGCCGAGCGCTATACCCTCATCGATCAGCGATGCAACAAGCAGTGGCACGACAAGTTCAAACACCGCTTCAAGAAGCTTGAAAAGCGGTGCGAGAACTGATTCCTTCCTATATCCTTTTATGAATGTTCCGATCTTTGCCATTATCTTATGAAATTGGTCTTCACCTTGCCTTCAGTCTCTGGAAGCGGCAGAGAAGCTGCTCTGAAGGCCTTGACTGTATATGCGAGATTCCTTCCAAGGACACGCATCGTCTGCATCCCCTCCTCATCCCTCATGACTTCATCAGGCGTATTCCCATGCACCTGATTCCAGTAGTTTGAGGAAACGACGACCATCTCGCTTATTGTGAAGTACTTATTCAGCTGATCGAAAGTTGCGGAAGCCCCGCCTCTGCGGCATGATACGACTGCAGCCGCCGGCTTGAGCCTAACCTTTCCCGAAACTCTGTTGAATAGCTCATCCATGAAGTATGTGATAAGCCCGGAAGCCGATGCATAGTAGACAGGAGAACCTACGACAAGAGCCTCCGCGGCAGAGACCTCTGCTGCAATCCTCTCGATCTCAGCCTTATCCATCGAAGCCTGCTCGATCCTTGTCTCAAGACCTTCCTCTTCCAGAATCCTTGCTACCTCGGAAAGAGCCGTATATGTACAGCCATTCTTTCTTGGCGATCCATTTATAAGCAGAACCATATCAGTACCTCCTCAGGATTTCCATTGTCTTATCGCGGCCGCATGCCTTGAGGAATCCGGCAAGCTTCGGTCCCTTCTCCTTGTTGATCAGGACCATGTAGATAAGACGGAAGAAGTCTGCGTTCTCCATGCCATTGTCCTTGGCTGCTTTGTAGATATATTCGGAGAACTCCTTCTCTGAAAGCTTATCAAGATAGCTGTCGACATAGCCTGCAAAGTCACGGATAGCAGCAAGCTCCTTCTCATCGGCATGATAGAGCTCATCCCCCTCACCCTGGAGAGAGAAGCAGAACTCCTCTGGTGCATACTTGGAGATCCAGGCCCATGCGCAGTCCATACGGACAAGAAGCCTTTCCTTCTGGCTTTCGGTGATGCCCTCAAGCCTCTCGAGGACCTTCTCCTTATCTCCACCATAGATCTGGAGGTAATTGCAGAGATGCCTGAAAGGAATCTGGTACCCGGGCTCTGAAGGAATCTTCCTGTCATCGACCTGCGAAAGCTCGTATATCCTCTTCTCCTTCTCCCTTCTCTTCTCATTGACAGGAAGAAGACCAAAGTATATGCGCTCTGTGTTATCGTAGTCCTCATAGATCTTCAGCACATCGAGATCAAATGAGATGGCGAACTCTGATGAAGGTCTTGTACCGACAAAAAGGTAGCGGACTATCTCTGGAGGATAGATCTCAAGGACATCATAGAGATCTGCGACCTCACCGCCTGATGATGAGATCTTGCCGCCCTTTCCCTTGAGGCGCACAAAGTCATAGCGCATCGTGACTGGAGCCTCAGCCCCGAAGAGCTTCACAACGCTCTTTGCCGTATCATAGGAACCGCCCTCTGTGAGATGATCCTTTCCACCCGGCTCGAAATCAACACCTTCATATGCCCATCTCATCGGCCAGTCCACGCGCCAAGGGAGCTTTGTATTCGGCGTTGTGCGGATATCAATAGTCTCTTCCTTGCCGAGCTCCTCATCGATGTATGTAAGACCATACTCGCCATCCCACCCGATTACCTTTGTATTGTCACGGTCCGTAAATGATGAGAATACGGAAACAGGCCACCAGTCCTCCGGCAGAGGTTCCGTGCGGTACTCATTGAGTATTGCCCTGATTTCATCCCTGAGGGACAGAGCCTTCCGGATTTCCTCCGCATAGAGATTGCTTCTGTAGCGTGATGCCTGATAGAGATACTCAGGGAACACGCCGACTGTCGGCAGAACCTTCTCGACAGCAACCTCGTTGCCTCTTGCATAGTTCTCTGCCCTGCCTGTTGTGTCAGGAACGAGTGTTATAGGCTTTCTGAGATATGTCTCAAGCAGCTCAGGCTCAGGCATGTTCTTAGGAACCTTTCTGAATACATCATAGTCATCCCAGCTGTATATGAAGCGGACATTCTTCCCTCGCTCACGGAGAGCCCTGACAACGAGCTCAACGGTTATGATCTCCCTGAAGTTGCCGATATGCACAGTACCTGACGGTGTAATGCCGGAAGCACATGTGTACATATCCTTCTCACCCTTCTCACGGATTATCCTATCGGCCATGATATCGGCCCAATGCATACTCTGATTCTGTGTTTCGCTCATAGCTGGGATTATCGCAAAGAAGGCAGAGTGATACAACCCACCTAAAGGTGGCTATTATTTTCCAACATATCACGATAAAGCTATGCAGTCCGAAGAGGATATCAGAGTGGAACAGGAAAATGCCATTCACTCAAGTTAAACCTTATTATATCCGTCCAGATAAATACTGAGCATGGATTTTTTCATAGAGCACGCATATAATCGTAGACATGAAAAGGCTTCTGGCTGCTGCCGTGATGATTATTGCAATCCTGCCGCTGAGTGCAGAAAGAGTGATGTGGTATACACCATCCAATCCTGATTTCACGACAGAGACAGGGACATTCTTCAGCAGCGGTGCTTTTGAAGGCCTCTCCGATACCATTCCTCTCGGATCGTCTGTTGCACTTACTTCAGAAAATGGTGAGACGGTAGTTACGATTACAGGCAAGCTCCCAGAACTTCCTCCGGGGCGAACCTTCGCTATAACAGAGGCAGCAGCTGAAGAGCTTGGCATTAGTGCAACTGGAGTCGGAGATGCAGATGTGACAATAATACGCGAAGGAACAATCAAGGAAAGTGAGGGCAATACCGGATGGTATACCTATAAAGCAGGTTCATACAGCAATGGCAAGGATGCATACGATGCATACACAAGGCTTATTGCAAATGGACTCAAGCCTTATGCTGAGACAGGCGATGGGACAATAGACCTGTCGGTGAAGCATATCGTCGCATTCCGCAGGGCCGAAGCAGAGACGCTTATCGCTGATTCCGGGATAGAGAATGCCGAGGCTGTGATGGAAAGCAATCCCTACACATGATATGCGCTCCCTCCTCTACCGCATATTCCCCCTCAGTGGATGGCCAGTAGCAGTACTTGTAATACTTTCCCAGATACTCTCTTCCTATCTAGTAAATATACTTTCGTATAATGCTCTTTATAAACTTTATCCTTACTTCAGGCTGCATAAGGTTGAGCAGAATGGTGATATATATCAGAAGCTATTCAGAATCAGGAGCTGGAAGGAATATGTTCCTGCAATAGGTGTCTTTGACAAGAAGAATCTCAGGAGGGATCTGAGCAGGGAATATGTTTCTCAGTATCTTCTTGAAAGCCTCAGAGCAGAGCTCTGCCATGAATATGCGGTAGTATTCGCAATCGTCCTGATATTCCTCACGGTCGATTCTGCGAATCCAAAGATCATCCTCTGGGCGCTTGCTCTCAACGCTCCCTGTATCATGATCCAGCGCTATAACAGACCACGCTTCGAAAGACTTCTCAGGAACAAAGAAATAGCCATATTCTGGACCTCCCCTGATGATGGCAAGAGAAAGACAGAGAAGAGAAAGAAAGCTAGCCAGAACTAGGTTTATACCACACTTTATCCACTGTGGTATAAATGTGGCATAAACGCTGCAAATATTTATAAAGCAACGAGAAAGAGCTCTCCCCATTGAAGAGAGCCCTATTGTCAGTAATATTGAAATGAATCAATCAATTGCAAGCTGATACAGTTCAACAGCGCTGCCTTCGCTAAGGCTGGCATTCCAAAGTGATCTGAATCCAACAATATCCTCTGTCTCAGCATGAGTTCCTGTGAATACTGCATCACCAATATTCATTGAATATGATAAAGTCTTAGATGAATTATCATATGACATGGAGAAAGAAGCTTTGATATCATTACCTGTGATTGTTTCGCTTCCAGATCCTTCAATATTCGCAATATCAGCATCAATATTATTATGATTAATACCTGTAAGTTCATTAGCATGAAGAACTCCTGAAGAATCCCTGGAAATACCGAATCTGATTTCATCAGCAAACTCATATGTTGTCCCATCAGTAAGTTTGTTGAATGAAAGCACCCAAGTAGTTGCCTGATTATTTCCAAGACCAGTAAGATCAAGATTAAAACTAATTGAGGATTCAGTACCATCCCAACTATAGTTTTTCTCGTCAGCTGAACCGAAATATGTCGCAGGACCCGTTGTAGGATCATCAGTACTAGGCTTCAAGATAACACCTTTTTCACCCTGTTCGACATTAGCTGAATACGGTGATTTTTTAAATACATCAACCACAGCTTCAGGTGAATTCCAATGTCCTTCTGAATCCTGCGGTCCAACTGGCTCAATTGGTTCATCGGCAGGCGGGAAAACTGGAATAAAACGGTATTGTGTACATGAAGCTGCAATCAGTACGACAAGAACTATAAAAACACATCTAAGTAAATTCCTCATGGTGGAACCTCCACACCCAAAGATCCCCCCCCCATGTATCTTGTCAATACAATCTGCATTTGTCTTTCCCTTCTTTTTTTAGTGGACACAGAAAACCAAGGGTATACACTCAGAAGGAGGCAAAGATACCAAAATTGAAAGCTCCCATTTTCGGCAGATTTCTGTTTGATATCTTCAGGGTGTAATTAAGGATGCAGATCGGATTGTTCCAGGCATTCCGGATTTATCATCTCAGAGTTTCTCTGAGAGATAGTCTCCAAGAAGGAAATCAATGATTCCGACATGGAGGATTCCATTATCATCGTAATGAGGCATAAGCTCTGATCTAGTCACAACAATCTTGCGGAATGAGTTTCCAATTATGCTGAAAGGATACAGTTCCCTTCGTTCCTTTTCCTCTGAATCCAATGAGAAAGCGGACTGTATGTAATACTGGAACATACCTTTGTTGACAACGAAAGCTATCTCGTACTGCTGCTTTTTCCGCTTTCCATTGCTCTCAGTGATATACTTCTCCACAACACCAACGTCTACGCTGTATTCTTTCTGGATGAGGTAATTGTAGATGATATTCTCCATAAGATGGGTCTGCTCTATCTGTCTGAAGCCAAGTCTTGCATTGCGGAGCCCGGTATCTGCTGGATAGTACTTGCTCTGTGATTCGAAATAAGCTTTTCCGCGAATATCATAGCGTCTGGCCTGGGAGAACAGGAATGCATCCTCTAGATACCCGGTATATGATCTGATGGTATTCTCGGATACGATACTATCCCCTTTTGCGTTCTTACGGCTGTTCACAGCATTGGTCAGATTAAGGATATTGGTCAATGAACCTGCTGCGGATGAAAGCACATCGGTAAGCTCTGCAAGCACATCAGGTCTTTTGACATTGTTCCTTTCAATAATGCCCTTGAAATATATCTCAGTGAATAGCTTATCAAGGTATGAGGCCTTCTCCTCATGGGAGGTCTTCGTGACGGAAAGAGGCAATCCTCCGTACAGCATATAATCATTAAATGCGGCATCATTATCCTTCCCAGATGCCGGAAGATATTCCTTGAATGACAATGGGTATACCCGTACCTCATCACCCCGCCCTCGGAATTCCGTCATGACATCAGTTGAGAGAAGCTTCGAGTTGCTTCCAGTCACATATACATCGACATTCCTCAGCCTGAGAAGTCCATTGAGCACACCATAAAGAAGAGGAGGATTATCCTTGTCCTTAAGCTCCTTGGAGGATATTGCATACTGTATCTCATCGATAAGAACATAGTACTCCTCAGTACTGCTCTTTATCCTGCTTTTAATATACTCATTCAGCTTGAATGGATCCGTATATGCGATATTCCCAATATCATCAAGGGCAAGGATTATTATATTTTCCTCTTTCACTCCAGAGGATATCAGATAATCCCTGAAGATATTGAAAAGAAGGAATGACTTTCCAGACCTTCTCAATCCGGTTATGACCTTGATCTGGCCGTTCCACCTCTTTGCTTTAAGCTTTTCAAGATACTCATTCCTTTCAATATACATATATACTCCATTGAGGATATCTATGCAGATACATAAAAATCCTCAATTGGATTATAGCACAGAAAATGCTAATTGCGGAAATTAGTGCATCTGCATAAAAATCCGCAATAAGAATAATGATGAATTGTATTCAGGGCCTCATCAGGAAATCGATTATATTCCAGCCTAAAGATGGATCGTCCTTATAGAACTCTGTGTATCCGCACTGACGGCAGATGATTGCAGTGAAACGTTTGTTCTGAATATCGAAAACTTTGGCGAAGTTGCCGCCGGTTGTCTGTATCCGGTCGGTATCATATTCCATGCAGCCGCATTTGGGGCATATGTATCTGCGCTTTTCCATAGATATAGTATACAGTGAAGGATGCTGAAGCATTTTCCAGCATCCTTCTTGTGTTATTAGCTTATGATTTCAGGCTTATCGAGCTGTGTTCTGAGATAGTCCTCAACAGTCTCTGCACGTCTGATACGGGCGATTGAACCATCTGTCCTCAGAAGATACTCAGCATGCCTGAGCTTACCGTTGTAGTTGAAGCCCATTGAATGTCCGTGAGCGCCTGTGTCATGGATGATGACAAGATCGCCACGCTCAAGTTCTGGTAGCATTCTGTCCACAGCAAACTTATCGTTGTTCTCGCAGAGTGAGCCTGTGACATCATACTTATGGTCATGGGGAAGATTGTCCTTTCCCGGCACCGTAATATGATGGTATGCACCATACATCGCAGGACGCATGAGATCGGCCATTGTAGCATCGAGACCTACATAATCCTTGTATTTATGGGTTACATGCCTTACACGTGATACAAGATACCCGGAAGGCCCTGTGACAGCCCTTCCCATCTCGAATGAAACCTTAAGAGGATAACCTATCAGCTCATCATAGAGCTTATGGATCTCATTGCCGAGATAATCGAAGGAAATTGGATCATCCTCCGGTCTGTATGGGATACCTACCCCGCCTCCGAGATCGACTCGCTCGATTGTTATCCCTGTATTCTCCCGGATCTCATTCACGAGAGTAAAAAGCATTCGTGCGGTCTCGACAATATATGATGCATCGAGCTCATTGGATGCAACCATCGTATGGAGCATGAAGCGCTTTGCACCCTTTGCTTTCGCGATACGGTAGCAATCGAATAGCTGATTGCGTGTAACACCATATTTTGCTTCAACAGGATTGCCAATGATTGCATTGCCTGTACGCTCAGGACCGGGGTTGAAGCGGAATGAGATGACCTCAGGGAATGTCCCTATAGCTCTCTCCACGGCCTCGATATGGGTTATATCATCAAGGTTGAGGATAGCTCCCAGCTCATAGGCCTTCCTGAACTCCTCGTCAGGCGTGTCGTTGGAGGTGAACATTATCCTCTCTCCCGGGATTCCTGCCTGTTCCGCTATTATCAGCTCAGGGAGGGATGAGCAGTCGGCTCCGAATCCAAGGGAACCAAGAAGCCTCACGATATTCACATTCGGGAGCGCCTTCACCGCAAAGTAGTTGATGAAGCCATCATTCCATGCGAAAGCCTTCTGGATGTTTTCAACCGTATTCCGGATTCTGGACTCATCATAGATATGGAATGGTGTTCCCACCTTAGCGGCGAAATCGATGATGGCTTTATCGGGCATAGGGAATATCTTATCGCTCATATATTCTCCTCGATGCTCTTCACAGCCTTCTCGACATCCTCCCTGTGTCCATAGGCAGAGACACGGACATAGCCTTCGCCCGCAGGGCCGAATCCAGAGCCCGGCGTGACGACAACAGATGCCTTATCAAGAAGGAGATCAAAGAACTCCCAGCTTGAGAGGTTATCAGGGCAGGCAGCCCAGACATACGGGCTATCGACGCCGCCATAGCATATAAGGCCCTTTCTCTCCAGTCCCTCCTTTATGATGCGGGCATTGGTCTGGTAGTAATCGACAAGTGCAAGACATTCCTTCCTGCCTTCTGGGGAGAGCGCAGCGATACCACCTGCCTGAGAGACATTGGATGCACCATTGAAGAATGTGCACTGCCTGCGGTTCCAGAGTCTGTTGAGAAGACCTGCAGGGGAATTTTCCGCCTCAAGAGCTTCCGGCACGATGGTCCATCCAAGCCTTATGCCAGTGAAGCCCGCATACTTTGAGAAGGAATTGAGCTCTATCGCACAGCGTTCAGCGCCCTCTATCTCATAGATTGTATGCGGTATGCCCGGCGTCTTTATATAGTCCGAATATGCCGCATCGAATATGATTACGGACTTATGCTCAAGCGCATAATCCACAAAGAGCTTCAGCTGTTCCTTTGTCGCCACAGCGCCTGTGGGATTGTTCGGAAAGCAGAGATAGATAAGGTCAGCATGCTCCTTTGGAGGTTCTGCAACGAAACCTGTATCGGCATAGGCTGGCATATATACAATGCCATCATACCCTGCCTTGCCCTCGTTCCAGCAGCCTGTATGACCTGAAGCGACATTGGAGTCGACATATACAGGATAGGAAGGATCCTGGACTGCGATGATGCTATCGCTGCTGAATATCGCCTGGATATTAGCCGCATCGCTCTTTGCTCCATCGGAGACGAAGACCTCATTCATCTTAAGATTCACGCCATAGGCGCTGTACCTTCCGCAGATTGCTTCCCTCAGCGGGGCATCGCCCTGCTCATCACCATAGCCTGTATAGGTTGCTCTGTCCGATAAAAGGTCGAGCTTATGCTTCATCGCTGTTACGATGAATGGAGGGAGCGCTTCGGTCGTATTGCCGATACCAAGTCTGAGAATAGAGCGCCCGGGATGCTTCTCCTGCCATGCCTTTGTCCTTCTTGCAACCTCCGGGAAAAGATATCCCGAAGACAGCCTCATGAAATATTCACTGCATCTTGCCATCAGATTCTGCCCTCCTTCACATCACTGGACATTCTGTCAACGATCTCAAGAAGACTCTGCCTCTTCTCATCGCTTTCCATCTCGCAGAGCGGAAGACGGAATATAGAGGAACAGAGTCCGAGGTGAGACATTGCTGTCTTGATAGGAATCGGATTTGTCTCATAGAAGCATGCCTTGAAGAAAGGCGCGAACCAGTCATTGAGCCTCTCAGCCTCAGCGAAATTGCCATCGAGCGCAGCATGGACCATCCTCACCATCTGCAGTGGAAAGAGATTCGATGCAACCGATATGACACCATCGCCACCACGTCTTATAAGATCAAGGGCAAGGTTGTCATCGCCTGAGAGGACGGAGAAGCCATTCTTCTTCGTCTGTATGACGCTCTCCATCTGCGAGAGATCGCCCGATGCTTCCTTGACAGCAACAATATTCGGGCACTCCTCCTCGAGCCTTCTGAGAGTCTCAGTTTCGAGATTCACACCTGTCCTGCCCTTGATGTTGTAGAGAATGCAGGGAAGATGGACCGATGACGCAATAGCCTTGAAGTGAAGATACAGCCCTTTCTGTGTCGGCTTGTTGTAATACGGATTCACAAGAAGAACAGCATCGACACCGGCATCCTCTGCATGCTGTGAAAGCCTTATAGCCTCGGATGTCGCATTTGATCCCGTACCTGCGATGACTGGCACTCTGCCATTTGCATACTGCACCGTCTTCGCGATTACCCTGTCATGCTCCTCATGGGATAGTGTCGGGCTCTCGCCCGTCGTTCCACAGGGGACAAGCCCGTCAATCCCGCTCTGGATCTGGAACTCTATGATCCGCTCCAGTGCCTGGTAATCGACATTCCCGATCTCCATGAATGGCGTTATGAGCGCCGTATATACTCCTCTGAAACCTGTCATTCTCTTCCTCCTAACGTGTCGGCCATATAATCATCCATCGTATAGATGCCATTATCCTTTCCAGAAAGCCACTCAGCAGCCTTTATAGCACCAGAGGCGAAACCTGCCCTCGATCTTGCGGTATGAGTAACCTCTATCGTATCGACAGCACTATCAAAGACCGCGGTATGCGTACCGGGGACAGAGCCCACACGGAGCGAGGAGACCTCAAGCGCATTCTCCGCGATTCTCCCCTCCGGACATCCGATCTCAATGCGTTTCTTGCGGTCAATTGTCTCAAGAAGCTTTGATGCAATCATCAGGGCTGTGCCTGACGGATGGTCAGCCTTGCCTCTGTGGTGGATCTCCGTCACAGCCACATCATACTGATCGAAGGCATCGATGAGCTTTCCTGCCTCTGCAACGATTCTCAGGAATAGCGATACACCTATGGAGAAATTTCCCGAATGGATGATCCTTGCCTTACCGTCGATATCATTAAGGATGGATTCATCCCACCCCGTCGTACCAATAACAGCAGGGCATCCAGTCTCCGCATAGCACCTTATATTCCCAGGAACAGCCTCCCGGGCAGAGAAATCGATAGCAGCATCGATTCCTGCAAGCATATGAGGCTCAAGAGCCTTCACGCCAAGAAGAGGATCGACAATGAGCGATACCTCATGCTCTCCACCCTCTTCTATAAGCGAGTGGATCATCTTTCCCATGCGACCATATCCAACCAATGCAACTTTCATGGCTGGAATATAGCAGAATTTAACATTTATGTCTATATTATAACATAATGTTATTATTATAACAAAACATAGAGATAGAAAATGGCGCAGAGTCCGTTCCCTGCGCCTGTAAGCTATTACGCTTAATATTACTTCATTATCTTTCTGAAGAGCGTCTTGAAATCCTCTACAGAGGCATCCTTAGGATTGCCTGGAGCACATGCGTCTGCTGCAGCGCTCTCTGCGAGGAACTGAAGATCCTCTTCCTTGATTGCATCAAGCTTGGTAGGAATACCTACATCGACCGAGAGCTGCCTTACAGCATCGATTGCTGCCTTGCGGTACTCGCTCTGGGACATAGAATCAACGTTCTTCACACCCATTGCCCTTGCAATCTCCCTGTACTTCTCACCTGTCGCCTCGGCATTGAACTCCATGACGATAGGAAGCATCATAGCACATGCAACGCCATGCGGTGTGTCATATACAGCACCAAGCGTATGAGCCATCGAGTGGGCGATACCAAGACCTACATTGGAGAATCCCATTCCTGCGATGTACTGTCCAAGAGCCATATCCTTCTTGCCGTCAGCCTTGCCTGCAACGGAATCGCGGAGGCTTCTTGCGATGATCTCGATAGCCTTGAGATGGAACATATCGGTCATCTCCCATGCGGCTTTCGTTGTATATCCTTCGATAGCATGTGTAAGGGCATCCATGCCTGTAGAAGCAGTAAGGCCCTTAGGCATTGTGGCCATCATGTCCGGATCGACGACAGCAACGACAGGCATATCATGCGGATCGACGCAGACGAACTTCCTCTTTCTCTCAACATCTGTGATGACGTAGTTGATCGTAACCTCTGCAGCTGTTCCAGCTGTCGTAGGAACAGCGATGATTGGTGTGCATGGATTCTTCGTAGGAGCAGTACCCTCAAGGCTCCTTACATCCTCGAACTCAGGATTTGCGATGATTATGCCGATAGCCTTGGCTGTATCCATGCTGCTTCCGCCACCGATAGCGACGATGCAGTCAGCCTTGGAATCCTTGAATGCCTGCACTCCGTGCTGTACGTTCTCGATTGTCGGATTCGCCTTGATATCAGAATAGAGAGTATAGGGGATAGATGCCTCATCAAGCACATCGGTGACTTTCTTTGTCACACCGAACTTCACAAGATCTGGATCAGAGCAGACGAAAGCCTTTGCAAAGCCTCTTGCCTTGATCTCGTTCGCAATCTCCTTGATGGCTCCGCTTCCATGGTAGGAAGTCTCATTAAGCATTATTCTATTTGCCATAAATTTCCTCCGAAATATATTTCATAAGATAATAATGAAACATGATTTCGGAAATATGGAAAAGATGGGAAATCATTATTTCCGGATCAAAGCAGCTTTCCTGCAGAATGATACCCCATACCGTAGTATCGTCCTGTAGCCTTCAAGGTCATGACCATATTCCATCGTCCGTATCTGCTCAAGAGCGGACTCTACAGCTTTCTCCATATCATCAGCAGAGGAAGTCCTCTTGACCTCGAATACAGCGGCTCTGCGGTTCTTCCTGTCAAGAAGAAGAATATCAGCACGTCCTGTACCTGATTCCCTGTTTGACTTCACTATGTACCCCGCTCCGGAGAGAAGCCCCGCAAGGAATGCATGGTAATAGTCTTCCCTGTAATCGTAATAGCTTATCGTATCAAAAAGATACTGTGAGATCTGCTCCGAAAGCATATCGGTATCACCTGTCCATATAGCAGAGAAAAGAGTACTTCTGTCACTTTTACGCACATTATCGGAAAACCATTCATCAACGCTTGAGGCAAAGAGGTTCCGGATCTCCTCATTGGGCAGCTTGAGGAGTGTTTCTCCATTAGGATAGTACTTACCCGCAAGCGTCAGATAGCCTGTAGCAAGCAGCAGACTCCAGATATTCTCCTCGCTGGAATACAGGTTGCTGTAAGTCAGTGTTTCCACGATCTTCCTGGATACAGATCCTCCATCGATAAGTGAAGAGTAATCCGCCCCGACCTCAGCATCAGTCATGTCAATAAGACGCCTGATCACATCATTCCTGCTTGAGTTTGCCCAATAGTTCTCAGGCTCTGCCTCTGGATTAACCTGCAATCTATCGATGTATGAAATCACATCCCAGGGTGTGTAGATATGCCTATCCCCGATAGCGTAGCCGTCATACCACTTCTGAATCACATCTGCCTTATCGACAAGACCTGTATCGGAAAGAAGCCTCAGGACCTCTTCCTCCGTGAAGCCGAAGGCATCCGTGTACTTATCACCTGTGACGGAATAGACTGCGAGATTGTTCAGACCTGTGAACAGGCTCTCCTTCGATATCCTCAGACACCCCGTGAGTATGCCCTTCTCCGTATACGGGCAATCCTTCAGGACGGACAGGAACATCGCCCTTATCACATCGAGCATCTCGTCGTAATACCCGTTGCGCTCCGCCTTATCCAAAGGCACATCGTATTCATCGAATATGA
>CALXLE010000026.1 GCA_944389115.1 uncultured Spirochaetaceae bacterium
AATGGACTTTCCGAGGAGTTCTATTCAGGAAGGGAGCTTATCGGGAAATCGATAGATTCCTTCTATCCTGCGGCCCTCTTCGATATGGCCCAGGCCGGAAAGACTACAGAGATAGTCCAGACGGTAAACGGGCAGGAGATGTACATACAGCAGCAGTGCATCGGGGACAGCGGTACAGTCCTCATAACGATGCAGAAGCTTACTAGCTTCTTCGAGACCGGTGGCAAGATCGTGCGTTCGAATCTCAGGGAGAAAGGCTTGATTGCACGGTATCATTTCTCTGACATAATAGCCGACTCACTCAGCATGAGGCAGCTTATAGCTAAGGCTATGAGGTATGCACAAGCAGATGGGAATGTGCTTGTCACAGGCGAGACAGGTACTGGCAAGGAGCTTTTCGTCCAGTCGATGCACAATGCCAGCAATCGTGCTGATGGGCCTTTCGTTGCAGTGAACTGCGCGGCTCTCTCCGGTGAACTTCTCGAGTCAGAGCTCTTCGGCTACTCAGATGGTGCATTCACCGGGGCAAGAAAAGGAGGCAAGGTCGGTCTTTTCGAGCTTGCTCATCATGGCACGATCTTCCTTGATGAGATAGGGGAGATGCCTATCCAGCTTCAGGCAAAGCTATTGAGGGTCCTCCAGGAGAAGCAGATAATGCGCGTCGGAGGCGATGATGTCATCCCTGTCGATGTCCGTGTAATGTGTGCGACGAATCAGAATATTCCGGAGCTGATCGAAAAAGGGCTGTTCCGGAGGGATCTCTACTATAGGATCAACCTTCTCATGATCCATATCCCTCCGCTGAGGGACAGGGGCAATGATATAGGGCTTCTCTTCCGCCATTTCGTGAAGCTCTATGCCGAGAGGCTATCAATCCTTCCTCCTCCTGTGGACAATGCCGCGATTGCCGAGCTACAGCGCTACAGATGGCAGGGGAATATAAGGGAGCTGAGGAATGTCGCAGAGCGCATTGTTGTTCTCAACGGTCACGACCGCATCACAGCCCAGAGCATAAGGAATATAGATATACCTGAGAGCGAGTTCATCATCCCCGTATCTGCCGATAGCGGAAACGATGTTGCTAAGGTCATGAAATGGAAGAGGGGAGGTGATACGACAGAGCTTTACAGCGATTATATCTCATCAGGACTTTCCCTCTCTGATTTCGCTTCACGGGTCGGAGTCTCACGCACAACGCTCTGGCGTAGATTCAGATCGCTCAATGGGAATACTGTAGACTGAAATTCCTCTTGCTTATTCTTCCTTTGTGCTTATCATGTGATTTATGCGGCATTTATGACAAAGCTGCAGATAGAGAGGTAAGCGATGTATTTCAAGTATGATAAAAGCAGATCGATAGAGGTTCCTTATCCATTCTCGCGCATCATGACGCCGTTCATGACGAGCGACAGCGCTACAGGCAAGATTGATTTCTCCGTGCATATGACGGAGTGGCTGCCAGGTACCAAGGTCGATGACCATAAGCATGATGATGCTACCGAGGTGATGTTCTGCATATCGGGTCATGGCAAGGCTAGCGTCAATGGCGTTGAGTATGATTTCTGCCCTGATTCCATGATTGCAGCACTCCCGGGTGAGATGCACCAGATCATCAATACCGGCGATGAGCTTCTCCGCGTAGTCTGCGTTTTCTCCCCTCCGGTATCGGCTAAGGGACTCAAGGAAAGAGCTGATAAAGCGGTAGAGGAGTACAGGAAAGCCCAGGGCGGCAACTGATTGTTTCATATTCTGTCACACAGGGAGGCTTCGGCCTCCTTTTTGCTTCACAGTTGTCCATAACTGTGTAGAAAAAAAATGTTAACTTGAAACAACTGAAACATAATGCATCACAATAATGAAACAAATGAAACATTTAGAACACTCATGTAGTTTCAAAGGCAAAACAGCAATAATTCAAAACATTTATTTTTTATTTTCTTGTTAATGAAGATTATATCCAGATTAAAAGTCAATATTACGGAAAAATACCGCATTGTTGGCACGCCTCCTGCATTAATGTCTGTGCAAAAGGAGGACATCGATATGATGGAAAGAAAGCCTGTTCTGGGCATTCTGCTCGGAGATGGGGCTGGTGTTGGCCCTGAAATTGTTGCAAAACTCACTGTTAACCGTTTTTTTGATGACTACTGCCGTCCTGTTCTTATTGGAGACAGAAGGATCCTCGACCGCGCGCTTGGCATAATCGGCGGGAAGATTGACGTAAAGGAAATCAATGACATTTCCGAGGCAACCTGGGATGGTGGCGTATATCCTATGTTCAACAGGAAAAACCTCGACCCAGCGGACGCTCCTATCGGCAAGCTTACAGTAGCTGCAGGAAGCGCTAACCTCGATATGCTCACATTCGGCGTTAAGCTCTGGAGGGAGAAGGCTATAGAGGGTTTCTGCTTCGCTCCTCTCAACAAGGCTGGAATGAAGGAAGCCGGATGCCCGTTTGAGTCAGAGCATCATCTTCTTGCCCATGAGTTCAACCACACAGCTCCTTTTGGAGAGATCAATGTCCTCGGAGATCTCTGGACAACCAGGACAACAAGCCATATTCCAATCAAGGAAGTAAGCAACCATATTACAGTTGATTCGATCATGAGAGCCATCACTCTTGCGAATGTCTCGCTGAAGAACAGCGGAATCGCAAAGCCAAGGCTCGCTCTTGCTGCTCTCAATCCGCATGCTGGAGAGAATGGACTCTGCGGCCGCGAGGAGATCGATGTTATCAAGCCTGCAATCGAGAAGGCCAGAAGCCAGGGAATCGATGCCAACGGACCTTTCCCGTCGGATATCCTCTTCATCCGTGCCTTCAACGGTGATTTCGATGCAGTTGTAACGATGTACCATGATCAGGGACAGATCGCTCTCAAGCTCAAGGGCTTCGATCAGGGCATCACTATCGCTGGAGGACTTCCGGCTCCAATTGTTACTTGTGCTCACGGAACAGCTTATGACATCGCGGGCAAGGGTATAGTAAAAACAAGTGCGTTCGAGAACGCAGTAAAGATGGCAAGCCGCATGGCAAATCATCTTTATCAGGAGGGAAAATGAACAGTAAAAAGGTTGTGAAGATTCCTACGCTGCAGATAATCCCTGTAATCGGGTTTATCATCGGTCTGGTATTCTTCATGGTCGGAATGGGTGATTTCGGTTTCTGGAATCACGATACCAATACGCCGACTGAGGGGTTCTTTCCGATTATAATCGCCACAGGTCTGATGATTTTCAGTGTTATGGCATTCTTGCAGAATATCAGGAAAAGTGGAGTGGAATATAGACTGCTCAACTGGTACGTTCCACTTGGTTTCGTAGGTCTTCTTGCAGGTATCATGATTATCGGAACTGTTCCTGCTGTAATCGTATTCGAGATTCTCTGGTGCAGATTCTATGAGAAGCTAAGCTGGAAGGTGACAATCATTGCGACGATATTCTGTCTGATCATGGTCGTGCCTATCTTCACATGGTGGCTGACTGTTGATTTCCCGATCGGAATCATCGGCAACCTTATCATGGGTTATTAAGGAAAGGAGGTTAAGCTATGGAAAATTTTGCAATGCTTTTCCATGGATTCAGCGTTGTATTCTCACTGCAGAATCTCGGTGCTTGTCTCCTTGGATCTATTCTCGGTCTTATCGTAGGCGCTATGCCTGGCATCGGCTCTCTCGCTGGTGTTGCGCTCCTGCTGCCGCTCACATATAAGTTCGACCCGACGACTGCTATCATCATGCTCGGAGCTCTCTATTACTCCAACATGTACGGCGGTGCATTCTCAGCTATCCTGCTCAACATCCCTGGTGACTCACCTGCTGTTCTCACTGCTGTTGATGGCTACCCGATGGCAACTGTGAAGAAGCGCCCGGGACAGGCTCTGATGACAGCAAACGCATCATCGTGTATCGGTGGTATCATCGGTATGCTCATCCTGGTCATCCTCGGACCAGCTCTTGCAGAGCTCGGCCTCAAGTTCGGACCTGCTGAGATGACGGTGCTTCTTCTTGTCGCTATGACAAGTATCGGATGGCTCGTAGGCGGAAACCCTGTGCAGGGACTTCTCCTCTCCTTCATCGGTATTCTTGTTGCATCGATCGGAATGGATGTCCAGACAGGACGCCCTCGCTTCGATTTCGGCAACATCTACCTCCTCGGTGGAGTAGAGTTCATCCCATTCGTTATCGGTACAGTAGGATTCGCCCAGCTCATGCAGCTCATGGATGAGAAGGATGATGTCGTCCACGCCGTAACAGATAAGCTCACGATCCGCGGTTCGATGCTCACAGCACATGACTGGAAGAGACTTACTCCTCCGTCGATCAGAGCTGGTGTCATGGGTACATTCGTAGGTGTTCTTCCTGGCGCAGGCGCTACAGCAGCTTCCTTCCTCGCATATGCTATGCAGAAGGCATTCAAGAGCGAAGAGCCGCTTGGAACCGGTGCTATCGAAGGTATTGCCGCATCTGAGTCAGCAAACAACGCTGCAGCTGCCGGAAGCTTCGCTCCGCTGCTTGCTCTCGGTATCCCGGGATCAGGAACAGGTGCTGTTCTCCTCGGCGGTCTCATGATGTGGGGCCTCAACCCTGGACCGCTCCTCTTCCAGAACGAGCCTGATTTCGCATGGGGCCTCATCGCATCGCTCTTCATCTCGAATATCGTTGCGCTTGCTATCTCCCTTGGAATCATCCCGGTTCTTCTGAAGATTCTCAAGGTTCCTATAAGGGTTATGATCCCTGTCATCATGATCGTATGTTTCCTCGGAGCATATGCATCCACATACTCGATGTTCGGCGTTATCGTCATGCTCATCTCCGGTGTCTGCGGATACATCTTCGAGAAGAACGATTACTCGACAGCTCCTATGCTTCTCGCATTCGTTCTCGCTCCGCTGCTTGAGGACAATATGAGAAAGGCATTCATCGCTACAGCTGGAGATATCAGCGAGGTATTCTTCTCAAGCGGAATCTCCATCGTGCTCACAACAGTGCTTATCGTTATCTGCGCATTCCCAGTCGTAAGGACGATACTCATCAAGACCGGCAAGTATACGCCGAAGAAGAAGTCTGCTTAATCAAAGGAGGACATATAAATGAAAAGGAGAATCGCAATTGTCATAATGCTCGTAGCAGCATTGGCAGTATACGCTGGTGGATCCAGCGAGGGCGGAGATGGAGCATTCACTCCATCGAGAGACGTAACATGGACATGTACATCCAACCCAGGCGGTGGTTCTGATATCTTCACACAGGAGATCAAGGACATCATCATGACCCACGGAATCTCCGATGCCAACATCGTTATCGACTATGTAACTGATGGTGGTGGTGAGGTAGGAAGACTCAACGTCTCAAGGACAACCGGACCAAGAGCTAACCATACGCTTCTCACATTCAACTCCGGTGACCTCATGCCGATGTGTCTCAATACAGACAACCGCATCGAGAACTTCACTCCGATTGCTCTCATGGCTGTTGATAACCACCTCATCCTCACAGGCGACCTTTCCAAGTACAAGACATTCCAGGATGTTCTTGATGCACTCGCAGCTGGAGAGAGAATCGTTATCGCAGGATCCAAGGGTGATGATATCGAGACATACAATGAGCTCATCGCTGAGCTTGGCGTAACAGCAAACCAGTTTGCATACACGACTAACGACTCGACATCAACAGCTATCACAGCTCTTCTCGGCGGACACGTTGACCTCGTTCTCGGAAAGCCAGCTGCATGTGAGCAGTACATTCTCGCAGGACGCATGACTCCGATCGTGGCTCTCGCTGAAGAGAGATTCGATACCGATCTCCTGAAGGACACTCCGTCCATCACAGAGTTCGGCTATGAGGCAGTCGATGTTCCTAACTGGCGCGGTGTTGTAGCTCCGAAGGCTATGAGCGATGCAGCAGCTGATTTCTGGTCAGAGGTTCTCAGACAGGTTTCCGAGACAGAGGATTGGCTCGTAGGTTATGTAGAGCGCAACGGTCTTGTTCCTCAGTATCTTGATAGAGAGGCCACAGTACAGTACATGGCTGACTTCCAGGCTGACTATCTCCAGAAGATCGGCAAGGACAAGTAAGTAACCATATGAGGGGCCATGTGCCCCTCGTATTGCAAAGGGAGGAGGAAAGATGAAGAAAATCGCATTGCTGCATACTGTGAAGAGCGTTTATGCATCCTTCCAGGCTATGCTTGAGAAAGAGATCAAGGATATTTCCGTTACGAACATGGTTGATGAGTTCCTTGTCACCAATGCAAGGGAAAAGGGATATTTCCCTCCTGAGAACAGGAGGAAGCTCTATCTTGATCTTCTGTCGCTTGCTGAAGGGCAGCCAGATGTGATTGCTGTTACATGCTCCTCCCTTACTCCTTTTGCTGAAGAGCTGAGATCCTCATTCTCCATGCCGATAATCGTAATAGATGAGAGAATGTGCAGGGATGCGGCCGCAATAGGCGGCAATATCGCAGTGCTTGCCACGGCTCCTACGACAGTAGATCCTACTGTATCGAGGATAAAGATGGAGTCCGAGAAGCTCGGTGTGGCATCCACTGTCCGTTCTTACCTTGATACGAAGGCGATGGATATGCTTAATTTAGGTGATGTGCAGGGTCATGATGCCCGTCTTGCTGCTCTTGCCCGCACGGCAACTGCCGATGTCATCGTTCTTGCCCAGGCAAGCATGGCAACAGCTGCCAATCTTGTAAGAGAGGCAACGGGAAAGAAGGTACTGACTTCGCCGGGAAGCTGCATAGAGGATATAAAGGCAGCTCTGAAAGGATAATAAGGAGGATTGCTATGGATCATGTTGCGATCAATGTGAATGATCTCGAATGGAATATAAAGTTCTTTGAGGATGTTTTCGGGATGACCGTGACTAAAGAGGGAACTGCTGACAACGGTAAGCGCCAGGTATGGCTTTCCGGTGGAATACAGCTGGTTCCTTATGACGGGCAGCTTGAGCAGGGCACGATGAACCATCTCGGCATTGCCGTTGATGATGTCGATGCAGTTCTCGCCAAGGCTGACAAGTACAATGTGGTTCATCTCGAGAAAGGCTGGAACTGGATCGTGATTCCGACAGGACTTCTTATTGAGGTTCTCGGAGCCTGATCACTGTTCGTGAAGAACGTGGAAACGGATGAGGTCCTTCGCTTCCTGATTCCTGCCGGCTTTGAGCAGCGCAAGAAGCTCTCCATGCTGGCTGATGAAGGGTATCAGCGTTTTCTCATCCAGTCCCTGCTTTACCCTGAGAAGCTGGATGCGGGCATCGAGATGTCTGTAAAGCTCTGAGAGCGTGGAGTTGCCTGCAATCTCCGTGAGCGTGATATGGAAGAGGCTGTCGAGCTCGAATGATTTGTCTCTTTCGCCGACGGAGAGCGAGTACTGGCAGGCTGCCGCATAATGCGATAGGAGTGGAAGCTTCTCTGCAAATAGAGCGGGAATCATATGGTCGATGGCGAATGATTCGAGGTTTATGCGGATTTCCGCGATGTCGCGGGCTTCGCTCTCTTCGATTCTTGCTATTGCCGCATGGCTTCTTGGAGCTATCTTCACCAGGCCATACTCGGCAAGCCGCCGTATCGCTTCCCTGACGGGAGTCCTGGAGACGCCGAATCTTGCGGCGAGATCATCCTCGCGGATCTTCTCTCCGAAGGCGAGATCGCCTCTGAGGATTTCGCCCTTGATGAGTGAGTATACCTGGTCAGCCAGAGACTGGGTGGAAGATACCATTTTCCCTCCTTTCTCTGATTCTAGGATACATTTCCAGAGGGGTCAATGTTGATTGTATACAATGATGGGCCAAAGATGGTCTTTCATTGATGGTTATGCAGGCTTTTTATCTTGCATAGATAAAAATACGATGTTATAAGAATTGTATACAGAATTACAATTTGGAGGATAATATGGACGCAAAGCTTAAGGCACTGCTTGCAGATCCCTCGAAGAAGATGGATGCAGCAGAGCTTTCGTATCTTGCAGCATGCTTCAGAAGAACCATGTTCAGCGTTCTTCATGAAAGGGGCACCGGGCACTGGGGTGGAGCTGCTTCCGCTGCTGAGCTTGTGACATCACTCTATTTCAATAGACTCAGGATCAATCCTGCTGACCCGCAGTGGGCTGACAGGGATCGCTTCATTCTCTCAAAGGGCCATGCAAGCGTGAATCTCTATACCGTTCTTGCTGCACGTGGATTCTTCTCTGAGGATCTTCTTCCTTCTTTCAGAACACTGGGAAGCATTCTCCAGGGCCATCCTGCAATGCTCAAGGTTCCTGGTGTCGATATGTCCACAGGTGCTCTCGGGCATGGACTTTCAGTCGGCCTCGGCATGGCTATGGCTGCAAAGCTCTCCGGCAAGAAGTACTGGACATATGTCATGACAGGTGAGGGATGTCTCGATGAGGGGTCTTCCTGGGAGGCTATGCTCGCAGCTGCCAAATACAAGCCGGAAGGACTTGTTCTGATGGTTGACTACAACAAGGTGCAGCTCGATGGAACAGAGGACCAGATCCTCTCTCTCGAGCCTCTCCGCGATAAGCTTAAAGCATTTGGCTGGCATGTTGCTGATGCCAAGTATGATGGCAACAACACTGCAGATATCCTTAAATCCTTCGAGTGGATGGATAGCGACAACGTATGGCCGAAGGCTGTCATCTACGACACGATCAAGGGCAAGGGCGTTGATTTCTCAGAGGGCAAGAATACATGGCATGGAGCCAAGATCGATGACGAGCACTACAATATCGGAATCGTCCAGCTCGAAGAGGATGTAAAGAAGAAGGAGGCACTTATATGAGCAAGGCTATGCGTGACGCGTTTGGCGATCATCTTCTGGCACTTGGAAAGGATCATCCAGAGCTTGTTGTTCTTGATGCGGATGTCTCCAGCTCGACAAAGAGCGCAAAGTTCGGAAAGGAGTATCCAGACAGATTTTTCAATGTTGGCGTTGCTGAGGGCAACCTTGCAGGCATGGCTGCCGGTCTTGCCACATGTGGCTATCATCCGGTGATCAATGCATTCGCTATCTTCCTTTCTCTGAAGAGCCTCGACCAGATCAGGAACGATATGTGCTACAACAGCCTTCCTGTCGTGATTGCAGGTGCATATGGCGGACTTTCCGACAGCTTCGATGGAGCTAGCCATCAGGCTATCGAGGATATCGCTATATTCCGCTCAATTCCGAATATGGAAGTCATCGTTCCTTCTGATGCCCGCCAGGCAGAGCTTGCTCTTGAGTATGCTCTCGGAAGAAAGAACCCTGTTTATATCAGGCTCAACAGAAATGAGATGCCTGACATCGATACAGATAAGGATGCTTTCTTCGCTGGAAAGGCTGTCAAGGTGAGGGAAGGCAAGGATGTTACAATCGCCGCAAATGGCATTACAGCATCCATGGCTGTCTCTGCGGCAGATATTCTTGCTGCAAAGGGCATCAGCGCAGAGGTCTTCTCCGTACCTTTCGTAAAGCCGATCGATACAGCTACCATCTTCGGATCAGTGAAGAAGACGGGTGCTCTCGTTACGGTCGAGGAGGCAGTTCTCAATGGCAGCTTCTACTCCGCAATCGCAGAGAAGGCTTTCGCAGAGGGTGTCAATGCTAAGGTCTGCCCGATCGGAATCGATGACAAGTTCGGTGAGACAGGCCCTTATATTGAGCTTCTGGCCCATTATGGCCTTTCTGCTGAGGCTATTGCTGAGAAGGCAGAGAAGCTTATAAAGTAATTTCCGGCTTTAAGCCAAAGGAGATAAAACGATGGATTATTTTGCAAAAGCGTATGAGCTTCTGAAAGCTTGGAAGGGTGACGCCTATACATTCGGTGTAGGCTGCCTTGATAAGGTTGGCGGCATTGCTGCCGGATTCGGAAAGAAGGCTCTCCTTGTATCCAACACAACATACATGAAGGCTGTTGCCGATGAGGTCGAGGCTTCTCTCAAGGCAGCTGGCGTTGAAATCGTCGGAGGAAAGATCGCTCCGGATGCAAAGCCGAACGCACCAAGGGAAGACGTATACAGGCTCACGACATATGTCCTCCAGTTCCAGCCTGATGTGATTGTTGCTGTTGGCGGTGGTTCAACAATCGACGCATGCAAGGCAGCAAGCATGCTTGCAACACTTGGTGCGAAGATCTCTCCTGAGATCGATGAGTATTTCGGAACAGGAAAGGTCACCGATTACCTCGCATCGACAGGCGCAAAGCTCGTTCCTGTATTCGCTATCGAGACAAGCGCATCAAGCGGCGCTCATCTCACGAAGTACTCCAACATCACAGATCCTGTAGCAGGCCAGAAGAAGCTCATTGTCGATCCGGCAATCATCCCAGCTGCTTCTCTCTTCGATTACAAGGTCACATGCACAATGCCTGTAAAGGTTACAATCGATGGAGCTATGGACGCTATTGCCCATACATTCGAGGTATTCTGCATGGCTAAGGGCGATGCTTATGACAAGGCACGCGAGCTTGCAGAGGCTGCAATCGGTCTTGTTGTCGATAACGCTGGCGAGATCATCAAGAATCCTAGCGATATCAAGGCAAGAGAGGCTATCGGTCTCGCAACAGACCTCGGCGGATATGCGATCATGGTTGGCGGAACATCTGGCCCGCATCTCACATCCTTCAGCCTCGTTGATATCGTAGGCCATGGAACAGCATGCGGACTCATGAACCCGTATTACCTCGTGTTCTACAGCAAGGCTATCCAGCCTCAGCTCAAGATCGTCGGCAACATCTTCAAGAAGCACGGCTACACCGATGCTGACATCGACAAGCTTGAGGGCAGAGCTCTTGCAGAGGCAGTTGCAAATGCAATGATTGCATTCTGGAAGTCAATCGGTGCTCCTACAACACTCGCTGATATTCCTGGCTTCAAGAAGGATGTGCATATCCCGAGAGCTCTCAAGGCTGCAAAGGATCCTGATCTCAAGATGAAGCTGCAGAATATGCCTGTATCAATGACAGCAGATGATGTCGATGAGTATATGGCTCCGATTCTCGAAGCTGCTGCAACTGGTGATCTTTCACTGATCAAGGAAATGTAACGGAGGAAAAGCATGCTGGCTGCGAATCCATTTGGTCCATCATTCGGGGATCTGCAGATTCCTGATAACACATTCATAGCGCACATGGAGGGGGCTTCCCCCATGGCCAATCCTGGCAAGGCGATCCTTGAGTCGCTTTCCGCTCCTATCGCATCCGAGAGCCTGGCTAAGATAGCCAAGGGCAAGAAGGATGCAAAGAAGGCGGCCAAGGCTGTCATTGTCGTATCAGACAATACGCGCCCTGTTCCGTACAAGGGGGAAGAAGGGATCCTGATGCCTGTAATAGACACACTTATGGATGCAGGATTCAAAGCTGATGAGATCACGGTTCTTATCGCAACCGGCATGCATCGCCCCATGGCTGAGGGCGAGATCCGCTCGATGCTGGATAGCCGCGTATTCGATCTTGGCATAAAGGTTGTGAACCATGAGCCAAAGAATGATGCGAGGCTGTCCTTCCTCGGCATGACAAAGCGCGGTACGAAGGTCATGATCGATTCGGTCTACACTGAAGCAGATCTTAAGATCGCGACTGGTCTTGTCGAGAGCCATTTCATGGCTGGTGCCTCTGGCGGTAGAAAGGCTATCTGCCCGGGCATCATAGGCGAGGAATCGACATTCATATTCCATGGTCCAGCTCTTATGGATGATGAGAATTCGCGTGATCTTGTGATTGAGGGAAACCCTGTGCATGAGGAGAGCCTCGAGGTCGCAAAGATGGCCGGTGTTGATTTCATAGTCAATGTGACGCTTGACCACAGTTTCCATGTGACAGGGGTTTTCTCCGGAGATCTGGAGAAGGCCCATCTGGCTGCGGTTGAGCATATAAGGAAGGATGTAGAGGTTGCTATTCCTGCTCAGGCCGATATAGTGATCACTCATGCGGGATTCGTAGGAATCAACCACTATCAGGCTGCAAAGTGCGGTGTGGCATCGTTGGGCGCGCTCAAGAAGGATGGCTATCTCATAACAATCGCCAACTGCACAGATCAGGGCAATGTAATCGGAAGCGCCAATTACCGTACAGCGCTTGCGCTTCTCCATCTCGATGGCCCTGATAAATTCAATAAGCTTCTCAGAAGCCCCGACTGGGTGTTCCTCCCGGAACAGTGGCAGGTACAGGAGTGGGCGAAGGTATTCAGGAGGATTCCTGAGAACCATTACTATTTCTTCGCTCCCCAGATTCCTCATCGTGAGTTCGATCTTCTGCCCGGAATCGATATCAGGACACTCGGGAATGAGGATGAGAAGGATAAGAATGTCTATTCCAGAATGGTTGAGCTCGCCATCTCGGATATAGAGAAGAGGACAGGAAAGAAGAGGGAGGATATGAAGATCATCTATATTGCGGATGGTCCATATGAGATTCCTGTTGTCAAGGAGGGATGATAATGAAGCTCGGAGTTGCTATTGCAAGTGACAATGCTCTTCCATCGGCGTTTGTCGTTATGAGGGGCCTTGAGAAATCAATAAAGCTAGCGCATGAATTCGGCTATGATGGTGTCGAGCTTGCGCTTAAGGAACCCGATGAGATGCCTGCAAAGGAGCTGCTTGACCTTCTGAAGAAGAATTCAATGGAGGTGTCAGCAATCTCATCAGGACAGGTGTTTGCTGCCAGAGGATTGATGTTCACCGATCCTGATAAGGAGAAGAGAGCGGAGCTCTTCAAGAGTTTCTGCGGTTTCATCGATCTCGCATCTGCCTCTGGCTGTGGTCTTGTGAACATCGGAAGAGTCCGTGGTTCAATCGGAACACGTGATAAGAACGAAGCTGAGAAGCTTTTCCTTGATATGGCCAACACGCTCTGTGACTATGCAGAGAAGCAGGGCGTCACAATGATACTTGAGCCAGTCAACCGCTATGAGATCGATTACATCAACAGCACGGATGAGGGAGCTGAGCTTGTACGCAAGGTGAACAGGCCCAACTTCACGATGATGCCTGATGTATTCCATATGAATATCGAGGATGACCACATCGGCGAGGCGCTGATAAGGAATCGCGAATTTGTCAGATACATCCATCTCGCTGATTCCAACAGGCATGCTCCTGGCGACGGACATCTCGATTTCGACGATATCTTCAGTGCCCTTGGAAAGATCGGATATGACGGATGGTGCACAGTAGAATGTCTGCCATTCCCTGATCCGGAGACAGCGGCAAAGAGAGCCGTTGCTTTCCTCAGACATAGATATATCTGATAATTTCAGTGGTAGACCTCCATGCTTGCTCCCGGGGACGGGAGCTTTTCTTTCGGCTTATACCGGTTGTTACGGAGAATGACCGTTATATTCTCAGTAAAATCAAGTGGAATTTACTGAGAATGCGTTGTTGATCCGCATCCTGTGCATTATCATTCGGATATGTATCTGTATGAGAATCCCGATTGGCCTAAGTTCATTATCGATAAAAGCATAATAAAGCCTGCGGAAGAAATGCTGCTCAGAGAGCAGTGCTTTCTCGATGGGATAATGAGCATAGTACCAGGGAAGGGAGAATATGCCCAGGCGCTTGCCGAATCCCTTGAGGCTTCGTGGGCAATTGAGGGGATCAGTCTCTCCGATGAAGATATCTTCTCATCTATTGCAAAGAGGTTGGGAATTCCTTATCCCGTGGACCACTCCATCCTAGCTAACGCTTGAGGCTGGAGCTTCCGGCTTCATCGCAGAACGCTTCCATGCCTCATACGAGGCACCAAAGCCTGACATCCGCTCCACCGGAGTAGGTGTCTGTCCCGGACACCTGCAGGCTATC
>CALXLE010000027.1 GCA_944389115.1 uncultured Spirochaetaceae bacterium
ATATAGCAAAAGGGAAGAGAGAGGCTCTGGAGGCGGCAAGGCTCCAGATTGACAAGCAGTTCGGCAAGGGGTCTCTGATGAAGCTCGGCGATAGCCGTGAGACGCTGGATGTCGAGGTGATTCCATCGGGGTCGATCCTCCTTGACGAGGCTCTTGGAGTAGGTGGATACCCGAAGGGAAGAATCATAGAGATCTATGGACCAGAATCCTCGGGTAAGACAACGCTTGCGCTTCAGGCGATTGCAGAAAGCCAGAGGATGGGTGGTATAGCAGCTTTCATCGATGCTGAGCATGCTCTTGATCCTGTCTATGCGAGGAATCTTGGTGTGAATATCGATGAGCTCTGGATCTCTCAGCCGGATAACGGAGAGCAGGCACTGGAAATCACGGAATCGCTTGTCCGTTCGGGCGCCGTGGATATCATCGTCGTTGATTCCGTTGCAGCCCTCACTCCGCAGGCAGAGATCGAGGGCGATATGGGGGACAGCCATGTAGGTCTCCAGGCCCGTCTTATGAGCCAGGCACTCAGAAAGCTCACGGGAATTCTCTCGAAGAGCAATACAACGATTATCTTCATTAACCAGATAAGGATGAAGATCGGCGTGATGTTCGGCAATCCCGAGACGACCACGGGCGGTAATGCTCTGAAGTTCTATGCCTCTGTCAGGATGGATGTCAGGAGGATCGAGTCCATCGGCAAGAATGCGGATGAGGTGACAGGAAACAGGGTAAGGGTCAAGATTGTGAAGAACAAGGTCGCCCCTCCGTTCCGCAAGTGCGAGCTCGATCTCCTCTTCGGATCTGGAATATCCAAGAATGGCTCTCTTCTCGATGCAGCTGTCAAATATGACATGATAGAGAAGTCGGGTGCCTGGTATTCCTATAATGGAGAGAAGATCGGACAGGGAAGGGACAAGACGCTTGAGTATATTGCGCAGAATCCTGAGTTCGCTGCTGAGCTTGAGACAAAGCTGCGTGCGGTAATGTTCCCTCCAAAGGATCTGAAGAGCGGGGAGACTCCTACTGTTGAGCAATGATGCGCTCACCGGTATAATCGCACGGTATGGCAGATAGCGCTGTTCTCCAGACATCAGAGAAGACTAAGCATGAATTCCATGCAGAGGGCTTTGACGGCCCTCTGGATCTTCTTCTTTTCCTGATATCCGAGAATAAGATAAATATATACAATATCGATGTATCTCTCATAACAGAGCAGTTTCTGCAGTACATTGCGGACCACGAGGCGGAGCTCGATGAGCTTGCTGATTTCTACAAGATGGCAGCAGATCTCCTGTACATAAAGAGCAGGATGCTCCTTCCTGTTACGACTGCGCTCGATGAGGAGTATGAGGACCCGAGGCAGGAGCTTGTCGAGAGGCTTCTCGAATACCAGAAATACAAGAGGTATACAGATCTCCTTCTCTCGGGAGGAGGCGCCGACAGGCTGTACATCAGGCGCAATGAGAACTTCTTTGCAGTCCCCTTTGAGGATAAGGATCTCTTTGAGGGCGTGGATGTGAACATGCTCCTGAAGGCATTCGTTGCGCTTGCCAACAGAACGGCTCCTGCGAAGATATTCAACCTCTACGAGGAGGTCTCTATCAATGAGAAGAAGACTCTCCTTACGGAGCTTCTTGATCAGAAGGAAGAGGTTACAATCGAGGAGCTGATCGTCCACCTCGATGACAAGATGCATATCATCTGCTCGATAATGGCAGTGCTTGAGATGACGAAAGAGCATCTCATCCTCATCACGCAGAAGGTTGAGTTCGGCCCGATATATATCCAGAGGAGGCCTCAGGACTGGGATCCGACGCTTGCCGATGAGTACGATGATGAATATGATGCTATGGTTCTACATGCGGCCAAAGGCAGGCCGATGGACTATTCGATCCTGACCAAGGAAGCGGAGACTGTGATCCGTGAAGCCGAGGAGGAAGAGAAGGAAGAAGCTCCTCCTGAGTTTGTCGGCGAGGAAGAGGAGATAGATCTCGGGGAGGATGATGATGAGGAGTAGGAAAGCGAGCGCGATGCTAAGCGAGGAGGCAAGGCTTATCGAGGTCGTGCTTTTCATCGAGAATGAACCGACATCGATGGAGAGGCTCTGCGATCTTACGAGTCTCCGCCCCGACACGGTCGAGGATGCCCTGCAGGAGCTTAGGGAGAACTACGCAGAGCGTGGGAGCGGCCTTATACTGACAGAGGAGGATGAGCTCTATTCCTTCATGCCCGCTCCGGATCTCTTTCCACAGCTTAGGCAGAGCTATGGCCGGAAGGTTGACAGGAGGCTTTCGAGGGCAGCAATGGAGACGCTTGCTATCGTTGCGTATGGGCAGCCGATAACGAGGCGCGAGATTGAGGAGATCAGGGGTGTAGGCTCCGATACAATCGTCAAGCTCCTCAGGGACAGGGAGTATATAATGGTCAGGGGAAGGAAGGATGTTCCAGGGCATCCTTGTCTGTACTACACAACAAGGAAATTCCTCTATGAGTTCAACCTCCAGTCGATACAGGATCTTCCGAGGCTTTCGGAGATAGACAGGATGAGGTTCGAAAGCGGCGATAGCGGAGAGGAGAATGGTGAGGACCTTCTCGGTGATGATGAAGAATGAGTGGAGATGCGTATGAAAGACAATGATTTCTATCCTATAAGACTGCAGGCATATATGGCAAAGTGCGGAGTAGGCTCGAGGAGGGCCTGCGAGGAACTCATCCGTGAAGGCCATGTCATGGTAAACAACAAGGTTATCCGCGAGATGGGTGTGAAGGTCGGTCCGGATGATGTCGTCCAGGTCGATACGGAGACTATCGAGCCTGCGGATAAGCTCTATTATATTGCCCTGAACAAACCACGAGGCTATGTATGCACCAACTTCGACCCGAATGAGGAGAAGTATGCAAGAGATCTTATTGGAATCAGGGACAACAGGCTGCTTTTCAATGTAGGACGCCTGGATAAAGATTCCAATGGACTTATCATCTTCACGAATGATGGGGATTTCGCCAACAGGATGATGCATCCAAAATATGAGGTGGAGAAGGAGTATATCGTCAAGCTTGACAGGGATGTTTCGATTGACGATCTCAATAGAGCTCTCGATGGCATATATATTGATATGCCAAGGCCTTACAGAATCAAGCGTTATGACCTCATGCCAAGGACGAGGCAGTTCGTGCGCATTACGCTGATCGAAGGCAAGAACAGGGAGATAAGGAAGATCTTCTCCTATCTCGGCTACGATGTAAAATCCCTGACGAGAATCAGGGTAGGCGGCGTCGAGCTCGGAGATCTCCAGCCTGGTGAATGGAGGGACCTGAGAAGGGAAGAGGTCGATGCTCTGCTCTCCGGCAGGGGCAACTCAAGGGGGAATGGAAGGAATGGTCGTCGCAATTGACGGGCCGGCGGGATCCGGTAAGAGCACAATAGCAAGGATGGTCGCAGGGAAGCTCGGCTTCTATTTCCTCAACACAGGTTCATTCTACAGAGCCTATACGCTGTCGGCTCTGGACAGGGGAATCAATCCGCTGGATAGGGATAAGGTCCTTGAGAATGCGGAGAGAATAAGACTGACAGTCCAGAATGGGTCGATCTGCATCGATGGAAAGGATGAGGAGGGAAGGCTCCATACGCCCGATGTCGACAGATACTGCTCCCAGGTTTCCTCGGACCCGAGAATCAGACAGCTGGTCAATACAAGCGTAAGGAAGATCGCCGAAGGTCTGGATATCGTGACAGAGGGACGGGATACGACCACTGTCATCTTCCCAGATGCCGAATGCAAGTTCTATTTCGATGCGTCTCCGGAGATCAGGGCAGCTCGCCGTGTGAAGGATCAGCCGGGTACCGATTATGAGGAAGTCCTGAAGGCAATTATGGCCCGCGATAAGATGGATATCGAGAAGGCTGATGGCGCTCTTAAAATCGCTCCAGGTGCTTTGGTAATAGATACTTCTATGTTGACTATAAGTCAAGTTTGTGAGAAAGTTGTTAACGCTATACGGAGCACTCCGGAGTAGTATATTCAGTTGGTAGGAGCAGAGAAGTGGAAAATGAAACTCAGATGACTGAAAAGCAGTCCTATCTGCAGCAGCATCTTATGTCAATTCCCGAATTGGAAGTCGGTCAGATCGTAACCGGTACTGTTGTACAGACAAATGACGAATCAGTTTTAGTTGATATCGGCTATAAGAGCGAAGGAAAGATCCCTGTAGACGAATTCATGGAACTGCCTAAGCTTGGAGACAAAGTAGCCGTTACAATTGTCAAGCTCGATGATGGACGTGGACAGGTTGTCGTATCCAAGAAGAGAGCTGAGGCAAAGGAAAGGACGGAGATCCTCAGGAAAGCAGCCGAGGATAGAACACCTGTCCTTGGAAAATTCGCAAAGGTCATCAAGGGAGGCTATGAGGTCGATCTTGGTGCTGACTATAAAGGCTTCTGCCCGCTTTCTAAGGCTGATATAGTCCGTGTCGAGGATCCTGAGACACTTATCGGGAAGACGGACTATTTCGTAATCGATAAATTCCATGCAGGAACAAAGCTCAAGAGCGTTGTTTCCCGCCGTGAGTACCTAGAGAAGAAGATCAAGGAGAATAAGGATGCATTCTTCCAGACAGTCCAGATTGGAGATGTCGTACAGGGAGAGGTCAAGTCCTTCACATCATTCGGTGCATTCATCGATCTTGGTGGCTTCGATGGTCTTCTTCATATCAACGACATGTCCTGGGGCCATGTCACAAGGCCAAAGGATTTCGTGAAGAAGGGACAGATTGTCCAGCTCCGCCTGATCAACATCGATCCGGAGACACAGAAGATCAATCTCTCTCTCAAGCACATGACACCGGATCCCTGGACAACGTTCGAGGAGAGGTATCAGGTTGGCGATGTAATCAAGAAGCCAGTTACGAAGATCACATCGTTCGGTGTGTTCATCGAGCTTGAGCCTGGCATTGAGGGCCTTGCGCATATCTCTGAGCTTTCATGGACAAAGAGGATCACAAATCCTAAGGATATCGTCAGCATCGGCGATGTCGTAGAGGCAAAGATCCTTGGCTATGATCTCGACAAGAAGAGGGTTTCACTTGGGCTCAAGCAGCTTCAGGATAATCCCTGGGATACGATCAATGACCGCTATCCTGTAGGAAAGGTCGTAAGCGGCCCGGTTGTGAAGGTTACCAACAGCGGTGCGTTCATCAACCTTGAGGACGGTATTGACGGATTCCTCCACATCGACGACATCTCATGGACAAAGAAGATCAAGAGCATGGATCAGTTCTGCAAGGAAGGAGACATGGTTGAGGTCGTTGTTTCCCGCGTAGAGCCAGAGAACAGAAGGGTAAGGCTTTCCGTAAAGCAGCTCGAGGGCAATCCATGGAGCACACTGAAGAAGGACTATCCGAAGTATTCGACAATCCAGGGAACAATCTCTTCCGTTACTGATTTCGGTGTATTCGTCAAGGTTCTTGGTGACATCGAGGGTCTTATCTCGAAGTACAACCTCGTTGGACCAGATGATGAGTACAAGGATGAGGTTCTTGAGTCCTATAAGGCTAAGGTAGGCGAGCCTATCACAGCTATGGTTGTTGATATCAATCCTCAGGCTCAGAAGCTCAGTCTCTCCATCAAGGAGATGATCAGACGCTCACAGGAGTCCGAGATGGCTAAGTATATGGCAGATGACAAGGAAGAGGATGATACCTACAACCCGTTTGCCGATATGCTTAAGGCAAAGAGCGACGAGGAGTAAGAAAGCCATTCTGCGGGTCTGAGCCCGCAGATGCTTTTGTTTCGAGGTAGAAATGAAGGAAAAGGAAGTTAATCTTACAGCCTCGCAGAAGATATCATCAAAGCTCAATGATTTTATCGGACGACATGCAAAGCTTCTGGTTGCAATTGCTGCGCTTGTCATCGTGCTTATCATTGTGCTGGCTGTTGCCCTGACAGTGATGCAGAGCGCTTCCGAGAAGAAGTTCAATAGTCTTCTCGATCTTGAGGCTCAGTACTCTTCGCTCTCTCTTATGTCCGCTGATGATGAAGCATATCAGAGCACAGCTGATGAATTCATCAAGTCTGCAGATGCTCTTATTGCCTCCTCATCTCTTGATGAGTATCCGGGAGCAAAGGCAGAGCTTCTGCTTGCTGATCTCGCTTTCTCCCAGGAGAATTATCAGGAAGCAGCAGATCATTACAGGGCTGTAGCCGATGCACAGAGCGGAAGCTATCTTGCAGAGGTTGCTATCATGAATGAAGCTGCCTGCTATGATAACCTTGGGGATCAGGCTAAGGCACTTGAGCTTTACAACTATGTCTTCGATACATTCGGGACAGATTCCGCATATGCTCCAAAGGCACTTTTCAATGCGGGAAGGCTTTATGAGGCTATGGGTGAAACAGAGCTCGCAAAGGCATCATTCGAGCAGCTCACTGGTCTTTATCTCATGACAGAGAACGGAACAGTAAGCGAATATGCAAGACTTGCTCAGTCTCATCTTATTTCAATGAACTAATCCATTTGGATGAATTCTTTATCAGGAGGACAGCAGTGGGGAGGAATAGAAAATCCTTTATCTTCATTGCTGTTCTTTTTTTTCTTTCCCTGTTAGGCTGTGGCATGCCCAGGATGTTTGTCTGGGATAGGAATGAGGAGTATAGGATTTCCTCCAGCCAGCTGGAATTCAATCTCAGCTATACATACTATGACCGCGATCTCGGAAGCGATAGGACTGTTCAGCTTACTCCGCTTTCGGGAACACCTGTGCTGCATTTCTATTATGCAATCTCATCGGCAAGCGGTCTCAGCGGATACAATATGGCATCGACGTTCAGTTCGGCTTATTCATCAAAGTATGTACCAGTAAGAAGCCTTACCGATTCCGAGCCTATTGCCTCAGATTCTGTTACGATCACTACAAGCAATGATGAGACAACATCCGTCGGGCTGTATGAGTTCGTCAATGCAGAGACAGGCCAGCGGCCTGTGTTCCCGAACAGCATCGATATGTATCTCGATGCTGATGAGAGCATTGGCTCAAGCTATCTCAAGCATGCCACATACTCAGCGGAAATGGTCTCCTCAGGATCTGGAGAGAACTATATTCATCTTACAATAAACGAAGGGACTGAAAAGCAAATGGAATACGATCTGCTGAGATTCAATGGAGATGCTTTTCAGAACGGTATCACAAATTATATTGGCAGGAATGACAATGGAGAGGTCCGAGAATTCTCCGACGAGGATGATCCTGCATCAAACTTCATGGACCCAAGGGTCTATCTCTATGTGTCATGCACATATCTTTTTGAAGGTTATACGACAGTATCGACAATAGAGCTTACAGAGGTGACGAACTTCTCAATCTAACTATATATTCTTGCATTGCCGCTTCCTTTTGCTATGCACAGGAAACAATGGATGCTAAAATCCATAACAGGATGAGGGAGCAATAATTATTCTGTAATTGTTATGACTGACCAGAGGCTTTTCAGCAGCATTCATATATGGCAATGCTGCTGAGGATACTCATAGAGCATGCTTCGGAAATGTTCCGGGTAGGGCCTTGAAGGTTGGATCATAGACGGCAGATTGTTATCCCATGTTCCTCCTGCTGTATCCGGATGATGGTGCATCGGAGATATGTGCTGTCGAACAACATAAGGGAATCGATACCGATGCTCCCATAGTGGGAGGACTCCAAGTGAATAATATGCAGATAATCAATCAGGCGCTTACACCTGTTGATCTTATAGTTTTCTCAGATTGAGAAAGAAAGGAGCTAAAATTGATAAAAAAGCTTATTGTATCCGCCATTGTGCTTGTAGTTCTTTCATCTACTGTTTCAGCATCAGTGGCATGGACTCCATCCCTCAGCGGTGGTTTCGGACTTAATAGCGTCAATTACTACAATGGCAATTACGGAGGGATCAAGGGGTTCAGACCGGCATTTGCTGTTGCTGCTGAGCTTGATATCCTTGCGATGCGTGTAGACAATCATTACATCTCAATTCCTTTTTCCTATGAGTATATAGGAGAGACATCTGTTGTGGGATCAACGATGGTCAATACAAGACAGAACTTCATGCTGTCTGTGGAATATGGATATGGATTCACAGACTGGTTCAGGCTCTATGCATCTGGCGATATGCTCTTCAGATGGTATAACAAGGAACATGCTGGCGCATGGAACTTTGGAGGGACAATAACACCAGCATTTGCCCTGACAGATAATTTCATGATCCAGATTCCTCTCTCTGTCCATGGAGGAAAAGATGAGATAACGCTTGATACGAAGGTCATGTTCACACTTATGTTCGATACAGGAGCTGACAGATGAAGAAAATATTGCTTCTATCTATCCTTATATGCCTTCTTGCTGTGTCTTGCGCAGTTGAGCCTTCCGTTGGTGAGGGAAATCCAAGAACATTGTATATTGTGAGCTCGGTTTTTACATATGGCGAAGGAGAGACATACAGCCTGCCTGTGATTAATAACCTTGATTTTCTTGCTGCTGTCGAAGAACTCTATAATAATGGGCATTCCGGCTTCGATGAGATCAATGAGGTAATATTCCAGGAGGATCACGGGGTATTCTATACAAAGACATCATCCAGTGATTCCGGAACAAGAGGGAAGTGGACTCTATTGGATGATGTCGTTCCTGCTCTGCGTAATGTGCACGAGAATGCAGACAGCAATGATTTATTCCTTTTCTTTTTCAGCGGCCATGGCGCCGAGGACAAGAATAACATTGAAAATATGGGAGCTCTTTGCTTCTATAACCCGGAAAACGCAGAAGCTCCGATGGAGTATCTTCTGCCATCTACGTTAAGCGGACTCTTCTCAGAAATTGGGTGCAATGTGCTCATGGTAATCAATGCATGCCACTCTGGCGCTATTGCAGAGCTTGCTGATGGTACGATGGCAGATGGCCTGAAAATTTCCAATAGCGTGGAAGAAGGGAATGAACCAGGAAGCCTGGATGTTACATTCTCCGTTGCAAAGGCTATCGGGAATGCATTTGCACTGCAGCTTGATTCATCAAAGACCGGAAACGGGAATCTATGGGTCCTGACTGCCGCAACAATCGACCAGAGTGAATACATGTTCGGCGATGTAACCCGCAGTGTATGGGCTCCATTTATTGATTTTGCGACGCAGGCGTTGTCATACGATGAGGAAAGCGGTAAGTACATTGCATCGGGTTCATCCAGGCTCAATGTAACGGATATATATAACTATATAATCAATCTATCGAAGCAGCCTATGATGGAAGCCCAGACAACATTCCCAGAAGAGCATAAGGAATCGTTCATAGAAGAGTTCGGAGAGAATATCACGCTTCTGGATACGCAGGTTGCAAGAATGGCAAGAACACCTGTAGATCTCGTAGTATTCGATGATCTTCATTAATAGAAACAGAATTATCTGAGGAGAGCAGGGGAAGGGAAGAAATGTCTTCCTCCCTGCTCCTTTTATATAGATTGAATTACTATATATAGAAGCAAAATTTTTCACTAGAATACTTTACATATTAATATATTAATTACAATGAAAATTTATAAACTATAAAAGCTATTAAATAGTTTATACAATATATACATATTAATATATTAGATTACAAATATCACCGAAAGTTGGGTTAATATTGCAATGAAAAAGCTGAGATAATATGCGATCCTGCAGGATTCTGTTCTTTGCAATAGAAACAATGAAAAATTTAATTTAATGCAATATAAGGAATTAAAATATTTTGCAAAGAAACTTAATTACTAATAATTTTTATCATAACTAATTACATTGAAAGGAATTACAAATTTATAAGTGATGTTCTATCTGCCTGCGTGGAAATCATCTTGATCCGCTCGATAATTTCCCTTTAAAATCTCGGGGTTTTAATGGATATAATGTATATTCTGTCAATTAGGATATATTTTGACATGCAATTCACTTAAATTACTATCCATAGATACAGAATCCTCTGGATTCAGATCATTTTAATAGCCTTTCTGTTGTTGACTCACAGGTTTCAAATTTTTTGTTATCTTATATATTAGATATTTTAATATATTCAAATCTTTTAAAATAATAAGCTATATAAGCATTTTAATATGTTTAATATTTTAGATTAAAATTTATTACTATTAACAGTTATTTAAAAATAATGCAGGGATAAACCCTGCATTATTGTCTTAGAAAACTATGAGATCGTCTGTATCCGCATTATAATAGATTGAAGGTTCATGATAGTCTCTATGCGGTCTAGGCTCAGGATGATGCGGCCTTGGAGGCGGTAAAGGTCTTCTAGGAGGCCGTGTATCTACATAGACGACATCCGTGGGATAATAGTAGTAATCATACGGATCATCATCGAGCACAAGACATGATGAAAGCAATGCAGCGGAAAACGCAATCAATGCAAGAAGCTTAAATAATCTCATATGCCCTACCCTCTTCAAAGATATGATACTTTAAATGTTCATTATTGTGAATTATATTGTTACTCCCCGTTTCCTGAACGAAACTATAACTTAATGAGCAGAAAATCTGAATCAGGATCTTGATACAGCAAGCAATCAGTTATTATCGAAGTAGTTATAGACTGCATCGAGCCGGAGGCCAGTAGGATACGGCTCAGGAGATATGACACCATCATCTCCGGCAACTGCATCATCCCTGGTATATTCCGAGGTGATGATTGAAACATTCGTGCCATCACCAAGTGCCAGGTCGCTTATTATTTCTGTGCTGCCTGAGCGGAGATTCCAGAGTTCATTGCTGTATTCCCAGTCAAATCTGAAAACTGCTCTGCTTTCATCATTGAAGGAACTTGTGAGAATTGTTTCATCTGTATTATTGTCGTATATCACGACATCATCCATGCCAGATTCTATCCTGAACTCTTTAGGTGACTCCGATGCTGTCCGGCCTATTGTCATTATCGCATATGTCATCTCAACAGGCTCTGCCGGGATTACCTCTCCATCATCTGTAACAGTATCCTCATTCTGATTCAAAGATGCTGATGGAACGGACAGCGTGAAATATCCATGACCGAAGTTGTTTGCAGACTGAATCGATGACCTGAAGATGCGCTGCTCTGTAAGCGGATCCAGAGGTGTCGGTGTCATTGATGTATCCCAGCATGAAGCGAAGAGGAATGGAATAATCATTACAAGCAGGAATCTTCTCATATCGGTAGATTATCATAGATATCAATCTGGTGCTATCATCGTGCTATGATTGAGAATTTCAGAGAACATCAGAATTCATTCCAGGATGCGGTAGACAGGCTCTATACGATAATCACGATATTGAGGGCTCCCGGTGGATGTCCATGGGACAGGAAGCAGACCAACAAGACAACGACTGAGTCGATGATTGACGAGAGCTATGAGTATCTTGATGGTGTGATAAAGAATGATATCCCATCAGAGCGTGAGGAGATCGGGGATGTCATGATAAATGTCTTCATGAATCTCAGGATACATGAAGAAGCGGGAGAGTTCTCTCCCATCGATGCGCTTAATGAGGTCTCCGACAAGCTTATCCGCCGCCATCCCCATGTATTCGGCGAGGAGAAAGCAGACAATCCCGATGAGGTTCTGTCGCTCTGGAACAGCGTAAAGGAGAATGTGGAAGGACATAAGGACAAAGCCTCTGATTTCTTCTCGCATATCCCCTCTTCGCTCCCTCCTCTTGAGAAGGCATACGAGATCCAGAAGAAGCTTAAGAAGGTCGGTTTTGATTGGGAGAGCACAGAGGGCGTTATAGCGAAGATTGAGGAAGAGCTCCAGGAAGTGAAGGATGCGATAACTTCCGGGAATATGGATGATACGGAGCTTGAGATCGGGGATCTGCTCTTCTCTGTCATCAACCTATCAAGATTCCTGAAGATCAGGCCAAACACAGCCCTATTCAGGACGAATGAAAAGGTTATGAAGAGGTTCCAATCCCTTTTTGATATGGCACAGGAGCGTGGTATTCCCCTTGATAAGGACCATGTGGCTGAAATGAACCAGCTATGGGATGAAATCAAGAGAGAGAACTGAGAAATACACAGAGAATTTACATTTCTTTGCTTGAACTAAGGAACTCATCTGATGATAATCACTTTCCATGGAAATAATCGATGATCTGCTTCCTTCCCTGAAGGGGCTTGGGATTGCCGCGGAACTGAAAGCAATAAGGGATTATTTTGATAAATGCCAGCCAGATTTCACACGCTTTATGGCGGAGTATGGAATCCACTGCCCTTCAGGCTGCGGATCCTGCTGTGAGCATTTCATTCCGGATATCACAAGATCGGAGGCTCTTCTTATCGCAGCATACATCCTTTGTTCCAAGGAAAAAGATGCATTGATGGATCGGCTTGAATCTGGGAATGGAGATGGATGCCCTTTGTATGATCTTCATGATGCAGATCATCACTGTACGATCTATCCGGTCCGTCCTCTGATCTGCAGGATGTTCCTCTCCGCATGCTCTTCGGATAAGAACGGAGTGAACCGGTTCAGTTTCTGCCATGGAATAGATGGGAATGGAATCCAGCTCGAGAACCTCAACCGATTCCAGCCAATGTCATACTACGGAGAGAAGCTCCGGGCACTGGAAGGTAATGGAAGCGATGCAAAGCTTCTTCCTGAAGCTGTAAGCAAGGCTATCAACCGTATAGGACTCGAAATGATGTATTCAGGCTATTTCTCAGACGACGGTGGTGAAAGCAATCCCGCGTGATGATACATATGACTGGAAGAGATCAAGCTGTCCTTTCTCATTGAATCTCTTCTCTGCCGCTTCCAGAAGCTCATCAGAGGGGTCTATCCCGTCCTCCAGAAGACTATCGAGCGCCATGAATATCATAGAGAGGTCTCTGTCCTCAGCGATGAGGAGGAATGCATTCTCCTCATCGGTAAGCTCTCCACGGATTTCCCTGTACAGACGAGAGAATTCAGCATCCATGTCATTATATGCATAAAGGAAGCAGAGCCTGACAAGCGAACTATGGCTCAGTCCAGCTGTCATTCTAAGTTCCTCGCCTGCCTTTATCGATTTATTGTCAGAGCCGGTAAGGAATATGATATACAGCGCCTCATTCCGGAATTCTCCATCGGAGTCAAGAAGCAGATAGAGCGTGGCAGCCTCCTCTGCCTCCCCTCTGACTTTCAGGCTGAAGTATGATGCTGCTTTGTAGTAAAGTGCTTCATAATCAAGGCTACTGCTGAGAATTGAGTCGGCAAGGGCAATTGCCTCTATGTACATTCCATTGCTGTACAGGCTTTCTGGCGTCTCTGCCTTGGAGCATGAAGAAATGAAAAGAGGCACAATCAGAAGAAATGCGATGAATCTTCTCATAGTGCCTCCTAAAATAAACCAGGTCCTGGATAAGCCGGGTTCTGTTTATGCAATCATCTATCTAGGCGGAAGGTTACCCTGCCGCTCAAGCAGCCTACCCGCAGTAATAGCCGGACAAGCCTACTGCATACTTGGCCTTGCTCCTGGTGGGGTTTGCCATGCCCTGTCCATCACTGTCCAGGCGGTAGTCTCTTACACTGCCGTTTCACCCTTGCCCGTAGGCGGTCTGTTCTCTGCTGCACTTTCCGTAGCGTTGCCGCTCCTGGCCGTTAACCAGCACCATTGTCCTGTGGAGCCCGGACTTTCCTCCTTTCGGCGATTGCTTCCAGAACCTGGAAATAGTCCTATCAGAAATCCTCGAAACCTTCGCCCATTCCCATAGACTCGTCGTAGCTATCAGAATCGGACTTCTGGCTTTCCCCTTCTCCGCTGCTCTTGCCTTCGCCCTTCGACGGCTCAAGCTGCTCGAAGATATAGTTCTTCTCGATATCCTCGGGAAGTTCCTCATAGTAGATAATCCTGGAGCAGTACGGGCAGTACTCAATCTCATTCGACTGCTGCTTCAGCCTGAGGTCGATGACAAACTGCATAGGAAGCACCCTATCACAGCCCATGCAGACCTGACCATGAACCGGTACAATTCCAAGACCCTTCTTCTTCCTCACGATATTGCAGAACTTCGCATAGAGCTCTTCAGAGATTGTCTCTCCTTTGATTCTCTCACAGTCTGCTTCCTTCTCGATGATTCCCTTTTCGATCTCATCAAGCTTCGACTGGATTTTGGAACGCTCTTCCTCAACCTTTGCCTTTATCTCATCGCAGACAGCTTCCTGAGCCTGAAGCTCACTCTGAAGTCTCTCAAGCTCCTGTGTCTTCGACGTGCGCTGCTTGAGAAGAGTAGCTTCCTGGATCCTTGCCTCATCAAGCTGCTTTGAAAGCGCTTCGTACTCTCTCTGTGTGTTGAGGTACTCCATCTGCTTCTCATAGCCAGTTCTTGTATTGAAGGCATCCTCATATCTTATGGATAGTGACTTCACCTCGTCGGTGACATTCTTGAAGCTTTCATTGAGCTCAAGATATCTCTCGTTGGCCTCCTTGAGAAGAGACTCTTCCTTTCTGAGATCAGCAGGCAGTGTCTCCGCCTGTATCTCAAGATCGAACTTCTCGCTGAGAACCTTCTGGAGCTCCCTCAGGCATTCAAGCTTGTCATTATCACCCATATCCTTCTATCTCCTCAAATTACTCTATGCATCTACGATAAAGCCATCAAAAACAACATGTGACAGCCCTTCGGAAGATTATTGCAGGAAAGCATATAAATGTAAAGCTTCCTGCAGTCTTCATATCAGTTCCAGTCCTTGAGCTGGCGGCTTCTCTTCGGATGGCGCAGCCTTCTGAGCGCCTTTGCCTCGATCTGCCTGATTCTTTCCCTGGTGACATCGAAGTAGAGGCCTACTTCCTCAAGCGTCAGGGCATAGCCATCATCCAGTCCGAAGCGCATCCGGAGGACTTCCTGCTCCCTCTGCGGCAGCGTGGAAAGGAGCTCGCGGATCTTATCCTGAAGCAGGACGAATGAGGTCTGGTTAGCAGGATTCTCCGCATCCTTATCCTCGATGAAATCCGAAAGCACGCTATCCTCTTCCTCTCCAACAGGTGTCTCAAGCGATATCGGCTCACGGGCGACGGACTTGACGTTCTTAACCTTCGCCTCTGGCCATCCGAGATGATCTGCGATCTCCTTATCCGTCGGTTCGCGCCCGAGCGACTGCATCAGCACTCTGGACTCCCTGACAACCTTGTTGATCTGTTCAATCATATGGACAGGTACCCTTATCGTCCTTGCCTGATCGGATATCGATCGGGTGATGGCCTGTCTGATCCACCATGTGGCATATGTCGAGAACTTGAAGCCCTTCTCATATTCGAACTTCTCAACAGCTTTTATCAGGCCGATATTCCCTTCCTGGACAAGATCGAAGAACTGCAGTCCCCTGTTCGTATACTTCTTAGCGATGGAGACAACAAGACGGAGGTTTGCCTTAATGAGCCTGTCCTTCGCAGTCTTCTGTATCCTCTGCCCTGCCTGGATATCGCGGACAGCCTGGATGATATCTTCGGAAGAGCACTCGAAATCGGTCTCAATCGTCCGCAGCTCCTTCTCTGTAAGCTGAAGTTCCTTGATCTCCTCCTTGATCTGATCGGCAGTCATTCCGAGATTCTCCTCGATTGCCTGCGCTTTGGATCTTGTTGCAAGATCGCGTCCGAGCTGTCTGAGCTCCTTCGTCGATGATACCTTGAGATGCTCCTCAGAAGCCTTCTTCTTTGTATTGCAAAGAAGGATTTTATCACGTGCATTGATGAATAGGTCAGTCAGGTCATCAATCTCTTCCTGCTGTATCTCAATGGGTGTGATCCAATCGGAAACGGGGATGTATGATCCGTTCTCCAGGGACTCCATCTCCTTTCTGAAATCGTTGTAGCGCTTAGCAAGCTCAGCTTCGTTTGCGCTGTACTCTTCCTTTACGGATCTATGGATGCGCTGGATCTCCTTCTCAAGCTCCGCACTCTTCATATCTGAATGATCCTGGCGGTAGGCCTTGTCCTTTGCAGAAACCTCATTCGCGATCTTTGCGTTGAGATCTGCCTCTTCGCGCCTTATGCCGTCAAGCTTCTCCTCGAGCTTCCTTATCCTGTCTTCCCTGCTTCTCTCACGGCAGAATGAAAGCCACTCCTCCCTTGACTGGAAGTCGTCGCGCTTCTTCCCCTGATATAGAGGAGAGGACTCATACGGTTTTCCTCCGAGCTGGTCAAGAAGGTGCTCGCGCATCTCATGGACTTCTTTTGATATCTCAGGAGCATCGCCTGCAAGAAGCATCCTTCCCTTAAGGTCGAGATACTCCTTTATCTCCTTCGGGATATCCTTTCCAAGAACTTCCTTGTATGCGGATGTATAACGCTTCTGGATCGAGAGGAATTCCTTGAGCTCCTCTGTGGAGAGCGACTCCTCCGTATCCTCTTCGATCTTCATATTCATCTTCTCGATGATATCAGAGAAGAACTTGATGAGTATCCCGCTTTCACGGATTACGGATTCGACGATCTTCGCGCCCTTCTCCATCTGCATGGCAAGCTCAACCTCCTGCTCGCCAGTAAGGAGGTTCTCGTTGCCTATTTCCTTGAGGTAAAGCCTGATAGGATCGTCCTGGGACGTATCATAGCGGGATGAGCTCTGATGGGTCTTGTGCTCCGCAGAGTGCTCAGAGAATGATGAGATATCAATAAAGCGCTCGGAAGAGGCCTCCGTATCATCATCGGTTCCCTTCCATTCGTTTATATTCTCCTCTTCCTCTTCCTCTACGTCCTCATCCTCGTCCTCATCATCTTCATCACGCTTCTTCGGAGCATTCTCCTCGTCTTCTTCCTCTTCCTCCTCGATGTCCTTCAGGTCATCGTCTGAAGGTCCGTCCGAATCATCAGAGGACGCATCATCCTCATCGGAGAACTCATCATCGTCCGAAAAATCCTCGAGATCATCCTCCGAAGGCTCAGACATGAAATCCGGCTCGCTCTCATCCGATTCCTCGGTATACTGTATGCCATCATCCTTCAGTGCCTCGATTACCGCATCAAGATCCACAGCAGCATCCTTATGCTTCTTCATGACCGATACGATATCGATAAGGGAGACCTCTCCCTGCTCCTTCGCTGAAGAAAGAAGCTCCTTGTAGAAAGCTGAATTCCTGAAATCCTGTTCCGCCATTATTCCTCAC
>CALXLE010000028.1 GCA_944389115.1 uncultured Spirochaetaceae bacterium
ATCCTTATGCTTCTTCATGACCGATACGATATCGATAAGGGAGACCTCTCCCTGCTCCTTCGCTGAAGAAAGAAGCTCCTTGTAGAAAGCTGAATTCCTGAAATCCTGTTCCGCCATTATTCCTCACTCCGGGTTCTTCTGAAGAGATCCGCTCTCATCGCCGCAATATCCCTATCAAGCTCAGCTTTGCGCTCAAGCGCTTCCCTGATCTGATCCGGGTCAAGCGAATCCGAGAATGATCTCAGCTGATTCGACAGCACAGCACGCTGATCTTCCATTCCCCTGAGGGCTATTCTATCCGCTGCTTCATCAAGGGCGCTTACCTTGCCGTTTCGATACTCATCGAGCTCGAAGGAAGTGGCCACATCATTTCTTGCTCTCTCATCGGAGATTAACGAAAGAAACAGTTCGCTGCTTGTGATGTCATTCCTCATGGCATTCTCAAGTGCCATGTATATTATCTGTGCCTCAGTATCCCTTAGATCGCCGAAGCTGATCCTCTGGCGATACTGCCTGAATAGATTCCTATGGTTTGCAATGAAGAGCATCGCATAGAGATCTATCGATACTGATGCACGATTGAATTTCATGTCCGGGCTGTTCCCGGCTACGATTCCGTCTGCCTCCTCGCCGCCGAACCTATCTCCGCCAGCTTCAAGATCCTCCCTGATAGTCTCTTCGGGCACAGATAGCAGAACGGAAAGCGATGATATATAACTATCCCTTTCAACACTGGAACGCGTACCCATCAGAAATGGAGAAATCGCCTTCAGGAAGTCAGACTTCCCCCTAGGCGTTCTGATATTATACTTTACACGCTCTTTGTTTACAAGATAGCTGAAGGCCGTCTCTGAGGGTGCAAAATCATTTCTGAGGGCTTCCTCACCCATCTTTTCGAGTATCTCTGAGGCATCCTTTCCCTTTGATAGCCTATGGACATTGCACTCAATGCCCTTTCCCTGAAGAATCATTATAGCCTTATCCGTGGATTTCTGCCCCGCCTCATCGCTATCGAACATCAGATCGACACGGGAAGCATAGCGGCTTATGAGATCTGCCTGCTCCTCCGTGAACGCCGTCCCAAGGGATGCTACGGCATATGTTATACCTGCCTGATGCATCGATACGACATCGAAGTTGCCTTCGACAAGAAGCGCAGGTGAATCCCCTTTCTTAAGTGTATCAAGCGCCTCATACAGCCCGAAGAAATTATGGCGCTTGGAGTATACTGGGGTATCTGGTGAATTGACATATTTGGGAACATTCTCCCTTCCGGAGAGATCCCTTCCAGAGAACGCTATCGTCCGTCCCTGTCTGCTTCTGACAGGAAATACAAGACGCTCCTGGAAAAGCGAATAGGGATAGCTATTCTGGGAGAACAGCCCCGATTTCCTTAAAAGATCATCGGAGTAGCCCTTTGAGATCAGGAAATCATGGAGCCAGAATGAACCTTTAGGGGCATAGCCGAGCTGGAAGCGCTCTATCATCTCACTGGACACGTGACGGCGCTCAAGGTATTCCCTTGCACGCTTTCCCTCGTCGGATGACATAAGCAGATAATGAAATGTTCCCTGCAGCCTCTGATTTAGGTCGTACAGCGCATCGATCTCGCTCCGGTCCTTCTTCTCCGTCTTGCCGGATGTGACCTCAAGCTCCACACCTGCTTTCTGTGCAAGGTGCTCAACAGCCTCGGGGAATGTCAGATGCTCCATCTTCATTACGAATGTGAACATATCACCTGACTCACCGCAGCCGAAGCAATGGTAGAATCCATCCTTATCATTTATCGAAAACGAAGGAGTCCTCTCATTTCCACCGCCATGGAACGGACATTTTGCCCAGAACCGTCCACCACGGGATACGACAGGGATATAGGAATTAACCACATCCTTCATCGTGAGTCGGGACTTAATCGCATTTATCGTCGAATCGGTATATCTAGGCAAGACAGGCTCCAGTTAACAATATAAGGAAAAAAAACGAAAGCGTCACTTCTTTCTGAATACCATCAATGGAGGATCGCCATCCTTCATCCGCTTTTCTATCTCTCTTTTCGGTATAATCGGCCCCTTTCCTATGCCTGGACAGTAGTTCTTCTCGTTCTCCCAGGCTTCCTTGCTGGACATGATGCTCTTCCAGAATGGATACTGCCTGCACTGATACGGCCTAACCTTATAGATCCCGCATCCCTTCTCCGTAAGGAAGATGCAGTCGTAGTCGGATGTTTCCTGCAGCGATATAAGGGAGTACTCTCCGCAGTCGACATATCTGCAGTACTTCCTGATGAACTCTTCACGGGAAAGACCAAGATAATCCGCCTCCTCCTCTATCTCCTTATCGGAAAGATAGACATACCCGGGTTCCGAGGAACAGCAGTACCTGCACATCTGGCATTGGAATCTGAGACCGTTATCGTAGAACATATCGATAAAGAGTCTAAGGATTTTGGTGAATATTGCAAAGATAGTGCAGAGAGGATGAAAGGACATTCACAATAATCCTGCATCTGCTACAATAGATGTATGAGAAGAGCTATTTCCATCTTTGCTTTCATAGTTGCATCGTCATCTTTATTTGCGGCATACAGCATTGTCACTCCTGAATCATCAGATGGAATGTATATGCTGATGAATGCAGTTGGTGAGACACTGGAGCTCGATGATGATCTCTATTACAAGGAATGGAACGACCTTCTCGCGGAGCAGCTCAATACAGGGATATACAAAGTAAGGGAGAACGGCGAATCTGCGATCGTAGTTACAAAGCCGTATTCAGCCGATCTTCTCAGGTATGCGCTCTGGTCGCAGATGGATATAAAGACGGTTATCATGCCAGACCTGAATGCGATTGAACCCTCGGAGCTTAAGGACTCCGGTGTATCCCAGGTAATAACATTCACCGAGCCCACTGAGCTCGATGAGCGGTTCTACTCGCTTCAGCAGATCAGGCTGGATACAATCGATTATGGGGACATAATCGACATTGTTGATGGAACTGCCGTAATCGATGATATGACGGAGATCCCCGCAGTATGCCCGCACTGCGGAGAGACCTTCACAATCACATTGTAGACTCCAGCCAGTCAATAGCTGCTTCCAGCCTTGCATCATCACCCTGGCTGAATGACTGGTAATCATAAGGGATATATCCTTCATCGCTGACAGGGATTCCTTGTCCTTCGAAGTTCCTTCCATCCAGGTATCTTGTCTGAAGATATGGTGTATACAGGATATTCATATATGGTGCAGCATATGATATCCCACCATTGTAGTTATCCTCAGAAATAGGCTCATTACTATTGCTGTCATAGAGCAGGGCTCCGAATCCTCCGCCTGTATCCGCTCCGAAGAATTTCACATTGTATCCATGATAATCCCTGTATGCCATGAAAGTAAGGCAGGTCAGCTCGGCACATGAAAGGCAGTTATCGTTCACAAGCACTGCAATCGGAACATCGGAGCTGAACGGATGATAAGCATTCTCCAGAATCTCCGGTTTTGTTATGGATAAATCAAGCCAGGCTCCGTAATCGGTTCTTCCCTCACCTGCTTTCCTTCTTGTCTCCGCTATCTTGATAGTATCAACGCCCTCTCTCATGAAACCGCTCCAGAGGACTGAGAGATCATATACAGCTCCTCCACCATTGCCCCTTATATCAATAATCACGCCAGATGTCTCTGGATCGGCAATCAGCTCCAGGAACTGTCTTGCAATACGCAGAGCATCAGCTTCCGGTCCCTTAGTACTAATATATGATGAGAAAAAGAATGAACTTAAACTGAAATAGACGATACCATCGCTGTTCCTGCCAAGAAGTATGGAGAAATCATTGTTGCCAGGATCGTAATAGTATTCCATGCTTGAGAATCCGTGGATTCCATGAGTGTCATATATCCCGGACTTCGTTCTGTCTATCCCGAAGACATATTCTGCTATGTGCGGTGTGTTTTCCTCCTTAGATTCGTTGAATGTGCTATACCTGCTGCTGTTCTTGGTATCATCGTCTCCAGTGAAGTAATCCAGGATATCATCATCGCTGTATCCGAGCCTGGACATCACCCTGTAATCCAGAAGACCGATCAAGATGCCATTACCATCTGTATCGGTAAGCTTCAGGGCAAAATGGCCATCTGATAGGTTCTTTGCGATCTCATAGAAAAGTCTGTAAGCGCTCTCTGTATTCTCCTTCTGCTCTGCGGCAGACCTCATGGAATCAATGACATTGCCAAGCTTGTCGAATTCCTGCTTGTACTCATCATAGACAGCATCCCATCCAAGGCCATTATCATAATCGAGATTCCAGAAAAGATAGTTCGTGCTCATCCTTTTCCAGAAGATATCGAATACATCGCTCCACGTCTTAAGCTCACCGAAATCCCTTGAGAGATCTGACTGCGGCAGGCAGGAGACTGCAAGGATGAGTATGACAGCTGGCAGTATGATATTCCTTAATACCTTCATTCCTCACCTCTCTGAATATTGAACATGAACCCGACATCAAAGCTAAGATTGCTGAAGTATGTATGGGCTGCGAGACGGTAATCCTTCTCAAGGCTTGTAAGCCCGAACTGGTATCTGAAGCTGCCATAGAGATATCCAAGCTCATTCAGACGATACATGACACCTGCTTCCGCAATGATTCCAGCATCAAAGAGATTTCCGCTTTCTCCGATGCTCAGATGCTCGTAATAACCTTCGTATATTTTATTCCCATTGCTATTGAATGTGAGGCTCTCGCTGTATCCGGCATGGACATCGAAGAGCCTTACACCTACATATCCGCCTGCTCCTGCATAGAGCCTAAAATCACCGATTTCGGCAGAGAGCCTCAGTGTCAAAGGGAACTCAAGCATATGGTGCATCTTAATATAATCATCGACCATTGCACCGCTTGAATTCTCCTTATAATAACCAGAGCTTTTCATGATATACCTTATTCCTCCTGTCACAGAGAAATAGTCGTTTACCCTGTACTCTGCAATCGCAGCAGCATCGAACCCATGACCATTGTCAATATAAGTTCCGCTCCAGCCAGTTGATGTATTGATAAGGCTGTAGCTATATCCTCCTTCGACGCCTATAAGCCAGCCAGATGAGGAATAGAGACAGACAGGTAGAATCAAGGCAACAAGTATAGTGAAAAGCTTTCTGATCATTTCAAAATACGCTCCTCTTCAAATATGAACATATTATAGAACCTATATTGGACAATCTCATAGAAACCAAGGAATTGTTTCGTGGAAATACTTATATGATTTTATGTGGATATAAGCGGAGATATCACGCAAGCACAGATCTATCTAGATAAATAAGTACTTAAAAATAAAAAACTGTTTTACTGTCCTATTGATAGAGTGCAGGCCATCAAGAGCAACTGAATGCTACAGGAATGCCGTTATAGTGTTTGATCTTGCGGACTCGATCTCTGCCTAGTTCCCGGGCAAGCTGTTTTCGAACCTCAGCTCCCTTTGCCAGTTTCAATATTCAAAAAATAAAGCCATATACTCAAGCCTAAGCTCCTGTATATGGCTTTCATGGAGAGAGAAGGATTCGGACCTTCGAAGGCTAAGCCAACAGATTTACAGTCTGCCCCCTTTGACCGCTCGGGAACCTCTCCATAAGAACAATGGTATTAAACCTGAAAGTCAGGTTAATGTCAATAACGTATTTGATAAAATTGGAATAAAGTTTTTAATTCATTATGCAATATAAAATAACTTGTATATTCTCTATTTTTGAGGTCTACTGCCTGGCATTCATACATTGAAGAAATCACGTCAGAACATAAAAATAGATATTCATTAAAATCAGATTCCAGAATCGGGACAGTGTCTGATTGGAAACCGCCCCATCAATAAAAAATTGATAGCTCAAGTACAGTACCTCAGATTGATAGTACTGCACATCAGTAGATTTCTTGTCATCTGATGTATTATTGCTTTTATTCATCTCTATAATTATTTATTGTTGGCATATATTTCCTCTTATTTTATCAATTCAATATATGTTATTATTTTTTATAAGGTGGATATTATGAAAAGAATTCTATTGGTTTTTGCAATGCTTCTGATTTCAATTACTATGCTGGCTGCCCATGACAGTTCCATAGGAATATCAATTGCCCCTGAATCCTATTGGCTGACCAAGGCATCAGGACAGGCTCTTCCTGACAACACAGGAATGACAAGATTCTATCTTATGTTTGATGGATCGAACTATTTTGGTGACAATCACGGTTTTGGAATCGATTACGGAATCGGAGCGCTTTTCTCGCTGAATATGTGGTCCGGAAATGTTACTCAATCCATAGAGAATGCACCAGTTGGTTTGGCATTCTACCTTGGTCCTGGATACAGATATGAATTTTCTGATTTTCTTGGTATTTCAGCAGGCATAGGTCTTCGGGGAACATGGATTGGTGATAGTGCATCATATAGCGGTATACAGGTAAGCACATCCGAATTTGATCTTGAGATATATGGAAAGGCTTCCGTGGATTTTACTTTATTCGACTGCATCAGACTTGATGCGGGATTGATGGTAGGAGGACCTGTATATGCTCTCATGACGGTTTCAGGCACTGTCAATGGCGAAAACCAGACACAGTCACAGTCAGCGGACATATCCGGATTCTTCCTTACACCATTTGTCGGCATCTCATATACATACTGAGATCCTATAACAAAGGCGCTTCATTCGGAGACCGTCGCAAAATGTGATGTGAACCCCTTTTGTTGGACAGAAGTTCAATGGAAGGGGTAAATTCATGAAACTTACAGATGAACAGAAGCTGGAAATAGCGAAAAGCATCATTGAAGGCGGGCACACAGTATCGGAGATATGCACTCGATACTGTCTCAATAAGGAGACAGTCAATCTGCTTGTCGCCAGGGCCCGTAGGCATGGATATGAATCATTGTCCAAGGGGTATCAGAAATATTCATACTCAAGGGAATTCAAGCTTGAGGTCGTTCGGTATGCACTGGAGAGCCATGATTCGCTGAGGAACGTATCGATAATCTACGGCATCAACAAAAGCTCTGCCCGGGCATGGTATGCAGAGTACCTCGAATTGGGGGATAATGCATTCATGGAAGAGAAGAGAGGGAAGAAGGTCCCCGGAGGCCAGCCGCGCGGCAGGAAGCCAAAGGATGCCGATCCGGATATGGAGCT
>CALXLE010000029.1 GCA_944389115.1 uncultured Spirochaetaceae bacterium
GCTTCTTCAGCTTCTTATCAAGGAATTCTCTGTCTTCATCATCTGGGGTGAAACCGATACCTCTGAACGTAAGATTCATAAATTCCTCCTTTTCCTTTGATGCTTATATTGTACCCTAGCTTATCCGATCTAACAAAAGGAATCTTGAACAAAAACAATCAGACTTATTTTTCTCTTTCGAATGATGAATCGATATTCAGTTCCTTCCTGTATTTGCTTACGGTCCTCCGCGCCGCAGTTATGCCGCGCTCCTTGAGTATGTCGCTGATCTTCTGGTCGGAGAGTGGCTTCCCTGTCTCATTCTCGCTGATGATATTCCTGATCATCTCCTTGACTGCATTTTTCGATATATTCTGTCCATCCGCGGACGCAACTGTATTCGAGAACAGGCTTCTTATAGGATAGATGCCCCAGTCCGTATCGATATACTTGGAGTTCGCTATGCGGCTGACAGTGGCTTCATGGACACCTATGATCTCAGCGGCTTCCTTCATTGTCAGACCCTTGAGATGGAGCGGTCCATAGAGGAAGAAGTCCTGCTGTTTATCCATAAGCATCGCGCCTAGCTTCTCAAGCGCAGTCGTTCTTGCTTCCAGCTGGGAAATCAGGCTCTCAGCCGAGGATATCTTCTCTTTGAGGAATTTGGAAGCATCTTTGTTGTCCCCGTCCTTCTTAAGCTCAGAAAGCATCTCTGTATACTCCGGGTCGAGTTCTACGGAAGGCAGCGCATCGCTGTTGATTCTCAGCCGAAGCACATCGCCTTCCTTCTTTATGGAGATGTCAGGTATTATGTACTGATCCCAGTCAGAGCTGTATTCCCGGCCTGGAAATGGGGTGAGCGTCTTCAGGAAGTCCGAAAGGGCAAGAATCTCCTCCTCATCGGTCCTCAGCTGCTTTGCTATGGCTGCTATCTTTCCCTGTCTGAGGTTATCCAGACAGTCGAGGACAAGCTCTGAGAATATCCTCAGTTCTTTTCCTTTCAGCCCCTTGTCCTTTGCCTGGAGTATAAGGCTTTCCCTCCAGTCCGCTGCACCGACGCCTGCAGGATCCATGGCCTGGACTATCGCAAGCGCATCCTCCTGCCTGTCCCAGAGCTTTTCCGGGAGTATCATGAGGGGAGAGGCTGGCAGGAATCCATTCTTGTCCAGGGCTGTGATGATGATTTCAGCTGCTTCCCTTGTCCTGTCATCGGTATCAATTTCCCCGAGCTGTTTCAGAAGGTGCTCTTCAAGGGACTCTCCGACAGAGACCATTCCCTCAATCCAGTTATGTCTGCTGTCGTCGGGGTCGTATGGCTCCGTGTCGGAGTAATCATCCCGCTTGCCCGATGAAGCTATGTATCTATCACTGAATTCAGAGTAGGATGGGGTCCTTTCAACAACTTTTATGACGGGATTGCTTTCCGCTTCATTCTTTATCTTTTCGCGGAGTTCTTCATTGCTCGCGGCAAGGGTCTCCATAGTCGCAACCAGCTGTGTGGATATCTTCAGCTGCTGCTTTGCTGCTATCTGGAGTTTCAAGCCTTGCTGCATCCTTACTCCTTTCCGAAGTCACGGCCAAAATAGATTTCCCTTGCCCTTTCATTGCTGAGAAGCTCTTCTTTCGTTCCCGATACAAGGATCTCCCCGTCTGAGATTATATGGGCTGTCGTTGTTATCTCAAGGGTATCACGCACATTATGGTCTGTCAGGAGTATTCCTATGCCGCTAGCCGCTAGCCGCTTTATTATCTGCTTGATTTCATATACAGCCTTGGGATCTATTCCCGCGAATGGTTCATCCAGGAGGAGGAACTTTGGGGAGGTTGCCAGGGACCTCGCAATCTCAGTTCTTCGTCTCTCGCCTCCTGAGAGGGTATAGCCGTACTGCTTTCTTACTTTCTGTATGCCGAAGTCATCGATAAGCTTCTCAAGCATCTCCTCCCTATCAGCCTTGGAGAGATCCTTCTGTGTCTCAAGCACAAGACGTATATTGTTCTCAACGGAGAGCTTGCGGAATATGGAGGGCTCCTGTGGAAGATAGGCCAGTCCCATCTTCGATCTCTTATGCATCGGAAGAGAGGTTATATCATGACCATCGATCATGACAGAGCCGCCATTCGCCTTTATGAATCCAACTATCATGTAGAATGATGTTGTCTTTCCTGCGCCATTTGGTCCCAGAAGACCTGTGACATCCCCTGAATGCATGGTGAATGTCACATTCTTGACAACATGCTTCTTCCCATAGAACTTCGATAGATGCAGCGCACTCAGCTCAGCCATTTATATTACCTGTGATCCTTCCTTCAAGGGATATCGAATCTGTGTCGAGATCCACTGAAATCACCTCCGCGCCGTATCTGTCTCCACCCCAGTTCACGGAAGCATTCCCCCTGAGCGTAAGCGTATTCTCGACTCTGGAGAAGATGACGCTCTCCGCCTGACACCTCATTATACCAGAATCGGTGGATTTCTGAAGAGAAACGCTCTTATCCATCTGCAAACGCTCATCTGAAAGCCTGTACTCCAGGGATGCGCCTGTAGCCGATACTTCGTTTACAGTATCATCGATCTCAAACCATGATGATATGAGTATCCTCTCATCGATTCTGTCGTACCAGATTCCCGATGTCCTTATCGTTATTCCACGCTCCGGATCTGAGACAGAGGTCGTTCCGCTGCAGCTTACATATCTCCAGCTGTCACCTGAGAGCGTTATCGTATCAGCACTTATTGACATCGAGCCGACCGTTACCGTGGCCCCGTCGGAAAGCACGACATTCTCACGGCCTTCGCGTAGTACGATTGAGCTTGAGCCTCCAGAGAATGAGATTTCATCGCTTGCATTCGCCTCGGGAGCTGTTGCCTCATCCACAGGCGCTTCCCCATCAGCAAGGAGAGGGAAGCAGAGAAGGATAAGAATATTCACAATCAGCAGAACTCTCTTCACAGCTTAAAGACTCCTTTCTTAATCGATGCGAATGAGTATGAGGATGTCATAAGGTCCCCTGCAAATCCAGTTCCCTCGAATTCTCCATCCTTGGATACAACACGCACATGCCCGTCTGCGGTTATCTCCTCATTCTCGCTATCGAATATAAGCGTATCAGCTTCAATCATCATCCCGCTATCATTCTCGGATAGCTTCACGTTGCCTTCAAGCTCCATTCTCTTCGATTCCGTATCTATCACGGAATTATCTGCAGAGCCTTCAAGCCTTACATTTCCATCGTCATTATACTGCACGAATGAAAGTGCTTCTGTCGTTGCCCTGTTGTCCTTGGAGTAGAACTCAATTCTGCTGCTTTTGATGAAAATAGGGGATTCTCCGGACTGCCCGAGCGTATATGCCGCATTCTCCAGGATGATATCCGGAGTAACAAGCTTCTCATGCACCGTCCCATCATCAGAAACGAATGAGCAGGAGGCTAAGAGCAATGATACGATAACAACCCAGAAAGCTCTCATTCCTATTCTTTTTTCTCCGTTACAACAGGAAGATAGGTCTTCTTTGTGATTCTGAAATATATGGACGAGATAAGAAAGCCGGCAGCGACCCCACCAAGGGATCCAACAAGGCGTATTGCCTCGCTTGATGAGAAATATGCTGCGATGAAGTATCCGGGCAGGAACATCAGAAGAGGGAAGGCAAGGCTCATGAATACAGTGAAGAGTGTCTTCTTCGGCTCAAGTTCTATCTCTGCCTTATCGCCAGCCTTAAGTTCTAGCCCATCCGGATTCAGAACCTGGAAGTCAGACTTCTTCGATGTACAGAAGAAAGATCCCTTGCAGCCATCGCACTGGGATTTATCACAGCCTGCGATGATCTTGCCATCCTTATTTTCCTGGATTGTCACTATCTGCTTCATTCGCATTTCCCGGAGCCGTTATCTCAACATGCTCCATTATCCTATGTATGCCAACGCTCTTGCCGCTTTCCTCATCGATATCAACAAGAACACCTTCGATTATGCCGTCATTCCAGCATTCCTGGCTTCTTACAGGAAGCTGGGAGCGGAGCTTCTTTATCTCTGTGGAAGGATCAAATCCTCCAACAGACAGGAAGGAGCCGACACGTCCATTATCCGTAATATAAGCAAGACCAGATGATGAGACCATCTCATCGGCTGTAATGACCTTTGTATGTGTACCAATGACAGCTGCAGCTCTTCCGTCCAGGAAGAATCTCATTGTCTTCTTCTCTGCAGTCGTAGCAGCATGGAACTGGAGAAGAATGATAGCCCCAGGCTCTTTCTCCTCCAGCTTCTTCAGCAGCATATCGATTGATGAGAAGGCATTCTGTATGCTCTGTCTTGGAAACAATGCGTTGCCCTGCAGATTTATGATTATGAATCTGTGCCCTTTGATCTCAATAGATCTGTAGCTTCTGCCAGGGCACTGAGGAGGGTAGTTGGCGGGGCGGAGGATGAATCCTGCCTTCTGCACGAACTCAACCATATCGAGTTTATAGAAGAGCTTCTCGGCCCCTGTGATGAGATCGACTCCCATCTTCGTAAGCTGTGCAGCATGTGCTCTCCCAATACCGAATCCCCCTGTCATGCCCTCACCATTGGCAATCGTATAATCTATATCATATTTCTTCTTGAGAGCAGGAAGTCCATTCTTTATGCATGTTATGCCCGGACGTCCAGTTATCTCTCCAAGGAACAATACTCTGACCATGTGAGACAGAATACTGTTTTATCGTGAGTTAGTCGAGGATGTGCAAATATATGGATGATATTAATTGAATTAATATGACCTCCATACCACGATGGTTCATCATCATATTCTGTAGCAATAAGAGCAGTATTTTTATCTCAGCTGTCCCTGCTCTTACTATGACAGCCTGTGAAGATCCTTCAATGTGTGAGTCAGTAATGCAAAGGAAGCATATCGTTGGTAATTTTTGGCCATAGCGAACAGAATGTATGAGAATGAAAAATCCCGCCTGATATCAGCGGGACTATGTGCCCAGAGGGGGACTCGGACCCCCACACCTTTGCAGGCTCTAGTACCTGAAACTAGCGCGTCTACCAGTTCCGCCATCTGGGCAATGATATAGGCATGATAAAGAGGTTTTTGCTTAAAATCAAGAGATATGAAGGGTGCGCATAGGGCAAAGTTGTAAGACCGGTATTGTAATCCATGTTACGGCTTGACTTTAAGGTGCGGAATCGGACTAATATCAATATATTCTCCTGTTTCATCCTTAAGGATGTCCGGAGCTGGGGTTTTCTTGATATCTGAGGAGTTTTGAATGACTATTGATTTCGAAAAGGGCGGTGGGTTGGTTCCTGCTATCGTGCAGGATGCAGTTACAAGAAAGATTCTGATGCTTGGCTATATGAATGAGGAAGCCTACAGGCTTACCCTTGATCGCGGGCTTGTGACATTCTTCTCCAGATCCAGAAACAGGATATGGACAAAGGGGGAGACAAGCGGCAACTTCCTGCAGCTCAGAGAGATCCTGGCTGACTGCGATGGCGATACGCTGCTTGTGAAGGCGATACCGTCAGGCCCTGTATGCCATACCGGTGCGGATACCTGCTTTGGGGAGGAGAATAAGCCATCTGAGATATCATCGCCGGAATTCCTTTTTTATCTTGAGTCCGTCATCCATGATAGACGCTCCAATCCGGTAGAAGGCTCATATACGAACCATCTCTTCTCCAGAGGTCTCAATAAGATTGCCCAGAAGGTAGGCGAGGAGGCAGTGGAGCTTGTCATCGAGGCAAAGGATAATGACAAAGAGCTCTTCCTCGGCGAGGCTGCTGATCTGATGTACCACTTCCTCGTGCTTCTCTGCCAGAAAGATACAACGCTTTCCGAGGTTATCGATGTCCTCAAGGACAGGCATTCCCGCTGATTTCCTTGAAGCCCTCAGCTCGGATATGGAAGCGGAGGGTTTTGAGATAGCAGGTGCATCATTTCGAGAAGAGAGTTTTGATGGCTGTATTATCAGGTCATCGGTAATCCGTTCCTCAGATATGTCAGGAGTATCATTCAGGGGAGGAGCATTTACCGATGTCATATTCGACGGCGTGGATCTTTCCGGGGCCGATCTCTCAGAGTGCCTGCTTTCCAATGTCTCATTCATATCATCGAAGCTCACAGGCATCCATCTTTCCAGATGCAGGATAAAGAAGCTCATCATCGAGGATTGCATCTGCCGCTATTCATCGTTCGATGAGTCAGCAATGGCGGATTCCCGCTTATCATCCTCCGATTTCTCTTCCTCATCATTTTCTGGCATGAAGATATCCTCCTCATCAATCCTGCAGTCTGAGCTATCTTCTTCATCATTCATCAGGACTGGGCTTGCTGCTCTTGATCTCTCGGGCTGCAGTATCGATGGCATAGCACTCTCCGAGGACTTGTCAGAGATAAAAGGAGCGAAGCTGAGCTTTGATCAGGCCATTACGCTGATACGCGGAAAGGGCGCTGTGATTGCTGAATAGCCCTTTGCCTCCTTTTTCTGCTATAATTCCAGAAGCATTGGTATCGGGACTCCTCCGGAGATCCTATGACGAGGAAAGAGATTGAGAGTTTATCGCAGAAAGAACTGAGGGAAGGTTATAGGGATTATCTTCTTAAGCAGGGGCGTTATAGCCCTTCTACCATAAAGGTTTCATCCTATTCCGCCTTATTCCTTCTTCGCCATTCATCTGCCAGGGTGTTCTGGTCTGTGATCTATTCGTCCGATGAGACATTCCGCGTCAGGGCAAAGAAGGAGCTCAGGAATGCATTGTCTACAAGCGACGCCTCCTGGAATGATGAGCATTCCGTCATAAGCAGACTGTTCCATCTAGCTTCCTTCCGGGATTACATTTTGTCCGTAACTGAATGAAACAGCTCCGGTTTCCCGGAGCCATGTGTCATCCTACTATATCATCAAGCGTCCTCAGATGCCTCATATCATAATCGCGAAGCTGGTTCGTGAGCGTATTCGGATCATCGAACTTCTTCTCCTTGTGCTTGTTGAAGATCAGATAGAGGACAGGGGAAAGCAGCAGGGTAAGGAATGCGCCTGTCGTTATTCCTCCCACGAACGTGA
>CALXLE010000030.1 GCA_944389115.1 uncultured Spirochaetaceae bacterium
TTAAGCACGGAGATTATAATCTTTGAATCCTGAATCTCGCAGATTACTCTGTAATCCCCAACACGATAACGCCATAGACCACGCATATTATCAACAAGAGCTTTTCCTCTGCTTCGTGGATTCTCAAGATGCCCAACTTCATCCATGTAATCAAGAATCCTTTTCTGCATCGTCTTGTCTAGCTTCGTTAGTTGCTTTCTAGATGTTTCAGTGTATTCGATTCTCATAGACCAAGCTCTTTCCTGATTTCATCAGATGAGTAGGTCTTTTCCTTTCCGGCTCTGACTCTTTCGCTTATATCCACAGCATCATAGATATCTTCTATCTCAGAGAGGTAATCCTCAAGAAGAACATTGTAATAGAAACCAGAGCTACGCCTTGTTCTTTTTGCAAGATTGTCGACACGTTCCTTCAATTCTGGTGTAGTCCTGAATGTTACAGTTGATGTCAATGCCATATCATTCTCCTTCCGCCTTAAATGTAATACATAGTTTGCATTGTGTCAAAATGTATTCTATCATAGCTGGCTACCGATTATCTTCAGCATAGTCGTCTGGATTGCAGGCGCGGAAAACCTCCGATTAGCTTCTATATCCACAATTTCTTTGCAATGCCAAAGAATGATCTTGGAGGAAGATTATTGCGGCATTACCTATCCACCTTTGCCATTTTATTGAATGTATTTCTCGTATAGAAAACAGCGAAGTGAGAAATCGCTGTAGCGAATTGTCTCTTCTCCTGCTTTCCTGAAACCTTTATGTTCATAAAATTGATAGTTGCATCCATCATCCGTGTAGAGAAGCAGACGTTTGTCCTTTGCCCGTTTCTCAAGTTCAGATAAAAGAAGTGAGCCGATCCCCCTTCCTTGCAACTCTGGATTAACGGCAAGGAAGATGATCTCCCCGTCAGCTTTGAATGAATTGCTGTATTGCTTCAGCATCTTCTTATTTGCATCTTTATATGCTCTGTCGAGGTTTAGGACGTACTGGATGAAATCCACGATTTTTATAAATGGCAGCCTCAGAGAGGAATATCGCAGCTTGCTCTCTCCCTGGATATCAGCAAGGAGGATGCCTGCCAATGTATCACCTTCATAGGCGGCGATTATCTGTGTTGCCCTGTTGAGTTCAAGATACCAGAAATACGTACCGTATAGATTAAGCAAGGTTTTGTTCTTGACATACCAGTCAAGATGCATCCCTTTTATGGCGTATTGTATTGCCGTTTTGTAATCCTGTTTTCTCAGATCCTTCAGTTTCACATCCATAATATAAGTTAGATGCTGACGAAAGCCAAAAAGCTTCTGAGGAAGCTGCCGGAAAGGACTCCTGAGCATATCTTCGGTGATATGTGACGGAATTGGTGGAGATTCGTTCTCCACCCTCTAAAATTCGACAATTTCTATCGATTTCACACTATTTGGCAAAACTCGATACTATTGGGCGAAATTCCGAGAGGGTGGCTAAAGTTTCCAAGAAAATACAGTGGTTTGTGGAATAAGTACTGTAAAAGCCTGATACCCATGCTTATAGTTGTCCATAGCTGATAGTCAGATTCCTGCAAGTCACATTGCAATTCTTTGTATGTAAAGAAATAAGGAGCGGCTCCTTGAAATACCGCTCCTCCTTCATAAGAAAAGGCTTTGTATCACCTTTTATGTCTTAGGATGATCCTGAGCAGATTCGAACTGCTGACCTTCCGCTTAGGAGGCGGACGCTCTATCCAGCTGAGCTACAGGATCGACCTGCAGAATTATATTGCGAATGACAATTTACCGTATTTCATCAACTTAGGCAATATGCTTATCCAATTATGAAAGGATATGGTTTTCCAGGTGATGAACAGACATGTGAATAGTCTATCTTCAATAATTCGGCCTTTCTTTTTTCCTCATATTGTCTTCCTGTTTATGGAAATATGTATATTGAAGCAGAAATCTTCTCCTTGGATGATGTTGCGATATTGCATATTAATACAATTTTCTGTATATAGTGAGAATAACTTTTTCCAGTCTTATTCGGAGGTGGCTATGAGAAAAACTGTTGCAATTCTGCTCGTATTGCTCCTTTCAATAGCGGGAGTGTATGCAGGGGGCTCTTCGGAGTCTGCTGACTCAGATGTCTATAAAATCGGATTTATCGGACCTCTCACCGGTGATAACGCCAACTATGGTATCAGATGCTCCAATGCTGCTCGTCTTGCAATCGATAAGATCAATGCAGCCGGTGGTGTCGGCGGGAAGACGCTTGAGCTTATTGCCGAGGATAGCGAAGGTACTGTTGATAAGGCCATCGCTGGATATGAGAAGCTCGTATATTCCGACAATGTAGTTGCTATCATCGGACCTGTATTCACATCCCCGGCCCTTGCTGTCGCACAGCGTGCCATGGAGGATGAGATTGTCATGATCTCTCCATCCGCAACGCACAAGGATGTCACAGCTCAGGCGAGGAACAATGCTGATGGCAAGAACTATGTCTTCAGAACAGTTCCTTCCGATGCTCTTCAGGCAGAGGTTGCTTCCTATTACTTCTATCAGGTTCTCGGATACAGGAAGCTTGCAACTCTTTATGCAATGAATGATTACAGCCAGGGCCTTGCAGAAGGTCTTGAGAGCACATTCACCTCTCTCGGTGGTGAGATTGTCTCTTCCCAGACATGCATGGTAGGCGATAAGGACTTCAGGACACAGCTTTCACAGATCAAGTCTGCATCTCCTGAGGCTGTATATATCCCTGATTATACAGTTGAGATTGCACAGATTCTTGAGCAGGGAGCTCAGCTTGATGTAGGTCCATTCCTTTCCAGCGATGGTTTCTCCGATCCGATGGTCTATCAGCTTGCTGGTGACTTCACCGATGGCGTTGTATACATCGGACCTGCTCAGGCAGAGGCTTCTACAATTCTTACGGATTTCCAGGCTGCTTACAGAGAGGCATATAACGGAGATGAGGCTGATTCATTCGCAACCAACTCCTATGATGCCGTTAATATCCTTGCTGCTGCTATTGAGCGCGCAGGAAGCGGTGACCGCACTCTCGTCAGGGACGAAGTCGCTGCAACAAAGGATTTCCAGGGAGCCAATGGCGTGATGAACTTCGCGGAGAATGGCGATCTTGTCGCAAGCCAGGGCGTTTATCATGTTGAGGGTACAACTCCTGTCTATGTTGGATCATTCCAGGTTCAGAATGGGCAGATTGTACAGGTTGACTGATTGAGGTTTATCTTTGTATAGGCTGTCGGAGGCATTGCGCTTCCGGCAGTTTTGCATTTATATAGGATAAGGGTTTCCGGAGGCATTCTTGAATACGCTTTCACTTTATCTGCAATACATCGTAAATGGTATAACGCTCGGGGCTATCTATTCCCTGATAGCGCTTGGCTATACGATGGTTTATGGCATCCTGAAGTTCATTAACTTCGCCCATGGTGATATACTCATGGTCGGAGCATTCACCGGCCTTCTTGTGTATCAGGGGCTGGCAGGAGCAGCAGAGCCAGGAGCATGGACGCTGCTGGCATTCTTCATCGCTATGATCATCAGCATGGCACTATGCGCAGTTCTCGGTGTGTTCATCGAGCGTGTAGCATATAAGCCGCTGCGCAATGCGAATAGGCTTGCTCCTCTGCTTTCAGCTATCGGTGTATCATTCATTCTGTCCAATGGAGCTGCATGGATATTCGGAACTACATCAAGGCGTTTCCCTTATCCTTTTGAGAACGAGCCGATCCATCTTGGTGGAATCACCATCACACCCCATCAGATTCTTGTCGTGATTGTCTCGATAATCATGATGGTGCTTCTTGCTTTCTTCGTTAATAAGACAAGGATGGGGAAAGCTATGAGGGCCACATCGCTTGACCAGAATACAAGTGCGCTCATGGGAATAAATGTCAATCGGGTCATATCGCTTACATTTGCTATCGGATCCGCTCTCGCTGCTGTCGGCGGAATGCTTGCTTCCTTCGATTTCCGCGTCTACCCATCAATGGGTACGATGACTGGCCTCAAAGCCTTTGTCGCTGCTGTTATCGGAGGAATCGGAAACATCCAGGGCGCAATGATAGGAGGAGTCCTCCTTGGTATCCTCGAAGCTGTAGGAGCACCGCTCCTTCACATCCCGAACGGCATGAGGGATACAGTTGCCTTTGCTGTTCTCATCATCATCCTTCTGGTAAAGCCTGAGGGAATACTCGGAAAGAACGAGAGGGAGAAGGTCTGATATGCTCAATTTCTTCCAGCTCATATTAATATATTCAGGCGTATATGCAATGATGGCTATCGGCCAGAACTGCATCACGGGATATACAGGAATGCTCTCGCTCTGCCATGCGGGTTTCTTCTGCATTGGCAGCTATGCCACTGCGATAATGTGCAAGACTATGGGTCTCTCATTCTGGCTCTCGCTTCCTGTAGCTGCAATCGCCGCAGGAATAATCGGATTCCTTATTGGTGTTCCTACACTGAGACTCAAGGGCGATTATCTCTGTATCGCAACCCTTGGACTTGGTGAGATAATCCGCAATGTGGCAACGAACATCAACCCTGTAGGATACAATAGCATACCGAGGGTAACACTCTTCGGTTATCAGTTCGCATCACGGAACAAGCTTGCGTTCATCGTGCTTATCTGGGTATTCGTGCTTATCTTCTATCTGCTTTTCCAGCGTCTGGCGCATAGCCGTATCGGACGTGCGATGACCGCTGTGAGGGAGGATGAGGTAGCTGCCGCATCCAATGGAATCAATGTGACGGCATACAAGATCATCTCATTTGTTCTTGGAGCTGCTGTAGGCGGTGTAGCAGGATGCTTCCAGACAGCATATACGCTTACTGTACAGCCGGCTTCCTATACTTTCATGGTATCTGTCATGGTTCTCTGTACTGTTGTTCTCGGAGGTATGGGAAATGGCAAGGCTGTAATACTCGGAGCTTTCATCATTCAGTTCATCTCATATTTCCCGCAGCTTACGGGACTGACGAATGTCATACCAGCCCAGGCAAAGCAGATAATCTTCGGCCTTATTCTTGTTGTCATGATGATCTGGAGACCTCAGGGACTGCTTGGCCGCGATAAATTCCGCTATGGCGATCCCCGCACTTTCTCAGAGCGTGTCTCCGATACATTCAGGAGAAAGGGAAAAGGAGGTGCTGTATGACGCTTCTTGAGACTAAGCACCTTACCCGCGAGTTTGGTGGTGTCATTGCTGTGAATGATGTCGATTTCATAGTCACAGAAGGTCTTGTCACAGGACTCATCGGTCCTAATGGAGCTGGTAAGACAACCTTGTTCAATCAGATAACAGGTGTTGATAAACCCACCTCCGGAAGCATTTTCTTCGACGGCAAGGAGATTACAGGGCTCCCTGCATGGAAGATAAGCAGGATGGGAATAGCCCGTACATTCCAGAACATCCGTCTGTATCGTGAGCTGACAGCTGTTGAGAATGTAATGATGGGATTGCACTTCAAGGTTGGAGAGAGCCCTTTCCATAATCGTTTCCAGCAGGCGATCAAGAGCTATATCTTCGCTTCTAGGGAGAATAGGGAAGTCTATTCCAAGGCAATGGAATGGCTGCGTTTCTTCGATATAGATCAAAGCGCACAGGAGTTTGCAAGGAATCTTCCATATGGAACACAGCGTGAGCTTGAGATAGCAAGGGCACTTGCTGCAGGGCCGAAGCTTCTCTTCCTTGATGAGCCTGCTGCAGGCATGAACCCAGCAGAGACCGAGCATCTGATGCATGTAGTCGATAAGATCCGCAGTCTTGGAGTGACTGTTGTCCTGATTGAGCATGATATGAAGCTTGTTATGAATATCTGTGACCAGATCACTGTTCTGAATTTCGGAATGAAGATCGCAGATGGCACGCCGAATGAGATCAAGAAGGATAAGGCCGTAATTGAGGCATATCTTGGAAGAGAGGAGGAATGATATGGAGAAGCTGAGCATAGATAATATCTCTGTCTGCTATGGCAATATCAGAGCGCTCTCCGGGGTCTCCATGTCAGTCTCCGAGGGCGATATTGTCGCTTTGATTGGGGCAAATGGTGCAGGTAAGTCTACATTGCTCAATGCGATAGTAGGTCTGGTACCGCTTGAGAGCGGCCAGATTTCATTCGAGGGTGAGCCTATATGCCTGTCAAAGCATCAGAAGCTCACGACTGACCTCATAGTGCGCAAGGGTATCGCCCTTGTTCCCGAAGGCCGCCATGTCTTTGCCGATATGACTGTTGAGGAGAATCTTGATATGGGGGCTTTCATGATCCGTGATCAGAGCATCATCGATAAGAAGAAGGAGGAGATGTATGATTTCTTCCCGATTCTTGGAGCAAGGAAGAAGCAGAAGACAAGATCCCTTTCCGGTGGTGAGCAGCAGATGATGGCTATTGCCCGTGCGCTGATGTCGTCCCCAAAGCTTCTCCTTCTCGATGAGCCGGGCCTCGGCCTTGCTCCGCTTATTGTCCAGGATATCTTCAACAAGATAAAGATCATCAACGAGGAGAACAATGTGACTGTATTCCTTGTCGAGCAGAATGCAAGGCTTGCGCTCAGGACATCCGATTATGGGTATGTTCTTGAGAATGGCCGCATAGTCCTTCAGGACAAGGGTGAGAATCTCCTCAATAACGAAAGAGTGCAGAAAGCATATCTTGGGGCCTGAGCTGTATCAGGCAAAAGGAAAGGGCTGCAAATCCGCAGCCCTTTTTCCATAGCTGATTTATATCAGCCATTGACCCTTTCAAGGTATTCCTTTGTCTCTGTGTTTACCCTGATCTTCTCACCCTGCTTGATGAAGATAGGAACACGGACGCGGAGGCCTGTCTCAGTGGTTACATACTTTGTAGCACCCTGGACTGTATCGCCCTTGACTGCTTCTTCAGCTTCAGCAACTGTGAAAACAATCTTTGAAGGGATGATGATATCAAGGACCTGATCTTCCCAGAAAGTTGCCCTGTATGTCTCACCTTCCTTCATGAAGTACTGGTAGTCAGGGAAGGACTTCATAGGAACATCGATCTGGTCGAATGTCTCTGTGTTCTGGAAGAAGAAGTTCTCACCATCGTTGTAGAGATACTGCATGTCCCTGTCCTCAACAGTGATATCCTCTGCATTGTCCTGGCTCTTCATAGTCTCTGAAAGCACCTGGCCTGTTGCCGGGCTCTTGAGCTTGAGGCGCACGAAAGCCGATCCCTTGCCAGGGTTGACGAACTCGCGTTCGATGCATACGAACGGCTGCCCCTTGATGAGCAAAGCTGTTCCCTTGTCAATCTGTCCTGCTTTAATCATGAATATATACCCCTAATGTAATCTATATACTGGATTTTCCATCCGAGAGCATATCAGAAAGAGGGAATAAAAGTAAAGGCTCTATGGTTTTAAGCCCTAACTCAGCTGCAAGGAGTCTGTCCAATCCCATTGCTGTTCCTGATGATTTCGGTATGCAGAGAGAAGGGAAGTCCGGATCTGCAGGAGGAATAACATCGTCAGTTCCTTCTCTGTCCTTCATGAGTCTGGCTTCCTCCTCGCTGAAGTATGATGCCATCTCTTTATTATCTGTTTCCTCCGCATAGCAGTTTGCGATTTCGATTCCGCTGATATACATCTCCCAGCGCTTGCGGACCGGTTTGCTATTGTCTTTCGCTGCTAGGCAGCGGATTCTATCAGGGTATTCCGTGAGATAGACTTCCCTGTCCTTCGGCAGGGCAGGTTCGGTATATGTCAGGAAGATCCTGTTGAATGTATCATCCCATGGCTCATCCGGAGCAGGTGTCAGCGACAGACGCTCTGCTTCTTTCCTGAGATAGGAAATATTCTCGGCCTTGTCCATATCGACACCGGCATACTTATACATGGCTTCTGCCATAGTTATTATGAGCGGCTTCTCATCGATCCATGCAGGGCAGGAAGTGAGCTGCGTCCTCTCTATCATTTCAATAGTAAGTTCTATTGAGTCCTTCTCGTCAGCATCGACAGCATAGTATTCAAGCATCGTGAATTCAGGATTATGCACATCGCCGAGCTGTTCGGCGTTGCGGAAGCACTGTGATATCTGGAAGATGCTTCCGGATCCAGCAGCAAGAAGCTTCTTCATGAATATCTCAGGGGAGGGAATAAGATAAAGAGGGAGATGGCCCTTGAATTCATTCATGAAGTCTGTCCTGAAGACCTTTATTGATGGCTCCGGGATAAGATAAGGAGAAAGGGTAGGCGTGGAGACCTCCAGAAAATCCTTTTCCGTGAAGAACCGGCGTATTGCCATGAATAGCTCTGAACGTTTTCTGGCTGCATTGAAATCGAACATGGAGCGATTGTATTACTCTATGCAATGCATTGCAATAAGCGCTTATGATGCATACAATCGCGGTATGCCACACTATACGGTAGATGAACCAATATATGCGCTTGCTACGCCTTTTGCCCCTTCTGCACTGGCTGTGATCAGGGCCTCTGGCGATGGAGTGCTGTCAATGCTTGAGCCGCTGTTTACCGGGAAGCTTATGAAAGCACCGACAAATACAGCAGTCCATGGATTCCTTGTCGGAAGCGATGGCCGGAAGATTGATGAGGTAGTTATCATAAAATACGGGAAAGGACATGGATATACTTCAGAGGAAGCGTTCGAGATCATGTGCCATGGCTCCCTTCCCGTGATCAGGGCCATTTCCCTGGCACTTGAGAGTCAGGGAATCAGGGAGGCTGAGCGTGGTGAATTCACCTATAGGGCATTCATGCATGGGCGCATGGACCTGACGGAAGCGGAGGCCGTAGAGGAGATTGTGAAGTCGAAATCGGAGTCAGCCAGCCAGGATGCGCTCTCCAGGCTTTCCGGATCCATAAGGGCAGAGGCCGATTCCATACGTTCCTCCCTTCTCGATATCCTTGCATCCCTTGAGGTCCAGCTTGACTATGGGGAAGATGAGATACCTGAGGAATGGGTGTTTCCACATGATGAGGTCTCACGGATTATATCAAGGCTTGAATCGATTGCTGCGACTTATGACGCCTCAAGGCTCTATAGCTCAGGAGCTTCCGTTGTGCTGGCAGGCAGGACGAATGCAGGCAAGAGCTCGCTCTACAATGCAATCCTGAAGGAGAATAGGTCCATCGTGTCGGCATCGGAGGGAACGACACGTGATTATATCGAGACAGAGTGCCTTATCGGCGATATCCCTGTGCACCTTTTTGATACCGCAGGACTCAGGGATACAGATGAGTCCATTGAGAGAGAGGGAATAGAGCGCACAAGGAAGCTTATGGAAGGTGCGGATCTCATCGTCTATGTCCTTGATGGAAATGAGGAGGAGCCGTCCGGTATCGATAGCAATGCGCTTATCGTCAGATCGAAGCGGGATATAACAGGGGCGAGCGGGAGCCTTTCATTCTCTTCCGTAACGGGCGAAGGGATTGGCGATGTGCTGAAGGCAATCGAGGAAAGGCTTCTGGAAGGTTCTTCCATAGCTTCCGATGTCCCTCGAATAGATTCAGAGCGGCAGAGGGGCTGTCTGCTGGATGCGGCTTCAGCTCTCCGTGATGCAGAGAATGCTGTTGATTCCGGAGAGGATGTGGTTGCGATGTATATACAGCTTGCGCTCTCCTCGTTATCTGCTCTCACGGGAGCAGTCACATCGGATGAGCTTCTTGATAGGCTCTTCTCATCGTTCTGTCTAGGAAAGTGATTATGAGTGATTATGATGCGATAGTGATAGGCGGAGGACATGCGGGGATAGAGGCATCTTTGGCACTTGCCCATGCAGGTTTTGAGACGCTTCTTGTGACACAGTCTCCCGATACGATCGGCCGTATGAGCTGCAATCCATCGATAGGAGGTCTTGCAAAAGGCAATCTTGTCAGGGAAATCGATGCGCTTGGCGGTGAGATGGGACAGCTTATCGATGCTTCTATGATACAGATGAGGATACTGAACCGGAGGCGGGGCCCTGCAGTCCAGGCGCCTCGCGCGCAGGCCGATAAATTCACATATTCAAGGCTTGCCAAGGAGACCCTGGAAGGGACTAATCATCTTCATATCTTCATGGATACCGTTGTCGATATCATTTCTGAGAACGGGCGCGCGTCAGGCGTTAGGACCGAGCGTGGGTGGACGATAACTTCCAGAACCGTCGTTCTCACTACGGGGACATTCATGGATGGGCGGATCTTCATCGGTGAGTATGATGCTCCTGCGGGAAGGCTTGGGGAGAGTGCTGCTATAGGACTGGGAGATAGCCTGCGTGCAAAAGGCTTCCATACAGGCAGAATGAAGACAGGGACCCCTGCCCGCGTGAAGATGAGCTCATTGGATTTCGATGAGATGGAAAGACAGGATGGGGACATGCCGATGGAGGCCTTCAGCTTTCTTTCCGATTCGGTGGATCGTCCATCGCTTCCATGCTGGGTGACATATACGAATGAGGATACCCACAGAATCATCCGGGAGAACATAGGAAGGTCTCCGCTGTATGGTGGCAAGATAATCGGCAAGGGCCCGCGATACTGTCCGTCCATAGAGGATAAAGTCGTCAGATTCCCAGAGCGCGAACGTCATCAGATCTTTGTTGAGCCGGAGGGCATAGGCACGGAGGAGATGTATCTCAATGGCCTGTCATCATCGCTCCCGGAGGATGTGCAGAGAGCGTTCATCCATTCAATCCCTGGCCTTAGGCATGCTGAGGTGATCAGACCTGCATATGCGGTCGAGTATGACTATCTCGATCCCCTTGATCTCTATCCGACGCTTGAGTCAAAGCTGATGAAAGGGCTGTTCATCGCAGGACAGACGAATGGTACATCGGGCTATGAGGAAGCAGCTGCACAGGGTCTGATCGCGGGAATCAACGCATCGCAGCTCCTGAAAGGTGAGGAGATGCTGGTTCTTTCCCGGTCAGAGGCGTATATCGGGGTGCTGATCGATGATCTTGTGACAAAAGGCACGAAGGAGCCCTATCGAATGTTCACATCGAGGGCTGAGCATCGTCTCCTTCTCAGGCATGACAGCGCTGACAGGCGTCTGACGCCGATTGCTGCCAGGCTTGGCATTGCTGGCAGTGACAGAGCGGAGAGACTCCGGAAGAAGGAACAGGATATTGCTGATATATGCAGCATACTCCGCTCAAAGCGCATTGGCGGCAAGAGCGCATATGAGAAGCTGAGGGAACCTGGCGTGAGCGCGGTCTCCCTTGGTATTCCCGAGCTTTGTGGATATTCCGCAGCTGTCATCGATACAGCGGAGCTCGATATAAAATACGCGGGGTATCTCGAAAGAGAGGAGAGGGAAGTCGAACGATCCAGGAAGAGCGAGAATATGGCTATTCCTGCGGATTTCGATTATGATAGCGTTGATGGCATCTCTTCTGAGTCGAAAGAGAAGCTGAAAGCCATCAGACCGCTTTCGGTCGGGCAGGCGATGAGGATATCCGGAGTCAGGGTCTCTGATATCGCAGTGCTCAGCGTGGCGGTAAGGAGCAGGGAACGTGGATAGAGAACTGCTGGAATCCGGCCTGGAGAGAATCGGGGTTCCATATTCTGCTGACAGTATCGATCGTATCGTGGCATATGTCAGCGAGATAATGCTCTTCAATCCTACGTATAAGCTTGTCGGGGACAAGGATCCCGATGAGATTATAATACGGCATGTGCTGGATTCTGCAGCCGCTTATCCAGCTTTCATGTCCCATACGCTTCCTGGCTCTGTGATAGCGGATCTCGGTTCCGGTGCTGGGTTTCCTGGAATTGTCCTTTCGATACTCATGCCGGACAGGCATTTCGTGCTTGTCGAGCGTATGAGGAGAAGGGCGCAGTTCCTATCTCTTGCGATAGCCAGGACGGGAATAAAGAACGCTGAATGCGATGAGAGGGATCTGAAGGAGGAGAAAAGGGTCTTTGATGCTGTGACGGCAAGGGCCTTCCATCCTCTTTATGATATCGCAGAGGATGTCCTTGGCGTTATCGGTCCTTCTTCAGTATCGCTATTCTATAAAGGACAGCGGCAGAATGCCGTGTCGGAGCTGGATGTCCTCAGGGGAGCGGGCTATTCCTTCGATGCGGAGGTGCTGGATCTGAAGGTCCCGTACCTTGATGAGAGGCGGACGCTCTGCGTTCTTGCCAACTGGACACAGGACCGATGAAGAAATACAGATTCTCTCTGTTTGC
>CALXLE010000031.1 GCA_944389115.1 uncultured Spirochaetaceae bacterium
CTCGGAGATCTGGAGTTTGATGAGCTTCTGAAGCTTGATCCAATTATTCAGATTCTCACGAAGGATGGCGGTATACTCGATGAGGAGCTTGAGAAGCGCTCAGTTGATGGCGTCGATGTTGTTGAACTTGATCTCTCAACGCTCCGTCCCGTGCTTGAGTTCCTTCTCTTCTATACATCTCCAGAGGAGAGGAATGGTTTCCGTGAGGCTGTAGATGCAGCTCTTTCACGGGCTGCTTCCGGGGAGATCAGCGGCGATGAGATTTCTGATATGGCAGGTATCATAAAGAATAGTATTCTTGGCAGTACAGAGGATGGTTCCCTTTCTGTTTCCAACGCCGATATATACAGGAATCTCTTTGCTCTCACAGGTGGTATTGATGCAATTGAGATCTATGAGAATGTTCTTGCTGACCTTGAGGAAGATGGTGAAGACATTGCTTCCTCCATCATTTCGAAGGTATCTGAAGAAGAGAGGCCTCGTGCTGCTGTGACAGCAACGCCTGAATCTGGGCTATATGAGGAAATCATCGAAGGTATCAATGGATATCTTCAGGATATGAAGGACAGCATGTCCGATGAGGAGAAGGCTGCACTTATTGAAGAGACAAAGGCTTACTATGACTGGTCGTCCATCTCTTATCACAATGATGATATCGCAATCAGCAGGAGTGATGTCGAGGATGTCTCTCTTGATTATGGAATAACGGAGAAGGAATCAGATGGTACTGTGATAAGGAAGTCTGTGCTTCCCGATACGGATGGACTTGTGAGCTTCTCTGTATATTTCCCTGTTGGTGATATCACCGGGGATGATATGAACATCCTTGCGCTGTATAGGATGCTTGTCTCGAACCTTGATACTTCATCCACGCCCTATGCCGATCTAAAGATGAAGATAAGCAGAGTGCTGATCTCTGCTGAGGTCGGCTTTGATGTATATGATTCCACGCCTTATATGACGCTATCCGGACTTGCTTCAGAGGATGACATTGAAGAGGCCATTGCCGTGTTCATGGAATTCGTATCGGATTCGGTCTTCACTGCAGAAGGCATCGAAAGGGTCGTATCGCAGGATATGGAGAACTACAACCTGCAGAGATTGGCCGAGAATCCTGGTGCTATGCTCGGGCTTGCGAATGGAATATGGAGTGAAAGTTCCCTGTATGATATCGATCTATGTTTTACAGGGTTCTATGATTACCTTGGAAGCGTGCTTGACTCAATCGGTGATCTGGATTACGCCTCTGCTCTGATATCTGATCTGGAACGTATCCAGAATACGGTTCTCGACAAGGGTGGTGTAAGGATGGAAATCATCGGAACTGAGAAGAATGCGGAAGATGCAGAGCGCATTCTTTCCGGTCTTGTTGGATCCTTGCCTGAGGGTAGCAATTGCAATAGCTATGAATTCCTTGATCTACCATCTGGTATTGCCGTCATCAGTAATTCATCCACGGCTATTCTCTATAAAGGCATATCTCTATCTGGAAATGAAAATGTCAAAGGTTCATACCTGCCATGGTTTTCCGCATATTCAGATGAAGTAATGCTTCCTCTCCGTACGCAAGGTGGGGCATATTCATCAGGAATATCCATCAAGGCAGATAATGACAGCATAGCCATGTATACCGCTATGGACTCCTCTCCAGCTATAAGCTATTCCGTCATGAATTCAGACTGGGATGTGATGCGCGATGCTTTGCTTAATGAGAGCGATCTGAATTCATATGCCCTTTCCTCTCTTGCGGCAATGAATATGGTTTCTACTGGAGCTATTGGAAGAGAGCAGCGCATACATGAGCTTGCATATCTCTATGGGAAGGAGCGGGGAGAGGATATACTCAATGGTTCCAAGAATGCCTTGCTTAGTGAGAAGGATGAGGCTATCGAAGCTCTGGAGAGCGCTTTCAATAGCAATAGCTTCATATTCTATGCTGGGCCGGAGCAGCTTCTGGCTCCTATACAGGATGAATTCCTGCTTGTAATCGATCTCAGACAATGATTTCTGCATTCCAGCTGCCAGAGAAAAGATTCATTAGCTTGCATATTTATATGTAGCTGAAAGCGATGGCAGAGGATATCTGTTAAACCATTTTCTGGGAAACTGTATCCGGGAAAGATGTGCGGAAAAGAAGGGCATCACCGCTTTAGGATGATGCCCACTTCTCCTATCTTCTGGGTTTCCTGTTCTTGTTAAGGCTTACCTTAACTTTGTTCCTGATAAGATAGCACTTATGTATATTCCCAGATGCGAGGAAATCATCGCCGATGGTCTCCTCTGTTATGTCCTCAACGATATACTTCTCCCTTATTTCATCATCCAGCTTGAACCGGCGGAAGTTAGTGGAGAATATAAGGATTCCCCCAGGTGCGAGGTGCATTGCCGCAGCTCTTATCAGCTGGTACTGATCGCGCTGGACATCGAAAGATGAGGACCTTCCCTTGCCATTTGAGAATGTCGGAGGATCGCAGAAGATCAGATCGTATCTGTCATAGGTTGCCCATAGCCAGTCAATCACATCATCCCTGTAGAAGAAGTTCTCAATGTCCGTCGGATACTCGTTGATCCTCAGGTTCTCGATTGCCCAGTCGAGGTATGTTGAGGAGGCATCAACCGATACAGTCGATACAGCTCCGCCCTTTATCGCATTGAGCGTAGCGCTTCCTGTATAGCAGAAGAGGTTGAGGAATCTCTTGCCCTCTGCCATCTTCTGTATCATCATCCTCACAGGTCTGTGATCAAGGAAGAGTCCTGTATCGAGATAATCCTGGAAATTGACAAGAAGCCTCAATCCATTCTCTCTCACGATATTGAATCTGTTCTTCGTAGCAAGCCTTGTATACTGGTTCTTGCCTTTCTGGCTCTTTCTCTCCTTGATGAAGATATTCTCGATATCAACACCGGTAGCGCGCTCGGTAGCATACACCAGCTCATTCAGGTGCTCCTCCGCAACTTTCGGGTCAACGGTATCCGGGGCAGCATACTCAGAGAGGTTGATCCATTTGTTCTCATAAAGATCGATTGCGGCCGCGTATTCAGGGATCTCTGCATCATATATGCGGTAGCACGTTACTCCCTCTGCCTCCATCTTAGGCCTTAGCTCCGAGAGGCTCTTCATAAGCTTGTCATAGATAATCTGCGCACCGGCTGATAGCGGAGCCTCAAGGCGCTGCCTCTTCTTCTCCTTCGCCCTCTCTATAAGCGCATTGCGTTCCTCATCGGTATAGATGATGTAGTGCGCAGCCTGGCAGAGAATTCCTCCGTTATAGAGGCTGTTCGTCCTGTCCGGCTTCATATCTATATTAGAGAGCTGGTCGCTTGCTCCTGTAAGGATTGTTGCTCTCCATCCTTTGAAGACATTTTGAAGTACTGTACCGATTCCGGAATAAAGCCTATCAAGGTCATCTACCTTCATGCGCTCGCCGTATGGAGGATCTGTGACGATGTACCCGACATCCGAAGGGCAGTCCGCTTCTGTGAATTTCGTGAAATCCTTGACGGAGAAATCAATAAGGCCATCAACGCCAGCATTCCTTGCCGCTTCCTCTGCGATCCTCACAGCTCTCTTTGAGACATCGGATGCATATATCCTTATATCCCTCTCATCGATAGCCTTCTGCCTTGCTGCAGCAGCTTCCGCTTTCAGCGCATCCCATTCTGCCTGGTCGAACCCAGGAAGGCGCTCGAAGGCGTATGGCCTTTTCCTTATGAGTCCGGGTGCTGTGCAGGATGCCATGAGAGCTGCTTCGATGGCAATCGTGCCGGAACCGCAGAACGGATCCATGAATACACCGGGGTTGTCGTCCTTGAGAGTCTTCTTCCATTCGCTACGGAGAATGAGCGCTGCTGCAAGGTGCTCCTTGAGAAGCGCATCTGTCTGATCCGGAAGCCTGTATCCTCTCATATGGAGGGCTTCTCCTGAGAAATCCGCGTACCACCTTACCTCATTGCCATGCACATGGACATGGAATGTTATATCCGGATTCTCCGTATCCACGTCAGGTCTTACACCGTCAAACTTCTCCTTCATCCTGTCGCAGATTCCGTCCTTTACACGGAGTGCGGCATAATGGCTGTTGTTGATCCATGGACAGCTCTGTGTCGTGCATGTGACTTTGAGCGTCTTCTCAGGAGTGATCCATTCCTCCCAGGGTAGAGAGAGTGTGGACTCATAGAGCTCCTCATCGCTTCTTGTATCCTCGTCGATGTAGAGAGCCATGAGAAGTCTCGATGCAACACGTGCATTGAGGCAGAAGCTCATGCCTGTCCGGAACGACCCCTCGAACTCTACGCCCGATGCTGTCATCTTCACATCTTCTGATCCTGCGTTCCTTGCTTCCTCAGCTACCAGATCTCCCTGGTTGGCTGCGCATGCTGCGAAGAATATCATTTTCCCTCCTGGAATATTTCATCGATTTCCTGTTTCTCAAAGCTGTAGTCCGTACCGCAGTTGAAGCATTCAAGCACGAGCGGGAAGCTTCCTTCCGAGATGGCTTCCTTCTCATTCGCCGGCATATTTGCCAGATAGGTCCTGAAGTTCTCCCTCGAGCATGGACAGGAGAATCCGACAGGGAAGTGCGCCTCATGCTTTATGCCGTAATCGGCGAACATCGCTTCTGCATACTCCCTGATGCCTTCGCCCTCTGCGATCGCGCTCCCGAGTCCCTTCAGAGAGGATGCTCTCTCCTGCAGTGCTGATAGCGTGCTATCAGCGCATCCCGGAAGTGCCTGTATGAAGAGCCCGCCAGCTCCCCAGACTCTTCCCTCTCTGTCGAACTTTACCGAGAGGCAGAACAGGGTAGGCGTCTGCTCCGACTGCCTGAAATACAGCGCAAGGTCGTTCGCCAGATTCCCGTATTCCATCATGATCTGGCCTGTGAACGGTGTCTTGCTTCCTTCGAGTATCTTTGTGATGGACAGGAATCCAGGTCCATACAGCATCGATGTATCGAATGATTCCACAGGCTTGCTGATCGGGATAGGGTTGTTTACAAGATAACCACGGACCGCACCTGAGGCCCACGATTCGACTGATAGTCCCTTTACCGGTCCTCCGCATTCGATCTGAAGCTGCACCCTGTCATTTCCTTTGACCGTAGATGCAAGAAGCGCTCCCGCGATATATGCCTGACCGAGGATATAGGTCTCCATGATGCCAAGTCCATGGTTTGCCCTCATCTGGTTTATCATTCCCGTAGCCTGCACTGCGGATACCCTGACAGTGCCGTCAGCCATGAGGAAAACCTCCCTTCCATCGATAGGCAGGGAGGCTATATGTTCTTTCAGTTCATTGTCTGTGATAGGCTGGAGTATCATTATGTGTGTAGCTTATCTGACAACGTACTTGCTTGCAAGTACTTGCAGCAGGCAGGATATACCCGCTTCTGCTTTAATGTCCTTTCTTCTATTTTGTCTTTGCAATATAATGCAACAGAAGGAGGAAATGCTTGGAGAAAGGCGGCCGAAGAGGAAAAGGGTTCAGCCATGTCCTGACAGAGCGGCATGAGACGATGGCGACGAATGCCGTGATAACGCTGTGCTTCATAGCGCTGCTTCTGCTTGCGATTGTCCTTTCGTTCGTGATCATAACATCGGAGCGGCTTAGGCTTGAGAACTCCGTTGAGAGGGCATATAGCTCTGTGTTCCTTGCCCTGAGCCAGGGGAGTATCGACAGCGCTGTGCTTGGGCCTGATGTGCTTGGCTTCGGATATTACTCCTCCACTGGCAATGCCCTATATACCTGGGGCGATGCATATCAGCGTCTTCCCATAACCAGATTCCCTGATGCTTCAGATTCCTATGTGACATCGTATGATGAGGCCAGAGGAATGATAGAGAGCGTGAGGTATGTCTCTGATACTGTGCTGGTCCCGGGGAATCTCTTCAGGAACGGAGGAGGGGTCCTCGAGTATCCCGATATCCTCTATCTTGCATTCAATGCAGTTCCCGTGATGTCACGGATACGGCTAGTGACGATTGTCGCGATAATATCTGTCGCTGCGATCCTGCTTCTCTATATAATCGTTCTCCAGATATCCGCACAGAACAGGGAATACCGCATGAGACTTCAGCGCCAGCAGAATCTTGTAAGCCTTGGAGAGGCTGCGAGGACGCTTACGCATGAGATAAAGAACCCGCTTTCCGCGATACGGCTTCAGCTTGCGCTGCTGAAGAGGGAGGCTGATCCTGCGCTCCTTGATGATATCATGGTGATTGATCAGGAGACCGCAAGGCTTACGGAGCTCACGGATAGGGTTTCGGATTTCATCCGCAATCCGCTCGGAACTCCGGAGAAGGTCGATCTCGTATCCACTGTCGAGAATCTCATACCACTGTTCAGCCATACGATAATCCTCCTTCCTCCGCCGTCCAGGCCTCTGTATGTGATGTTCGATCCCGCAAGGCTGAGGTCCGTGGTTGAGAATCTGCTTAAGAATGCCATAGAGGCGACGGAGGGCGATGCCCCAGTCGAATGCTCTATAACAGAAGAGCGGAATATGTATCGTGTCGCGGTCCGAGACAGGGGAATCGGTATTGGCGATGTTGATAAGTCGAAGATTTTCGATCCGTTCTATACAACAAAGATAAACGGCTCAGGGATAGGGCTTTCGATAGCAAGCCAGTTCCTTGCCGCAGCCGGAGGCAGTATCGCGCTGTATAAGAGAGATGGAGGGGGAACATCTGCCGAATTCACCGTTCCTGCCTTCGGGAGAGTGCTTTGAAAGTTCTGGTTTGCGACGATGAGGATAATATCAGAAAGCTGCTTAAGAGACTGCTGAATCTCGAGGGCATTGATGCCGATTGTGCCGAGAATGGGCTCTCTGCCCAGCGCATGATTGCCTCGGAACGCTATGATGCCATCGTGGCGGATCTCCGGATGCCTGGTCTCGATGGTCTGGGACTGCTTAGGTGGATACGCGCCGAGGGATTCCGCGTTCCTGTCATCATGATCAGTGCCCATGGGGATATCAACGATGCTGTGACAGCGCTGAAGGATGGGGCGGACGACTATCTCGTGAAGCCTTTCGACCCTGATGAGCTGCTGATAAAGCTTAAGGGGCTGGTGAAGGCCCAGAACCTGATGAATGCGGCAGAAGGAGAGAAGAAGAGCTCCGGATTCCTAGGGGCAAGCAGCTCTGCAGAGCAGATCCGGAGAATCATAGAGCGCATCGCGCCATCATCCGCAACTGTCCTGATAACAGGAGAGTCCGGTACGGGAAAGGAGGTGGCGGCAAGGCAGATCCATGCTCTTTCCTCTGTATCATCCGGCCCATTCAGGGCTATAAATATCGGCGGAGTACCCGAGAATCTCATAGAGTCCGAGCTCTTCGGCTATGAGAAGGGAGCATTCACCGGTGCGGAGAGCCGCAAGCCTGGTCTTTTCGAGCTTGCTTCCGGAGGGACTTTGTTCCTTGATGAGATCGGTGATATGCCTGCAGCCCTTCAGGTCAAGATTCTGCGCGTGCTTCAGGAGAAGAAGATAACCAGGCTCGGTGGCACATCCGAGATACCGATCAACGCCAGGATAGTGGCGGCAACCAACAGGAATCTTGAGGATATGGTCCGGGAGGGAACGTTCAGGGAGGATCTCTTCTACAGGCTGAACGTCGTCAGGATCCGTATACCGCCTCTGCGCGAGCGTCCAGATGATATTCCTGTGCTTGCCCAGGCAATCCTGGCGAAATATGCTGAATCAATGGGAATGAGGATAAAGGGATTCTCCCCAGAGGCTATTGCCGCATTATCTCAGCATCCATTTTATGGCAATGTCAGGGAACTGGAGAACGTGATTGAGCGTGCGATGATATTCGCCGATTCAGATGTTATTGAGGCCCGCGATCTCGATCTCAGGCAGGCACTTGGCAGAGGCGATGACAAGGCTACGGTCCCTATCCAGGATGCACAGTCGCTGAAGGATATCGAGCGCAATGCGATAATCCGGTCGCTCCATCGCTGGGAAGGCAACAGGACAAGAAGCGCAGAGGAGCTCGGGATATCGAGACGTACGCTGATAACGAAGATCCAGGAGTATGGCATCGATCTTTGAGCCATAGACCATGCTTTTTCCCGTGGTTATAATCAGGGGCGGAGGCTTCTATGAAGAAGATCTGTCTTTCTATTCTGGTAATGGTTCTCATAGTTATACCCGCTTCTGCGGAGAATATCCGCATTGCGGCTATGCGCGGACCGACAGCCATGGGGCTCTGCGGCCTTATGGAGAAGGCTGCAGAGGGTCCTGTCAGCGGTAACAGCTATGAGTTCACGCTCGAAGGTTCTCCCGATGCCGTCGTTCCTCTTGTCGTGCGCGGCGATGTCGATATAGCGGCCATCCCTGCAAATCTTGCATCTGTTCTGTACAACAGGACAAATGGAAGGATACAGGCACTTGCGATCAATACACTCGGTGTACTCTACATTGCTGAGAAAGGAAATACAGTTCAGTCCATCGATGATCTGAGAGGTCGTACGATCTATTCAGCCGGAAAGGGCGCAACACCTGAATATGCGCTTGAATATGTTCTTTCTGCCAATGGTCTTGAAGTTGGCAAGGATGTCTTCATCGAATGGAAGAGCGAGCATGCCGAATGCGTTGCGGCACTCACGAGCGATGCCAATGGTGTTGCGATGCTGCCCCAGCCATTCGCGGCTACAGCAGTGCTATCCGACAGCTCTATCAGGATAGCGCTTGACCTCAATCAGCTCTGGCAGGATGCCACCGGCCTGGGACTCATTACAGGGGTAACGATAGTCAACCGTGATTTCGCAGCGGAACATCCTGATGCGATAGAGGCATTCCTCTCTGATTACAGTGATTCCGTCAGCTTTGTGACAAGCGATTCCAGAGCTGCTTCCGTCGTCGCATCATTTGGTATAGTGCCTGAGAAGGCCGCTGAGGCTGCGATCCCATACTGCAATATCGTGATGATTGATGGGGAGGAGATGCATGAAGCGCTCTCATTCTATCTCTCTGTCCTTGAGGCACAGAACCCGCAGGCAGTAGGAGGCAGGACTCCGCTTGATGATTTCTACTTTGTCCAGCAGGAAGTATAAGGCTGCTGCTATCGTATTCTGGATAGCTATCTGGTGGATAGCTTCAATCATGATCGGGGAGGATCTCTTCCTCCCTTCGCCGTTCAGTGTAGTTGAAAGGCTTGCTGCGCTTATGCAGGAATCCCAGTTCTGGATGTCAGCGGCTTTCACGCTTTCAAGGATACTGATCGGATTCATGCTGTCTTTGGCAGCTGCACTTGCCGCCGCGTATCTTTCGTCATGCTTTGGCTGGTTCCGCATACTTATGGATCCGCTCGTAAGAATAGTGAGGGCGACTCCCGTGGCTTCCATTGTCATCCTTGCACTTGTGTGGGTATCTTCAAGAAACCTCTCAGCCCTCATCTCCGCGCTGATGGTTTTCCCGATTGTCTATACGAATGTGCTGAAGGGAATCGACGAGACGCCAAGGGAGCTTGTTGAGATGGCTGATGCATATCATATCCGTCTCATGAAGCGTCTGCGCTATATCTACATTCCATCCGTTCTTCCTTATTTCCTCTCATCCCTCTCGATTGCATTGGGGCTTGCTTGGAAGAGCGGTATCGCGGCTGAGGTCATAGGCCTGCCTGACGGGTCAATCGGCGAGAGGGTATATGAGGCCAAGATCTATCTTTCGACTCCTGATCTCTTTGCCTGGACTGTCACCATCGTCATCCTTGCATTTCTGTTCGAGAGGCTATTCCTTCTTCTGTCTACGAAGCTTGCGGGGAGGATGATGAGATGAGGGCTGCAATCAGAAAGAAGGTATTTGGCAGCGAGGTTGTCATCAGCGATGCGGTCTTTGACATTCCCGAAGGGAAATGCACGGCAATAATCGGTCCATCAGGATCGGGCAAGACAACGCTTATGCGCATCCTCGCAGGACTCGACAGAGAGTTCGAGGGGAGCGTGGAAAATCCTCCTGAGCGTCCACTGATTCTCTTCCAGGAGAACAGGCTTGTGGAGAATATCTCAGCTATCTCGAACCTCTTGGCTGTCGCTTCTGACAGAAGGAGCGCTGAAAGGGCTCTTTCCGATGCAGGACTGGCCGAAGATGGCGCAAAAAGTGTCTCTGAACTTTCCGGAGGCATGAGAAGAAAGCTTGCGATAGCGCGCTTCATGCTGCTTGATGGAGATGCGCTCTTCCTTGATGAGCCTTTCCGTGCGCTCGATGATGTCTCTAGACGTGATGCTGCCCTGAGGCTCTCTTCGTTCAGGGCTGGCAGGACAATGGTATTCATCTCGCATGATGAGGAGGATATCGCCCTCCTGGGAGCGGACTTCACTATCAGTCTTCCATGATGTTATCATGCCTCTATGGATGACCGAATACCCAACTGGAATCTCAGCAGCATATATCCTTCGCCATCATCTGGCGCCTTCAATGATGATATCGACCGCCTAGGCAGAATAGGAGAGGACCTCAGGAAAGCAGCCTATGATGGAGCATCCTGCATGGAGCTTATCGGGATAAGGGATAAGGGGCTTGCCATAGCTGTGAACCTTACAGCCTATGCATCCGCTCTTCTGTCGACCGATTCCTCATCTGCCCAGTATCTGAAGGCAGTGGCCGCAGCAGAGAGGGCCGAGGCTGAGTTCAGCAAGGCCGAGGATGCATTCCTCAGAGCATTCCCTGATGAGGGCGAGGTCCCCGATGAATACCGGTATGCAGTCTCAGAGATAAGACAGATGAAGAAGCACCTGATGACTCCGGACGAGGAAGCTCTGGCTGCGGATCTGTCGATATCCGGATCCTCGCTATGGGAGCATCTTCAGGAGAATCTTGCCTCATCGATATCGGAAGGGATGACGCTTACGGAGCTCCGTGCGCTTGCTTCATCAGAAAACAGGGATATAAGGAAGAAAGCCTTCAGCGAAGAGCTTGCTCTTCTTAAGCGCCATTCATCCTCTTTTGCCTATGCGCTTTCAGGTGTCAAAGGTAGTGTGCTGACGCTCGATGCGAAGAGGGGATGGGCTGATCCGCTTGACCGCTCGCTCTTTGAATCGAGTATATCAAAGAGCACATTCGATGCTCTTATCTCTGTGATTGAGGACTCCCTTCCGATCTTCCATGAGTATTTCAGAATCAAGGCAAGGCTCCTAGGCACAGATGATTTTTCATTCTGCGATCTCTTCGCGCCTGTCGGCTGCGTTGACAGGAAGTACGCATTCTCCGCGGCCCGCGGCATCGTCGTATCGTCATTCAACGCATTCTCTCCTGATGCAGGGGAGTTTGCGGATATGGCTATCGAATCCGGATGGGTCGATGCTCTCATGCACGATGGCAAGGCTGGCGGTGCTTATGATACATACTTCCCGCTTGTAGGTGAAAGCCGCGTATTCATGAACTTCGACGGTTCCTATGACAGCGTCCTGACCTTGAGCCATGAGCTTGGGCATGCTTACCATGATCATCTGCTGTCGAAGCTGCCTATGTCTCTCTCGTCTTATCCGATGACGCTTGCGGAGACAGCCTCGACATTCTCGGAAAAGCTTGTATTCATGCATATTCTCGAAGAGGAGAGAGGAAGGGCAGGGGAGATGTTTGCCATCGAGCAGTTCCTGCAGGCCGCATCGCAGACGATTGTGGATATATACTCAAGATATCTTTTCGAAAGAGCCGCATTCGAGCGGATTGCGGAGGGAGCCGTGACAGCGGATGATTGCGCTTCGATGATGCTTGATGCACAGAAGAGGGCATATGGCGATACGTTATCTGCATTCCATCCGTATATGTGGGCAGTGAAGTCACATTACTACTCTGCGGATTTCTCCTATTACAACTATCCGTATGCATTCGGAGAGCTTTTTGCGCTATCATTGCTGATGAAGCGCGATGAGCCGGATTTCCCTTCTCAGTACAGGGATCTTCTCCGGCGCACGGGTTCTATGAGTGCGGAGGATGCAGCTTCGGCTGTCGGTTCTGATATAACAGACAGGTCATTCTGGCAAGCTGGGATTGACCTGATCTCATCATATGTAGAGAGGCTGGGGAGATGGCTGTAAGGATCGAGAAGATCGTATCGGATGCCCTTGGTCTTGCCCATGATGGCAGCAAGGCTGTTTTCGTAGAGGGAGCGCTTCCTGGAGAGCTCGTTGAATATAGCGTCAGGGAAGAGCGTAATGGATATATAGCGGCTGATTGCACAGCCGTCATTGAGCCATCGCCGATGAGGCGTGCTCCTGTCTGTCCGTACTATGGCAGATGCGGAGGCTGTTCGTTCCAGATAGTTGGCGAGAAGGACAGCGCTGAGCTGAAGGAGGAGATTGTAAAGGACAATCTACGCCGCATAGCTGGGCTGAAGGAGATGCCCCCATTCGATTCACCTGTCTATGGCAGTTTCAGCGGATACCGCCATCGTGCCCGCTTTCATGTGGATATACGCAGCAAGGAGTGGGGATTCCTCGCAAGGAGGTCCTCTTCGATAATCCATGCAGAAAGCTGTCCTATGCTCACGCCCAGGCTCTCATCCCTTCTTTCCGACGGGAAGAAGATTATCGATGAGGGCAGGGCTTCCATGTTCAGAGGTGAGATCGACAGGGAGACAGGAATCGCCGAAGTCCGTGCATTCGATGGGGATGAGGAGGTCACATTCTCCGACAAGTCCGTTATCATGACAGTGGATGGCATACGGTACTATGTCGCTGGCGATGTGTTCTTCCAGTCCAATCCTTCTCTTCTTCCTCCGCTTTTCGATTTCGTGCGCTCAAATGCCGTTGGCACGTCCATCATGGATCTGTACAGCGGGGTGGGGACATTCTCTGCCCTCTTCGAGGGAAGCGGGAAGACCGTGTACGCTGTTGAACGTGATAGACGCTGCCTGACGCTGTCGAAGAAGAACGCACCATCTGCCCACTCATTCGCCTCCGATGCGCTGTCATGGGGCAGGAAAAGCGGCAGGCGTGCTGATACCGTGATTGTCGATCCTCCGCGTACAGGATTGGGCAAGGATACCTGCCAGCTTATCTCATCATGGAAGCCGGAGAGGATCATCTATGTATCATGCAATAGCGTGACCGCGGCGAGGGATATGCAGTATATCGATGGATACAGGATAACCAAAGCACGCGTCTTCGATTTCTATCCTGGCTCAGGACATGAGGAGAGCGCATATCTTCTTGAGCGCATATAGGAGGACTTATGAGGATTCCATACGGGACGATGAAGGAGACTTTCCGTTCAATACTGCTTAAGCATGGTTTCGGCGATGAAGAGGCTGAGATTGCCTCATCAATATTTGCTGACAATAGCCTTGATGGCGTATACACCCATGGCCTGAATCGGTTTCCGAAGATTATCGAGGATACGGACAAAGGCTTAATAAATCCATCGGCAAGGGCTGAGACCGTCTTTCGTGCTGGTGCATTCGAGCGCTGGAATGGGCATAGGGGCTTCGGGCCCGTGAATGCTGCTCTTGCCATCGACAGGGCAATGGAGCTCGCTTCGGAGCATGCTGTCGGTATAGTAGCGCTTGGGAATAACAACCATTGGCTCAGGGGCGGTACATATGGACTCAGGGCAGCAGAGAAGGGATATGCCTCGATATGCTGGACCAATACAATAGCCAATCTTCCTCCATGGGGCGGAAGGGATCCTAAGCTCGGGAACAATCCGCTCGTGATATCGGTGCCAAGGAGGAATGGAGTCCACTTCGTCCTGGATATTGCGATGTCCCAGTTCTCATATGGCAAGCTTGAGCTTTATCGGCTCAACGGGAAAAAGCTTCCATTCCCCGGCGGATACGACGAGGAGGGAAAGCTTACCGATGATCCTGCGGCGATTGAGAAGACAAGAAGAAGCCTCCCAATAGGCTATCATAAGGGAAGCGGACTCTCGCTGGCGCTTGATCTTCTCGGGTCGATGCTCGCACTTGGCAATACTGTAGGCGACATAACAGCAGCAGAAAACGAATCGGGGCTTACACAGATCATGATGGCATTCGACCCGCGCATGATTGGGAACATTGATGATGAGGACAGCATCATCTCGAGAATCATCGATTTCACCGGATCATCAGCTCCCGTGGAAGAGGGCGGCAAGGTCCTCTATCCAGGAGAGCATTCATACATGGTCCGTCAGGATAATCTCCAGAATGGGATTCCTGTGATAGACGAAGTATGGGAGAGAGTCCAGAGTCTCTAACACATCGCTGTGTAGAGATCCATTATCCTCATGTTCTCCCTGAATCGGTCGAGATCTGCCTCTTCTTCCGTCATGAAGACGATGTTCTTCTCTGCAGACGGGCGTACGGAGATCATGTTATCGGAGAATGTTCCGCGCATGGAGCCTGAGTCGATTACCACATAGAACGCAGGCTTCTCTGCCGTCAGCTTTATCGATATTGATCTGGGTCCTGTCTTTTTGCATTCAGCCTTGATGTGTGGCGGCTGAAGCTTGAGATGGGACGGAGAATCAAGGAGGATGTTCCTTTCCCTCAGTGAGTTCTTGGTCGCAAGCTTCGCATAGCAGAAGTATTCGTTGCGCATCACTCGCCCAAGCTCTATCTCATCGAAGAGCTTTGCTTCCATCGGCATAAGTACTGCGGCATACTCCCTTGCATCCTTCTTCACGCCATGGAAATCGCGGATCTTCACCGATAGCTCGATGTTCTCCTCTTTCTCACCGCTGTTCACTGCGTAGATCCTGAGCTTCGTGCCATCAATCTCCATGAGAGGGCAGAGAGGTGCATATAGAAGCCTTGCCGCATAGTGGAGAATCTTCCAGCTTCCATCGGAGGCCAGTGAAGATTCCGAAAGAACAGAACTGTCACGCAGAATACCGATTGAAGCGCCCTTTGAGCTTCCCGTTGCAATCCTTTCCGCTGTGACAGCGGTTATGGCATCAAAGGCAGACCTGAGCTCTGTGAGATAGACTAGCTTGTCAAAAGATGATGGGCGCCTGAATATCTTCTCAATCCCGAAAAGCGCTTTTCTCCCGCTTCCAGGTTCATTGAGCTTCTCGATGCATGCCTTCTCATCATTGCCATCATGGAAGAGGTGGCATGGCTGTATCGATGGTGAGATATCAGGATGAGGCAGCATCATGACGCTTTCAACAGCTGAAGGGTGGAGTGGGTCGGGCCTGCTGCTGAGCACAATCATGCCAAGCCTGTCTGCGGCTTTGTAGAGCTCCTCAGGCGGATTATCGGCATATAGCGCATTCATGTTCGCATCGGCTGCGCTCCTTACAGTGCGCTCTATGTCATCGGTATTCTTCCAGTATGCGGATTTCAGATATATGCGGCGTCCGTTTACCGAAAGCCATCCATCATCCCATGATGCGGTCCTGAATCCGATTATGGCATTGCCGGTCCAGTTGCCGATCTTCATCGAACATGGATATATATGGGGGTAGCCATAGCCTTTCGGATACCACAGCTCTACGTTTTCTGGCGTGACGTCCAGGGATATTCTCTGCCTGCCTCTGCTGAGTTCGACGGACATGGAGGATGCTTCATTGTGGATCTCTCCCTCGACAATGTATTCTCCCTCTGCCGACACATCGGCATCTGCCTCCATCCTGACGGACCATCTGCCATTTATTTCCAAGGGGGTCGCCCTGAATGATATTACCTTGATTGAATTGTCCTCGCTCATTGCTCCTCCGGATCTCCTGTCATTATAGCATATGACTTGCCTGCCGGATGTGCTAACATTATGCCATGCGTGACGGATTCGTTAAGATTGCCGCAGCTTCTCCGGATCTCAGGCCGGCAGATCCTGCTTTCAATGCTGATGGCATCATAAGGCTTGCCCGCAGAGCTTATGATGATGGTGCTACGATCATACTCTTCCCCGAGCTCTCAATCCCTGGATATACCTCGGCGGATCTCTTCTTCCAGAGGACTCTTCAGAGAGCTTCGGACAGTGCTTTGGACAGCATCCTTGCTGCAACATCCACAATGGATGCGCTTGTAGTTGTGGGCTACCCATATATAAAGGATGGCAAGCTGTACAATACAGCTGTCACAATGCATAAAGGGAGGATCATGGCCATCATCCCTAAGAAGAATATTCCGATGTATGGGGAGTTCTACGAGGGACGCTGGTTCACTCCTGCGCCGGAGAGCAACGAGAATGTCCTTTTCAGAGGAGAGATGGTTCCATTCGGCCGTTTCACCATTTTGCGCTTTGCACATCCTTCCACGCTTCTCGTGGGGTGTGAGATCTGTGAGGATCTCTGGGTCCCTGACAGCCCTTCCATCGGACTTGCAGGGGCTGGAGCGACTGTCATACTCAATCCTTCGGCTTCCGATGAGATCATCGGAAAGGAGGAGTACAGACGCAGCCTTGTAGCGATGCAGTCCGCGAAGCTTGCCGCTGGCTATGTCTATGCGGATGCATCCTATGGTGAGAGCACCACCGATATGGTCTTCACTGGGAGCAATATGATCGCTGAGAACGGAACTGTGCTTTCATCCTCCTCATTCTCTTCCGGTACTTACATCATTTCGGAAATCGACACAGACAGGCTTTCATATGAGCGTACGAGGATGAATACATTCCCGTCATCCGCTTCCGGTTATGAGTTTATTGATATTGATAACGGGGAAAGAGAATGCGTGCTGACGAGGAATATCCCAACGCATCCGTTCGTTCCTGCGGACGGAAAGGAGAGGGATGAGCGATGCCGTAAGATACTCACCCTCCAGGCAATAGGCCTTATGAGGCGGTTTGAAGCCTCCCATTCAGAAAAGGCTGTAATCGGTCTCTCTGGAGGCCTCGATTCGACGCTGGCTCTTCTTGTCGCCTCGAGGGCGTTCTCGATGATGGGAAGGTCTCAGAAGGATATAATCACTGTTACGATGCCATGCTTCGGGACGACGAAGAGGACGCGCAGCAACGCAGAGCTTCTTGCCAGAGCGCTGGGCACTTCGTTCATGGAGATCGATATAAAGGAGAGTGTGATGTCCCATTTCAGGGATATCGGGCACAGCGAGGATGACCATAGCGTAACTTATGAGAATGCGCAGGCAAGGGAGAGAACGCAGGTCCTTATGGATATCGCGAACAAGAACGGGGGAATGGTAATAGGTACCGGAGATCTCTCGGAGCTCGCTCTCGGCTGGGCAACATACAATGGAGATCATATGAGCATGTATGGCGTGAATGCCTCAATACCCAAGACGCTCGTGCGCTATCTCGTGCGCTATGTTGCCGATACAGCTTCCGATGGTTCATCTTCAGTCCTTTATGATATCCTCGATACGCCTGTATCGCCTGAGCTTCTGCCTGCCAAGGAAGGGGTCATCTCGCAGAGAACGGAGGATATAGTGGGACCGTATGAGCTTCATGATTTCTTCCTCTACTATCTGGTCCGTTTCGGCTTCACCCCAGGGAAGATCTTCCGGCTTGCATCGGCTGCGTTCAATGATGTATACGGCAAGGATGTGATAAAGAAGTGGCTCTGTATCTTCATCCGCCGCTTCTTCGCACAGCAGTTCAAGAGAAGCTGTCTGCCCGACGGGCCTAAGGTTGGAACGGTGACTCTGTCGCCAAGATCGGACTGGAGGATGCCTTCCGATGCATCAGCGTCAGCATGGATAGAGGAGGCAGAGGCCTTACAGATATAGTCTGTTTAAGGTATGATTGGGCTATGGCGATAAGAAAATACATAGGTGGCTTTATCGGGCTTCTGTTCCTTTCGATAGCTGTTTACTTCATAATCTACTTCTTTGTTCCCGAGGTTTCGATGAAGTTCTTCGGGATTGCGTTCAGCCAGGAGACGGTGATAGAGACTGCGATTGACAGTCTTCCTGTCTCATCTGAGACGAAGCAGGATCTCTCTGATAGCGTCCCCGCGCTTTTGGATGCTCTAGGCGACAACGCTGGCGAGCTCTGGGCGTTCATCACCTCTGAGGAAGGACTGAGCAGTATAGAGGCTGCTGCTGAAGCTGCCAGATCGGGTGCCTTATCGTTCGAAGAGGTGCTTGCCGGTGAGCTTCAGGAGGCTGAATGAGGATCCTATTCCTCGGGACAGGGACTAGCCATGGCGTGCCTGTAATCGGCTGCCATTGCCCTGTATGCACATCTTCCGATCCCCATGACAGACGTATGCGCTCTTCGATTCTCATAGAGGAGGGCGATACTTCAGCTGTCATCGATACAGGCTGCGAGTTCAGAATCCAGGCGCTTGGTGCCGGTATAACCCACCTTGATGGAGTGCTGTATACCCATGCGCATGCTGACCACCTGATGGGACTGGATGATCTGAGGGTGTTCTCCTCATCCGGACGTTTTCCGATATATGGATTCCAGAGCGTCCTCGATTCCATCTCCAGGATTTTCCCGTATGCATTCCAGACACTTCCTTACAAAGGAGCTCCGCAGCTCGAGCGCAATGCCGTAGGAGAAGGAGAGCAGTTCAGCGTAGGAGGCATTGTCTTCACCGCCATTCCGGTCATGCATGGCATGATGCGCATCGCAGGCTACAGATTTGGAAGCGCCGCATACCTTACCGATGTCTCGGATATCCTGTGGAATGAGAACAGGGAAAGGCTTGAAGGCGTCCGCACCCTTATAATAGGAGCGCTGAGGGACAGACCCCACTGGAGCCACTTTACATTCCAGCAGGCAGTTGATGCCGCGAGGACTATAGGTGCGGAGAAGGTATATTTCACTCATATTAATCACGAGACCAGCTATAGCGATATCCAGAGGCGGTTTGCTCCATATGCCGAGAGCGCTTATGATGGTCTCGAGATCGAGGTTGACTGATGGAAAACAGTTCTAAGCTTTACATAATCGATGGATATTCTGTTATTTACAGGAATTATTTCGCTCATCTGTCCAATCCTCTGACAGCACCGGACGGAACCAACATAAGTGCATATTTCGGTTTCTTCTCGACGCTATTCGCCCTGATGGGGCAGCATAATGCCGATTATCTTGCTGTCGTCATGGATGAGAGGAAGCCTACATTCAGGCATGAGATGTACCCGGAGTACAAAGCAAACAGGGATAAGGCTCCGGAGGATCTCCATGCGCAGGTCCCGATGATAAAGGAGACGCTTTGCAGGATGGGTGTGCCTGTCGTATCAAGAGAGGGATTCGAGGCCGATGACATGATTGCATCGCTTGTTGCTCTGGCAACCGAGGAAGGAATGCACTCCGTGATGGTCACAGCCGACAAGGATCTGATGCAGCTGGTATCTCCATCTGTCTCCGCTCTGCGTCCGCCTCAGAAGGGAGGAAAAGAGTACAGAATGTATGATGCGGAGGAGGTCCGGAAGGAGTATGGTGTCAGGCCTGACCAGATTGTGGACTACCTTACGATAATAGGTGACAAGGCCGATAATATTCCGGGGATAAAGGGGCTTGGAGAGAAGGGGGCGGTGAAGCTTCTTTCAGAGTATGAGACACTTGATGGTATCTATAGGCATCTTGATATGCTCCCAGCAGGCATGCGTAAGAAGCTGGAGGAAGGCAGAAGCGATGCAGAGCTCTCGAAGCGTCTTATTGTGCTCAGGTCCGATGCTCTGCCTGATGGGTTTACCTTTTCGTCGATAAGCTCTGAGAAAATTGATACGGCGGCAGCGGCTCCCGATTTCGAGCGCTACGGATGCCGTACTCTCCTGAAACGGATAAAGCAGGATGGAAGGATTCCTGCCGTTCCATCCGATGATGCAATCCCCGAGGATAAGAAGGGGGCTTATAGGGCTGTCACGACAATTGATGATGTCAGATTGCTTTTCTCAAGGGCTGAGAGCGCAGGTGGGCTGATTGCCCTCGACACGGAGACGACAGGGCTTGAGGAAGATGCCTCGATAGTCGGATTCTCCTTCTCATTCGAGGAGGGTATTGCGTACTATGCTCCACTGACTGCGGGCGGAGAGCAATATCTCACAGCAGAGAGCGTGAAAGAGCTTTTCGATGAGTTTTTAGCCTCTGGCCGTCTAGCAGTCATAAATCAGAATGTGAAGTATGATCTCAAGGCGATATGGAATCTTGGGTCGGATATAAAGCGCATACACTTCGATACCATGATTGCGGCATGGCTTCTGGATTCGAATGCCAATGTCTATAATCTCGATGAGCTCTCTTCAAGATATCTTGCACATCAGACAATACGCTATGAAGATGTCGTGGAGAAGGGGATGCCCTTCTCGTCCGTGCCCCTCGATAAGGCTACCGCGTATGCTGCTGAGGACAGCGATATGGCATACAGGCTCTATCTTCTACTGTCAGCAAAGCTTGAGGAGCGGTCCCTCATGGGGGTATTCAATGAGTATGAGTTGCCTTTGATCCGCATACTTGCAGGAATGGAGAGACGGGGAATACATCTTTCCGATGAGCGCATCAGGGCACTGAGCGAGGAATGCGGCAAGCGCGTTGACGATCTTGTCAATGAGATTTACAGGATGGCAGGCCATTCGTTCAACCTGAACAGCACCAGGCAGCTTTCCAAGGTGCTTTTCGAGGAGATGTCGCTTCCTGCTGGGAAGAAGACTCAGTATGGCTATTCCACCGATACTGCGACGCTTGAAGGGCTGAGAAGCACAGGCGGCAAGTTCATTGAGCATATTCTGGAGTACAGGCAGCTCTCGAAGCTGATGAGCACTTATATCGATGTGCTCCCGTCGCTGGCGGATGCCGATGGCAGGATCCATACATCATTCCTGCAGACAGGGACTGCCACAGGCAGGCTCTCATCGCGTAACCCGAATCTGCAGAACATTCCTGTCCGCACGGATGAGGGACGCATGATCAGAAGCGCATTCACACCAGCAGATGGAACGGTATTCCTCTCTGCCGATTATTCCCAGGTCGAGCTCGTGGTGCTTGCCCATATGAGCGGGGATGAAGGGCTCAGGAATGCTTTCATAAGCGGTACCGATGTCCACAGGTATACTGCCTCAATGATATTCTCCAAGGATCTTGATGCCATAGATGCGACAGAGAGGCGGATCGCGAAGACGATAAATTTCGGAATCATGTACGGCATGTCTGCGTTCAGGCTCTCAAATGAGCTTGGGATATCACGCAGCGAGGCATCGGAGTTCATAAAGAAGTACTTCGACAGGTATTCCGGTGTCAGGACATTCGTGGACAAGGTCAACGCCTACGCTTCTGAGCATGGTTATGTGAAGACTGCATCAGGGCATATAAGGGAGGTTCTCGGCATCAACAGCTCCAACAAGGTGGAGAAGGCCGGTGCAGAACGCGTTGCTGTGAATACAGTGATCCAGGGGACGGCTGCGGAGATAATGAAGAAGGCTATGATAGGGATAGACAGAGCCATAAGGGAGAAAGGCCTTGGATCGCGTATGCTGCTTCAGGTCCATGATGAGCTCATCTTCGAGGTCCCTGTGAATGAGAAGAAGGAGATGGAAGCGCTTGTGAAGCATGAGATGGAGGGGGCTGTTCAGCTTTCCGTACCGCTCCGGGCCTCGCTTGAGTTCGGTTCCTCCTGGGGAGATATGCACTGATGGTCATTGGGCTTACGGGGAAATCATGCGCTGGGAAGGACCTATTTTCATCGCTCCTTCCTACAGACAGGTTCTTCATCATTGATGTTGATAAGCTTGGACATCAGGCACTGGCAATGAACAAGGATGCTCTTGCAGAGGCTTTCGGTGATAGAATCCTGAAGGATGATGGCAGTGTGGACAGGAAGATTCTAGGTCCTATTGTCTTCTCCGATCCCGATAAGCTTGCCGTCCTCAATTCTATAACCCATCCATGGATGAGGGAGAGGGCTCTTTCCGAAGCGGAGAAGGCCTCGGAAGAAGGACTTCATGCCGTGATCAACGCAGCTCTCCTCGAGAGCATGGGGTTCGTTCCCCATTGCGATGTCGTTGTGCTTGTCATTGCTCCATATGAGAAGAGGCTTGAGCGTGCTCTCCAGAGGGATGGGATGACTCCAGAGGCTTTCAGAGCGCGGTCTGATGCTCAGAAGGAGATCGGGGAGAGCTTATTCTCATGCGGACGCAGGATGGTGACGATACTGAATGATGGGGATGAGGATAATCTCAGGCGGCAGGCATTGTTCTTCGCTTCCTCTCTCTGACCCTTCCCCCCGGCAGGCTATTACCTGTATAATCTCTGGCAGAGAAGGGAACTTGCGTTCCTTTCCTGATATCAATGCTGGGTCATAGCTTAGCCTGTGCGGCTATGGCCCGTCTTTGGAATGAGTCCCTGTCTTTTCCGTCGACAAGTGAGCAAATGCTGTGTTATTCTTTTCAAAGAGGCGGAATAATGGGCAGGAAAACGCGTATCATATTGCTTTCGATTACCGCAGTTCTGGCGGTTGTCACATTCATAGCTATGCTGGCTGTTAGACCAGGAACGGAGAGCGAGGTGCTTGCAGCAGCCAGAGCCAGGCAGCAGGAGCCACTGCTTTCTGTCGCTGAACCGCTTGAGACAGATGTCAGGACACTGACCGAAGAGGAGAGGATGGCTGAGAAAGTCAAGGAGCTCCTTCTTTCCGATGAGGAGTTCATCGGCTCTGTCTCATCGTCGATTGAGTCCGTGGTTCCTGAGTATGTTACCGAATGGGTAAATGGAGAGGAAGCTGCAGCGATTCTTGCAGAGCTTCAGGAGCGCGGGGTCGAGGAAGCTGTTTCAAGGATAGTCACCGATGAGAATATAGACAGGATTGCGGAGACAGTGGCTTCAAGGCTCGGGACTTCAGATCCTGGCGTGTATGCCGATGCAACCGATAGGATTGTCTCGATAATCAGCAGTTCGCTTACAATCCCTGCTGTGCAGAAGAGCGCTATCGAGAATGCTATCCTGGCATTCTATGAGAGCAATAAGGAGCAGATTGCGTCCGATGCCATCGACAGGGCTGTCGCTGAATATTCATCGCTCTCTGCTGAGGAGAAATCTGCCCTCCTTGGCGCCGAGGATATAATCCTCCTTCTCTATGATGAATATGGAGATGCTCTTGCAGATGATGTCATAAGGAAGGCTGTGGCAGAGTACGGTTCCCTCAGCGATGAGGATAAGGCTGGGCTTCTTGGAATCAGGGCTCTTGCTGCTCTGATCTACGCAGAGAACAGAGATGCTGTAGCTGCGGATATCCTGGCATCGATACCAGAGGAAGAGCCTGTTGATTACGATGCTGTTTTCTCTGCGCTGTACGCAGATCATAAGGATGTCATCGCAGATGATGTTATCGGTGAGGCTATAGAGAGATACAATGCAATGGACAGCGGAGAGCAGGCTGCGCTCCTGAGGATGGATGGCATTCTCTCAGCGCTTTATGATGCGAACCGCGGATATATCATCGAGGATATCTCAAAGGAGATAATGGCCGCTCTTCCTGAAACGGAGGAGGTTGATGCAGAGAAGATTGCCACGGATCTCTATGGCAAGTACCGCGATTATATCGCAGAGGATGTCATAAGCTACTATCTCTCGCACTATGGAGCACCTGCTCCTGCATCTGGCCCTGCTGAGGGGGAAGAGATTCCTGCTGAAGCGGTACCTGCGAAGGAGCGTTTATCCGCTCCAGTGTTCTCTGGCGAGCCTGCTGTCTCAAATGATGCTTCGCAGGAGGATTACAACAGAGCGAGGGAGGAGATGAGGCAGAGAGAGCTTGAACGTCTTTCAGCCTTCATCAATTGACCGGGTCGGGATAAACTCTAGTCCCGCCTTCAGGGGCCGTGAAGATATATTCATGGCCCTTTTTCATCACAAGATGGTTCTCCGTGAGTATTACCTTCCCGCCGCCATCTGGAAGATCGATTGTATATTGTGGCATGCCGAGTCCTGACAGCTCTGACCTCATTCTCTTCTCGATCTCCAGGCCTTTCTCTATTGGTACCCTGAGATGCTGCGTGCCGCGTACCAGATCCCCCTGGAATAGGTAGTAGGGCTTTATCCTATAGTACAAGAGCTTATTGCATAGCTCTATGAGAGTATCAGGATCATCATTGACTCCCCGTAGAAGCACACTCTGGTTCATTGCGGGAATGCCGAGATCGAGAAAGCCATTGACTGCCCTTATAGCTTCATCCGTCAGCTCAGCGGGGTGATTGAACTGTGTCATGAGATAGAACGGAGCTCCTGTCTGATGCTTCCTTAAAATAGAGAAGAGCCTGTTTGTGAAACGCTCAGGATAGACTGCGGCCGCTCTTGTGCAGAGCCGGAATATCACATCAGGGCATCTGCCCTTGAATATATCAAGAAGTGTGTCTATGCGGTCATCAGAGAGGGTGAACATGTCTCCCCCTGTAAGGAGGATTTCCTTTATCTCGCTATGGCTGCTGATATAATCCGCGGCTTCACGGATCTCCTCCTCGGAGGCAGGACCTGTAAGCGAGCCTGTGAACCTTCGCCTGAAGCAGTGTCTGCAGTAAGAGAAGCATCTGTCCGTTACAAGGAATGCGGCTCTGTTGTGATAGCGGTGGATAAGGCGGCCTGCCTTCTCATGGGCTTCCTCCTCAAGTGGGTCGAGATTCCCTTCCTCATCCTCATTCTCCTCGCATGATGGAACGAACTGCCTTCTGATCTCCGGTATTGAGAGCATCGATGCAATGTGGTCGGATATGAGCAGGGGAAGGGTGCTGCTGCCTTTCTCTTCCCATTTCTCCTCGCTTTCAGTAAGCCTAATTGCCCTGGAAAGCGCCTCTTTTGATGTAATTGGCATGCCGATTTTATATCACCAGCGGGCTGGAAGGTGCAAGGGTTTCTTCCTTTCTGCTATACTCAGGGCATGCCAGAAAAAAAGAAGAGCCTATCAGGCTATTATGCTACAACATTCCTTATCGGACTCGGCTTCTTTACTATGGGGCTGATGGATCCGCTGTATGACAATTACGTCCCGATGTTTCTCGGCAAGTACATAAGCTCATCAGCGCTTGTCGGGGCCGTGATGACTCTGGACAATATTCTTGCGGTCTTCTTGATTCCTATCTTCTCAGCGCTCTCTGACAGGACTGAGACGAGGATAGGGCGCAGAATGCCATATATCATCACATTGCTGCCGCTTACAGCGATTTTCTTTGCTCTTGTCCCATTTTCCGCACTGGAATCGCTTGCATTCCTCGTCATCACGGTATTCATGCTCAACATATTCAAGCAGGCGGTAAGAGGCCCCGTTGTCGCCCTTATGCCCGATATGGTCCCCGCTGATCTCAGAAGCGAGGCGAATGGCGTGATAAACACCATGGGTGGACTGGCAACTATCTTAGGCACGGTTGTTCTGGCAAGGCTTATGGATACGGTCGTGGATGTCCCGGGATTCGGTCCAGTGGACAAAGTTCTCGCATTCCCCGTCGCATCCCTTTTTGTCATCCTTGCTGTCATCCTCCTCTTCATCTTTGTCAAGGAGCGCAAGGGTGCGGGGAACGGAGAGAAGAAAGAGGAGAGGGAGCCGGTACTGAAAAGCCTTAAGGCAATCTTCGGAGAGGGTGACAAGAGTGCGCTCTTCATACTCCTCTCTCTCCTTTCCTGGTTCATCGCATACCAGGGAATACTTCCATTCATCGGAATCTATACCGTTACCGAGCTCGGGACGAGCGCAGGGACAGCCGCTCTCTCATCCGGAATGGTCGGGATCGCATATGCTATCTTCGCTGTTCCTTCCGGCCGATTCGCCCATAAGCATGGACGGAAGAAGACGATAAGGATGGCTCTGGCTGCTATTGTGATAGTCCTGCTGCTTGTCTTCCTGCATGGTACGTTGACAAAGGGCCTTGATCCCGTGTTCCGACTTGCTTCATTCTGGGTGCTTCTGTTCCTCTTTGGCATATTCTGGGTAACTGTTGTTACGAATTCATTCCCTATGCTCTGGCAGATGGCTGACTATACCACAATGGGAATATACACAGGTGCATACTACTTCTTCTCGCAGATGGCTTCGATTGTCGCGCCTCCTCTCGCAGGAGGGTCGATTGATCTTTTCGGGTATCCGGCACTGTTCATCTTCGGTCTTATATTCATGCTCATCGCGTTCTTCCTGATGGGCCATGTCACAAGAGGTGAGGCAGAAGACTGAGGATAATTCTCCTCTTTTGGGTCCAAACATCTTTGAAAAGGACCCGGTTGGGGTTATCATTCGTATAGGAGGCAATATGATCATTTCAAGGCGCATGACCCGCAATCCCGTAACAGCTACTCCGGAGATGTCGGTAGGAGAAGCTTCGGAGCTGATGAAGAGGGAGAAGGTTCACAGGCTCCCCGTTCTTGATAAAGATAAGAATCTTGTCGGTGTTATTACCGAGAAGGATGTTCTGCATGCATCCCCATCTCCAGCATCAAGTCTTTCCATCCATGAGATGGCGTATCTGCTCTCGAAGCTCAAGGTGAAGGATCTCATGACCCGTGATGTCGTGACGATAAGCGAGGATACGACCGTTGAGGAAGCGGCAAGGCTGATGGTGGACCAGGATCTCTCCTGCCTTCCTGTTGTCCAGGGTGGCAACAAGCTTGTCGGAATAGTTTCCAAGAGCGATATGTTCCGCATCCTCCTCGAGCTCTTCGGGGCAAGGCATTATGGTGTAAGACTCTCATTCCTTGTCGAGGATAAGCCTGGTACGATAGCACGTATAAGCGCGGTCCTTGCAGATAAGGGCCTTGATATCGTATCCTTTGGTACATTCACAGGAACCGATCCGACGAATGCCATCTGTACGATAAAGGTGCAGGGTTGCACCAAGACAGAGCTTCTCGGTCTCATGAAGCCACTCGTCGCAGAGGTTCTTGATATCAGGGAAGCATAAGAGTGAAGGGAAAGAAGAAGACCAGGGCGGCGGATATAAAGCGCCGCCTTATTGATGATAAGGATCCATCGCCGTTTGCAGGCATAAAGCTTGTTGAGAAGAAGGAACCGGAGAAACCGGCAAAGCCAAAGGCAGTACCTCCTTTGAAGGCAAAGAAGCCCTCCGAGATCGTGCAGGGCTATGATCCATCATCATCCTTCGCAGATATCCTCTACTCATTCGAGCATACGGGCAATCCTTATTCGATGCCTGCTCCTAAAGGCCGTGATATAGCTGGGAAAAAGACGGATTTCGGTGCGATTCTCGACCAGTGGGAAGGCAAGGGAAAGAAAAAGCCGCAGGAACAGGCGCACTCAAGCTCTCAATCTGTGAAGAAGAGTGAATACAAGCCTACGCGTTCCTTCGCTGATATCCTTGACAGCTTTGAAGGGAAAGCTCCTGCTTCCAAGGCGGAGCATGATGGCAAGGTCTCCATTCCTAAAGATCATTCTATAGAAGAGGAGACAGTCTCCGATACGCTCTTCAGGAAGATGGATGAGGATGACAGCGTCTCCTCATCTGTATCCTGGACGATCTTCGGTGGAAAGAATGATAAATTCCAGAGGCCTGAGCCGGAGCCGGAAAAAGAGGTCCTGCCTCATGAGGAAGCTCCTGTCAGGCGAAGCCCGGAGTATGCTCCATCGAAATCATTTGCAGATATCCTCTCTGAGTTCGAAGGATCAAGAAAGCCTGAGGTGGCAGAGGCGCCAGTACAGGCCAAAGCAGATAAGCCCTCTGCAGGGCCTGTTCCTGTGACAACCTTATTCAGAACGCCCCAGGAGGGAGAGAAGAGGGCAGAAGGTGTAGCCTGGTCTGTATTCGGGGGTAATGCCAGCCGTCCAAGAGAGGATAGGAAAGCAGCAGATGCATCACTGCCTCCTGTCGTAAAGAACAGCGGAGAGCATCACCCAGCAGCATATAAAGGACAGAAGCCATTCGCTTCAATACTCAGCGAATATGAGGGCTCGGATAATAAAGAGAAGACATTTGAGGAATATATCAGGGAGAAAGAGGAGAGCGATGACAGGAAGCGCAGTACGCTGACTATCTCTAAGCTGCGTACAATGCCCCCACAGGCGACACTGGATCTCCATGGCGATACAGCCAGGGAGGCTGAGGAGGAGGTCAGACGATTCCTCTCCGAGTGTTCAGCCAACGGTCTGAGGAAGATTTCGATAATAACCGGAAAAGGGCTCCATAGCGAGGATGGAGTCGGTGTTCTGAGAGAGACTGTCCTGAAAGTCCTTGACGACAGCGCTCTTGTAAGCGAGAGAGCAAACGCTCCACTGTCCGCAGGCGGGTCGGGAGCGCTCTGGATAATCCTTAAAGCTTAACGCTCGCGGTAAACGATTCTGCCCTTTGTCAGATCATATGGGGAAAGCTCAACCTTGACTGTATCACCAGGGACAATTCTGATGTAATGCTTTCTCATCTTTCCCGAAAGATGAGCAAGAATAACGAGCTTGTTTGTAAGCTCAACGCGGAACATTGTGTTGGGGAGAGCTTCCTTTACGACTCCCTCTACCTCGATAGCTTCTTCCTTTGCCATTTTTTCTCCTAAAACCGTGAAAAGTATATGTATAGCATAATCTTGTGTCAACAAAGCGATGATGGAAGATGCGTGCTCTGGCGTTTCTAGCTTCATAGATGGGATAAGAAAATCATGCAGTGTTTTCCAGAACGCAGGTGCAGGATCAGGTTTTGCGTAAAAGGAATCGTGAGAGCGTCCTGAAAAGGGCTGGTGCTTTTCTTTCGCCCAGCCCTCATGCATCATGCTTCGATTGGTTTTATCTTTGTCCTGTATATGCGTATGTAGAACAGTATCGAGAGTGTAAGTCCGACCGCTTCTGCTATTGTGAATGCGAACCAGACATTATTGAGTACTCCCGTCATCGAGAGAAGCTTTGAGACGGGAAGGAGGATTGCAAGCTGTCGGACGATAGAGACAATCATCGATGCGTATCCGACACCTGTTGCCTGGAATACGGATGTGAGGCTTATCGAGATGGCTGCGGGGATGAAACAGATTGATATGATGCGGAGCGCAGGTCTTCCTATGACAAGCATCTCCTCTGATGCCGCGAAGAACGAGAGCAGGAGATCAGGGCAGAACTGGAAGATCATGAATCCAATGACCATTATGCAGAGAGCAATGCATCCGCCGAGCTTGACAGTCTTCGTCATTCTTTTTTTGTTCCTTGCTCCATAGTTGTAGGCGATGATTGGTATCATACCGCTCTGCAGGCCGAACACAGGCATGAATACGAAGGACTGGAGTTTGAAATATACGCCGAATACCGATACAGCAGTTGTGCTGAATGCGATGAGTATCGAGTTCAGCGTGCTGACCATGATCGTTCCGACGCTGTTCATGATTATCGTCGGGATACCGACAGCGTAGATTTCCTTTATCACTCTCAGGGATGGCCTGAAGTCCTTTGAGAGGTGGAGCTTTACGTATCTGTTCTTCTGTACGAAGTACAGAGCCAGCACCATTGAGACTATCTGGCCGATGACAGTAGCGATTGCAGCACCTGCAACCCCCATTCTGAATGCGAAGATGAAGACAGGGTCGAGGATAATGTTCGTTATCGCTCCTGCAGTCTGCGTGATCATCGGGTGGATTGAGTCTCCTGTAGCCTGCATGATGCGCTCTGCCGTTATGTCGATGAAGATGCCGAATGAGAATACAAGGCAGATCCAGATATACTCTGCGGACATCTCAAGCAGCAGAGGATCATCCGTATACATGGACAGGAACGGCTTTGTACCGAATATTCCGAAGAGAGCGAATACCGCCCATGTGATGATTGCAAGGAAGATTCCGGTATCAGCAGCCTTTTCAGCCTGATCCGTATTTCCTTCGCCGAGCTTTCTGGCAAGATATGAATTGACACCAACGGCTGTTCCAATGCTGAATGCGATCATCAGGTTCTGGAGCGGAAAGGCAAGTGAGACAGCTGTAAGCGCAAGCTCCGAGACGCGCGATACGAAGATGCTGTCAACGACATTGTATAGAGCCTGTATGAGCATGGAGAGCATCAGAGGAAGCGACAGCTTCATGATGAGCTTTCCGATGGGCTCGTATCCCATAATGTTCTGCTTGTTTTCTGTAGCCATGCTTCCTTTATATTTAAAAGAAAAATTAATTGCAACATTGTTTCATTTCTCTGTAGTGCTTGCATATCGCAGTGGATTCCCAATAGAATCTGTCCCGGAGGCCGACTATGATAGTATGCAAGTTCGGAGGAAGCAGCCTAGCCGATGCTGCCCAGATGAAGAAAGTAAAGGCTATACTTGAGAGCAATCCTGAGCGCATGGCGGTTGTTGTCTCAGCTCCGGGAAAGAGAAATAAAGAAGACGAGAAGGTCACGGATCTTCTGTACCAGTGCAATGCGCTTGCGCAGAAAGGTCAGTCCTGCCGTCCTGTCTTCAATGAGATCGTGAAGCGTTTCAGCAGTATCGCGAATGATCTGAAGATCGATGAGAAGGAGCTTTCTCTGATGCTCGATGATATCAGGGTTGCAATCGATGCCGGACATGGCGCTGATTACACGGCCTCAAGGGGAGAGTATCTCTCAGCTTTCATAATGAGCAGGTATCTCGGCTGGGAGTTCGTCGATGCAGCCGATGTCATTGTCCTGAACTCCGATTCGACGGTCAATGATGCGACATACCAGAAGCTTGCGGAAAGGCTTGTCAGCGGGAAGCGCTATGTTATCCCTGGATTCTATGGTGAGACGGAGCAGGGGGTGCTGAAGACATTCTCTCGCGGCGGCTCGGATATCACTGGAGCGATAATATCAAGAGCGCTCAATGCCGATCTCTATGAGAACTGGACGGATGTCTCTGGGATATACAGGGCAGATCCCCGCGTCGTGGAGAATGCGGCTGTTATCCCTTCGATGTCCTACAAAGAGGTTAGGGAGCTCTCTGATGTCGGTGCTTCTGTGTTCCATGAGGAGGCCATAGCTCCTATCTACCATGCAGGTATCCCTATCAATGTGAAGAATACGAATAAGCCCGATGATCCCGGTACGATGATTCTTCCGGAGGCTGAGTACAGAGGTCTTTCTGGTGTTTCAGCCCGCAAAGGACTTTCCCGCATAAGCCTGAGAAAGCTCATGCTCTTCAAGAAATCTGGTATGAGGCATTCCCTCCTGACCATGCTCCATATCTTCGGCATCCGCCCATGCTTCTCGCTCTTCGGCATTGATTCGATAGTATGGTTCTTTGAGACTAAGCAGGCCTCTGAGAGCGTATGCCAGGCGATGTGTGAGCGCCTTCTGAAGGATTTCGGACTCGACAGGATCACCGTTGATCATGGCTATGCAATAGTTGGCATCGCCGGTCAGAATATGGATGAGGGTGTAGTAGCATCTGATGCGGTTGTCGCTCTCAGGGATGCTGGTATTGAGTCCGTCTTCATCAACGCAGGCTCGTCAGATACAACCGTGCTTATCGGTGTGAAGGAGAGCAGTGCCGATGATGCAGTGAGAGCAATATACAATAAGCTCTTCGCCTGATCCAGATTCAAATTATGAAATGCATAATCCCCGGTCCGCCGGGGATTTTCGCAAAGAAAACTGCCGCATCGCTGCGGCAGCCCAATCATGTATCCCTTAGCGGATTGCAAGCTCTGTGTCGAGGTCGAAGAACTTTGCCTTCTCCATGTTGACGATGAGCGCAACCTTCTCATCCGGCTGAGGAATGACGGTCGGATCGATCTTTCCGACAACCTTTGCCTTTGATGTGGATACGTATACCTGAGTCTCAGAACCGAGTGGCTCAACGACGGATACATGTCCGTTGATTGTCTTGCCATCGATAGGAGTATGGGAGAACTCAACATCCTCAGGTCTGATTCCGAATGTAACATCCTTGCCGATATATGGCTGGAGGAACTTGGCCTGTGCTGGTGTGACTTCGAGGCGGAATGTGCCCTCGTCTGCATAGACCTTGTCGCCTTCCTTCTTGATGGTTGTTACAAGGAAGTTCATGGGTGGTGATCCGATGAATCCTGCGACAAACTTGTTGTCAGGATTGTTGTAGAGCTCCATCGGTCCGCCGATCTGCTGGATGACACCAAGCTTCATGACGACAATCTTGTCAGCCATTGTGAGAGCCTCAACCTGATCGTGCGTAACGTAGATCATTGTAGCCTTGAGCCTGTTGTGGAGACCTGAGATCTCAGCTCTCATCTGGACTCTGAGCTTAGCATCGAGGTTTGAAAGAGGCTCATCGAAGAGGAATACCTTTGGCTTTCTGACGATTGCTCTTCCTACAGCAACACGCTGTCTCTGACCACCGGAGAGAGCCTTCGGCTTTCTGTCGAGGAGGGACTCGATGTCGAGGATCTTCGCAGCTTCCTTTACGCGCTGGTCGATCTGATCCTTCGGGAACTTTCTGATCTTAAGACCGAATGCCATGTTATCGTATACGGTCATATGAGGATAGAGAGCATAGTTCTGGAATACCATCGCTATATCCCTGTCCTTTGGAGGAACGTCGTTCATCAGCTTTCCGTCGATGTAGAGCTCGCCAGAGGAGATATCCTCAAGGCCAGCAACCATCCTGAGCGTTGTTGACTTACCGCATCCGGAAGGGCCAACGAGAACAACGAATTCCTGATCTTCGATATCGATGTTGACGTTATCAACAGCCTTTACACCGCCATCGTAGATCTTGCAGATATTCTTAAGTACAACTGCAGCCATTCAATTGCTCCTTTGTTTTTAACGATACATCAATGCTATGACATGAAAATCCCCAGGTAAAGGAAAAATTCGCACTTAAAATACGGAAAATGCGTGAAAAATGGCTGGAAATGCTATTTTGCTGACTATATAATCTAAATTAGTCAAAAAGAGGAAATATGCCTAAGAAATATACCGAAGAAGAGCGTAGAAACATAAGGCTGGCATTGATGAAGGCAGGGGGAGACTGTCTGCTGCGCTATGGTGTAAGAAGAACTACAGTCGATGAGCTTGTACATCTTGCGGATATACCGAAGGGGACGTTCTACCTTTTCTATCCGCATAAGGAAGCGCTGTTTCTGGATATGATCAGGAGGTATCAGGATGATGTTGATACACTATATCCTGCGATGCTTGCCGAGCTCGATGAGAACCATATCGTCACATCGCTTACAGATGTCTTCATGCGTATTACGATGATGTTCTATGAGCGCGGGCTATACCGCTTCCTTGATAACGCTGAGCTCGACGTGGTCCTGAGAAAGTATGGCGATGATGAGAAGGTGGATATAGGGAAGCGGATGGATACGATGCTCCATGGTCTCTTCTCCTACTTTGCGATAGAGGATGAGGATGATATAAGATCATTTCGGGCAGGATATGAGGCCCTGCTATATATGCTTCTGTCATATGACAGGATCCATGACAATGAAAAAGCCCTCAGATTCCTCATCCGGGGGCTCGTGCTTCAGATGGTTGAATGATTACTCCTCATTCTTTCCGCTATTGTCCTTCTCTTCTTCAGCAATCTCCTCAGGAGGAATCTTCCTTACGATTGCTTCCTCGATTCTTCTGTCCTCAATCTTTGTGACATGGATATCGAGACCATTGATCCTGACATTCAGCTCGGTTCCATCCTCCGGAATCTGCTCAAGCGTGGAGAGCACCATTCCTCCGATTGTATCGTATGCCTCATTCTCCTCAATCGCTATGCCTGTCTCATCGGTGAAGTCATCGAGAGAAAGAGCCCCTGATACCTTCCATGTATCATCGCTGATCTTCTGGATCTCCGCTTCCTCCTGCGGATCGAACTCATCATAGATGTTGCCGACAATCTCCTCGAGAAGATCCTCAAGGGTTATGATACCGACTGTCTGTCCATATTCATCGACGACAATCGCGATATGCGTCTTCTTTGCCTGCATGTTGGCGAAAAGCTTATCGGCATGGATGGACTCAGGAATCATATATGCCGGTCTGAGAAGATCGCGGACCTTCTTATGCTCACTCTCATTCCTGTTGATGAGGAAGTCACGGGCATTGAGTATTCCGAGTATATCGTTGATGTCCTCACCATAGACAGGGAAGCGCGAAAGGCCGGAATCCTTGATTGTATCGAGTATCTCGTACTCCGGTGTATCTACCTGGAATGAGACGACATCCGGTTCACGCGTCATGACGTCGGTGACGGAAATGTCATTGAATTCGAATACGTTCTGTATCCATTCCTTCTCATCCTCCTCAATCGATCCTGACTTTCCGCCTGCATCGACCATAAGGCGGATATCATCCTCAGTAACCTCTTCATTCTCACCATTGTCGCTCATCCTTATGATTTTGAGGACGAGCTCCGTTGAGGATGAGAGAAGCCAGATGACCGGTCGCATGATCTTCGCAAGCACGATGACGACCGGGGATGCGAACTTCGCATATCCATATGGAATATGCTGGGCAATGCGCTTCGGAACCAGCTCGCCGAAGATAAGCGTGAAGAATGAGATGATCAGGGTTGTAAGCACAACGGCTATCGTCCTGAGAACATTCTCAGGCAGCGTTATTCCCCAGCTCCTGAAGATCGGTATGAAGTATCCTGCGATATTGTCCGCCGCGAAAGCCGATCCAAGGAAGCCTGCAAGTGTTATGCCTATCTGGATTGTCGACAGGAATGCCGATTGGTTCTCTGTGAGCTTGAGCAGCTTCGGTGCTTTTCTGTCACCATCTTCCGCCATTTTCTCAAGCTTATTCCTGTTCAATGATATCACGGCAATCTCAGTTGCCGCAAAGAACGCATTAAGAAGTATAAGTACTACCTGTAATAAGATTTGCTGTAAAAGTGTCACATTTCTCTCCTTTGAATGTTTTCCTCTTCATGATTTTCTTATCAGAGGCGGAGAATGCGGCACCGTGAGCATAAATGCAGAGGATCAGAATCCTGATCCTTAACTATTGTCCTACTACTGCCAGGGCCTTCGTCCAATTTTAGTTTCCTTTGCGCTTCTGCGCTGAATTAGAATTACTTTTAACTATAAACAAACGCAGCAGAAGTCGTCAATGGCTGGCTGTATCGCTTTCCCAATCTATGTATTCAAGCTTTATTTTCTTCCATTCCTCAATGAGGGCATCGAGCTTCCATGCAGCGTTTGCAGGCGAGGTAGATGGCAGCAGGACCGGGAGGATGCCTGTTTTAGGATATGTGAGCTTCATGTAGAGGTCATAGGACTTCCTGCCGTTGGTGAATATGCGCTGGATCCGTGCCGTACTGAGTATCGGAGAGAGGTCGTTCGGAACCACGTCCGAGATCGATGAGTCATCGGATGCCCTTATCATGCATGATGCGACAGTATCCCAGAGAGCGATATGCTTGTCATGCAGGAAAAGCTTCCTTGCAGGTATATCCGGCAGGGATACGGAATAGAGAGCCTCCATTATCCTCCAGAACCTGTTGCCTGGATGAGCATAGAAGAATCCATCCGATCTGGATCTTACGGAAGGAAAAGATCCGAGTATCAGTATCCGCGACTGGCTGTCATATTCAGGAGGGATAGGATGCACTGTCCTTTCAGCATTTCTCATGTTAACCTCTTTCCTGATAATACAAGGAGGCGGTGTTTTGGAGAATATCAGATGCCCAAACTGCGGAACGGTCTTCCAGGTCAGCGAATCATACTATGAATCAATAAGACGCCAGATCCGTGATAAGGAATACGAGAAGGATATCGCATCAAAGGAGAAGCAGTTCATCGCGGAAAGGGATGCTGCAGTGGCAGAGGCTCTGAGGAACGCTGAGAGAAGCTATGCGGCATCGGCTTCTGAGAAGGACCGCAGAATCGGTGAGATGGAGCTCCTGCTTTCAAAGAAGGAGAACGAGATTGGAAGCGCAGTCCTTGCTGAGCGCATGAAGGCACAGGAGAATCTCTCGAAGCTTGAGGCAAGGCTTGCTGCTGCGGACAACGCTGTGGATCTGGCAAGGAAAGAGGCTGAGATCGGCAGAAGGGAGGCCGTCGCCGCTGCTGAGAAGACCATGGCGGAGAAGGATGCGGAGATTCTCAGGCTCAATGGTGTCCTGAAGGCTTCAGAGAGCGAGTCGGCCCTGCGCATACATACGGAGAAGGAGAAGTATGAAGCGCTTCTGCGCCTCAAGGATGAAGAGATAGAAAGGTATAAGGATTTCCGTGCAAGGCTCTCGACGAAGATGGTCGGAGAGTCGCTGGAAATGCACTGCATGGATGAGTTCAACAAGGTGCGACAGGCAGCTTTTCCTTCCGCATATTTTGAGAAAGATAATGATGCGAGAACGGGAAGCAAGGGAGATTTCATCTTCCGTGACTATGATGATGGCCTCGAATACATCTCGATAATGTTCGAAATGAAGAATGAGGCTGATAGCACCGGGAAGAAGCATCGCAACGAGGATTTCTTCAGGGAACTCGATAAGGATAGACGGGAGAAGGGCTGTGAGTATGCCGTGCTTGTCTCGATGCTGGAGAGTGATAGCGATCTGTATAATTCGGGAATTGTCGATGTCTCCTACAGATATGAAAAGATGTATGTAATACGGCCGCAGTTCTTCATTCCGATGATCACGCTGCTTAGGAATGCGGCTAGAAGCTCTCTTGAATACAGAAAGCAACTTCAAACAATCCAGAACCAGAATATAGATATCACGCACTTCGAAGAGGCTCTCGATGATTTCAGGGAGCGGTTCGGAAGGAACTATAGGATAGCAAGCGAAAGATTCCGTACAGCCATCGAGGAGATTGACAAATCGATACAGCACCTTCAGAAGATCAAGGATAATCTTCTAGCTTCGGATAACAACCTGCGGCTAGCGAACAGCAAGGCTGAGGAGCTTACAATACGCCGTCTTACGCGCAACAATCCTACTATGAAGGCAAAATTCGATGAGCTGAAGAAGTGATTTGTTATAATAATAACATAATGTTTTTATTAAAACATATTGACCTTATTTTAACCTCTGGCTATTATCCAGACATCACTAGATATCCAGAGGGGTGATTATATGAGAAGAATTGCTTTTACAGTCCTTATGATACTTTCCATCTCCGCTATGCTCTTCGCTGGCGGAAGCAGTGAGCAGTCTGCCTCCAGTTCAGGCCGTCCTGTGCTCCGTGTAGCAATGGAGTGCGGCTATGCTCCGTATAACTGGACACAGCCTACTGATGCCAATGGTGCTGTTCCAATTGCCGATTCCAATGATTATGCATATGGCTATGATGTCATGATGGCAAAGCTCATCGCAGAGCGCCTTGGATATGACCTCCAGATTGTGAAGCTTGACTGGGATTCCCTTGTCCCTGCAGTCCTTTCCGGAACGGTTGACTGCGCTATCGCAGGACAGTCAATCACATCAGACAGGCTCCAGATGGTCGATTTCACTTCTCCTTATTACTATGCATCAATCATCTGTCTCGTTAATGAAGGCAGCAAATATGAGGGTGCTCAGGGTGTAAGCGATCTTGCCGGCGCCACATGCACAAGCCAGCTCGGCACAGTCTGGTATGATGTCTGCCTGCCTCAGATTCCCGATGCCAATATCCTCCCTGCCCAGGAGAGCGCTCCTGCAATGCTTGTCGCGCTTTCGAGCGGAAGGGTCGATCTTGTCTGCACCGATATGCCTACAGGACAGGCTGCGCTTGTTGCTTATCCTCAGATGAGGCTCCTTGCTTTCTCCGGCTCCGATGATGATTTCCAGGTAAGCCCGGAGGAGAGCAATATCGGAATCTCCGTAAAAAAAGGCAATACTGAGCTCCTTGATGCCATGAACAGCGTTCTTGAGACTCTGACAGTCGATGATTTCAACAGAATGATGGATGAAGCCATCTCCGTACAGCCTCTTGCACAGTGATCGGAGACGAAATGACAATCGCTGAGATGAATTTTCTTCAGAGGATGCTCTACATCCTCGAGCGTTATGGCGGGTCCCTTGCGAAAGGGGCCGCTACTACGATGGCTATCGCGATAATCTGCACGCTTCTTGGCTGTGTAATCGGTTTCGCGGTAGGTCTTGTCCAGACTACCGAGCCGCTTAAGAAGGATGGTGCAGTGAAGCGCGGTCTTCTTAAGGCTGTAAAACTCGTGCTGACAGCTTATGTCGAGGTGTTCAGAGGAACACCGATGATGCTTCAGGCTGCTTTCATATACTATGGAGCAAGCCAGCTTTTCGGCATCAACCTCGGTATGTGGAGCGCTGCGATAATCATCGTATCGGTCAACACGGGCGCATATATGGCTGAGACTGTGAGAGGTGGTATCCTCTCCGTCGATCCAGGGCAGAGAGAGGGCGCAAGAGCAATTGGAATGTCTCATTTCCAGACGATGCTCTTTGTTATCCTTCCGCAGGCTCTAAGGAATATAATGCCCCAGATAGGCAACAACCTGATTATAAATATTAAGGATACATGTGTTCTGTCTATCATCGGTACTGTTGAGCTTTTCTTCACATTCAAGAGCATCTCAGGAGCTCTCTATACGTATTTCGAGGCTGCGACAGTTACGATGATCATCTACTTCGTGCTTACATTCGCCTGTTCACGTATCCTCAGGGCTGTCGAGTCCAAGATGGATGGACCTGCATCATTCGATCTGGCCACCAATGATACGCTGGCATTCACAAGCGGTCTTACGCGTTACAATCACAAGACAGGAGGTACATACTGATGGATGGAATCCTGAAAGTCGAGCATCTTGTCAAGACATTCGGAACCAATGAGGTTCTCAGGGATATAGATTTCTCCGTCGATACAGGTGATGTGATAAGCATCATCGGTTCATCCGGATCGGGCAAGTCAACGCTTCTGAGATGCATCAATCTCCTTGAGGAAGCTACAGGTGGCTCAATCTATTTCCATGGCCAGGATGTCCTCGGTGGAGCAATCGATGAGGACCAGTACAGGACGAAGGTTGGAATGGTATTCCAGTCATTCAACCTCTTCAGCAATATGAACGTCCTCGATAACTGCATGATCGGACAGGTCAAGGTTCTGAAAAGATCGAAGGATGCGGCAAGGACAAAGGCCCTTGAGTACCTTTCTAAGGTCGGAATGGAGCAGTACATCAAGGCAAAACCACGCCAGCTCTCAGGCGGTCAGAAGCAGAGAGTTGCTATAGCTCGTGCTCTTGCTATGGATCCAGAGATCCTCCTTTTCGATGAGCCTACATCCGCTCTTGATCCTGAGATGGTTGGAGAGGTTCTTGATGTAATGAAGGATCTTGCCCAGAGCGGTATGACGATGCTTGTCGTGACCCATGAGATGGCATTTGCTAGGGATATCTCCACAAGAGTCATTTACATGGCAGATGGCAGGATAGAGGAAGATGGATCCCCAAGGGATGTCTTCTACAATCCGAAGAGCCAAAGAACAAAGGATTTCCTGTCAAGATTCACTGAATCCGTAAAGTGACATTCAGGCCTTTCTTTAGGTCTGATACTCTTGAGAAAACGCTTCCTCCAGGCAGTATTGATTGCTTGCAGGAAGCGTATTTATTTTGTGAGCAGAGCGAACCCGCACTTTGCGATGTATAATCCAGGAATATGGACAGTGAATATTATGCAGATGGCCTTGCCAGAATGGTGAGGTGCATGACGATAAGCGAGAAGGGTAAGATTGCAGGATCTGCATTCTATGAGATGAAGGCCGTGATGATGTCGTTGTTCCCTTCTGTTTTTTCCACTCTTGAGTATCTCGACTTCTCTGGATCGATGATGCTGAAATGGAAGGGAAGGGATAGTTCTTCACCTGTGATGCTCATGGCGCATCAGGATGTTGTCGAAGCGGGAGATGGATGGAGCCATGCCCCGTTCGGTGGCGAAGTTGCAGATGGACGTGTCTGGGGCCGCGGCTCTCTTGATACCAAATGCTCCCTCTATGCGATATTCCAGGCCGCGGAGGAGCTTATCTCAAAGAACTTTGTTCCTGCCCGTGATGTCTACATAACATCATCATGCGATGAGGAGATTGGAGGAACAGGTGCCCACACCATTGCTGATTATCTGAAAGAGCGTGGAATACGTTTCTCTCTGATTCTTGATGAGGGTGGATGCCTTAAGCGTAATCTCATTCCAGATTGCAATTCGCTCTTTGCAGCTATAGGCTGTGGTGAGAAGGGCAGTGCAACATTGCGTCTTACTGCAAGAAGCATTGGTGGCCATGCTGCGAATGCTTCTTCTGATAACCCTGTGCTGCGTCTTGCGAAATTTATTTCATATCTCGATACGGGATCTGTGCTGGGATCTTTCAGAAGTCCTACCGCCGAAGAGATGCAGAGGCGTATTGCCGCATTTACGGGGAGATCTCCGGAGAATGCCGATGATGGAGTATCTGTCTCATATACGATGGTTCATGGTTCTGATAGTCCTTCGAAGGTCCCAGAGGAAGCTTATGTAATCATCAACGCAAGGTTCCCTGATGTATATACGCCTGAAACTCTTTGCGCGAAGATAGCATCACTTGCTTCCGATTACGGTATAGAGGTTGTTCTTGAGAGCGGAAGAAAAGCAAGTCCTGTATCATCATATGAATCTGAATCTTTTAAGTTCCTTGAGAGAATTGTTGCGAAGGTATATCCGGAAGCGATTACTGTTCCGTTCATACTCGGAGGAGGAACGGATTCAAGAAACTATTCAGAGGTCTCTGATGATATCTATAGATTCCTTCCTATGATAGTCGACCCTGATCAGCAGAGAAGGGTGCATGGAATAGATGAGAATATAACAGTAGAGAGACTGGGAGAGCTTGTATCATTCTTCAGGACGCTTATCTCAGAGCTTTAGAATTGCAAAGAAATTGCCGGAGGTTCCTCCGGCTTCACGGCGGGGACATGCCCCTGTTCGGTTTGGTGTCCGACCTGACTATAAAATAGCATGAAAAGAGACTCTGGGAAAGCTTTTCTGGCTTTCTGGATGATGGGATAATCCCCAGAACGAGACTTGAACTCGTACGACCTTGCGGTCAAAGGATTTTAAGTCCTTTGTGTCTACCGATTTCACCATCTGGGGCTGATGATATTCTACATTATCATCGGAAATCTTTAAAG
>CALXLE010000032.1 GCA_944389115.1 uncultured Spirochaetaceae bacterium
TAATGATGAGTATCAGGTTGATACCGCTTGAGAATGCGTAGAGTCCCATCTCATCGAAGTAGTCGAGCGTAGTGGCGAGTATGAAGCCCTGCACGCAGAGGAGCATGAAGAGCGAGAGCTCTCTCAGACATGTCATGAATGGCAGGAGATACCCGCTGAGGATCGATGTCTTCTGGATAGGGATGATTATCCTGAGCATTCTCTTATGCCACGGGACATTCTGTATCAATGCCGCTTCCTCGATCTCTCCAGAGAGCTGGAGCATGGAGTTCAATGCGCTTCTTGATGCGAATGGTATGTACTTTATCGTTCCGACTATGATAAGGAGCGTGTATGTATTGAACAGGTTTATATACTGATTCGAGAAAAGTATGAAGAATGCCGCTCCGACTGCTATCGATGGCATGAGGTAGTGCAGGAATGCAACGGAGTGTACATAGTTCGCCGCTTTGGATCTTCTGGATTTTGATACGGCGTATCCGATCATTGTTCCTATGGTTCCAGCGAAGAGCGAGCAGCATACAGCTACAAGTATCGTTCCTCCGTATGCTCTCCAGATGGTGCTGTTATGGAGTATGCCCATCTGCCCATACATTCCGTTCTCCGTTATGTTCTCATTCGTGACCCACCATTTCGTGGTAAGGTTCGAGGTATCTCCCGTGTAGAGGAAGCTGTAGTCGCCCGGGTTCGGGAGGAATGTCTCGAATGCGAATGATATGATCGGGAATATCGAGGTGAAGAATGTGAGGATGATCAGAAGCACTGCGATGATGTACTTGCCGGCTTTGCCGAGGTTTATCTTCGATATCTGCCCTGATTTTCCTGTTACTGTCGTATAGTTCTTGCGGCTCTTTATGCTCAGCTGGTTGATGAACATGATGCCAACGCCGAAGAGCATCATGATTATCGCAAGAATACTTGCCTCGCCTGTGTACTTATCATTCATCGATACGTACTTCGTCGAGAGTGTTGTCAGATTCAGATAGTGCGGTACCGGATAGCTTCCCATCGCTCCGCCGAATACGAGAAGTATGGTGGAGAGGATCGCTGGTTTTATCATCGGTATCGTGATCCTGAACATTGTTTTCCATTTCGGTGTGTCGAGGATCGTCGCAGCCTCTTCAAGGTTCGCATCCATATTGCGGAATATTCCTCCGATGAGGATATATGCAAATGGAGCGTAGTGGAGACCTAGTACGACGACGCTCGGAAAGAGCCCGATGCACCACCATGCTGGCATTACAATGCCGAATGATGCAAGAAGCCCGTTTGATGTCCCAGTGACCGCATTGGATGAGAACATATGCTGCCATACAACGGCGAGCGTCCACTGTGGCATTATATAAGGGAAGATGAATATCGAGCTGAGATATTTCCTGTATTTCAGATTCGTACGTGTTATGAGGAATGCGAAGAGTCCTCCATAGAGTATTGCAACCGCGCATGAACCTACGGAGAGCCATATTGTGTTCAGGAGAGGTTCCCATAGATTGCGCTTCGCAAGCGGCGATGTGAACAGATCGATGTAGTTCGCTATCGTGAAGCCGCTGCTCCGGCCTGTCAGGTACTCATCGATAGTGCCTGGATGTATCTTTATCGTATCCTCGACGATGGCGACTATCGGGGCAACTGTGCTTATTGTCAGCACGATTCCCATCAGGAGCAGTATGACATTCTGCGGTTTTGCGAAGAATGTCTTTACTTTGTTCATGAATAGGCTGCGCTGTGGAATTGCTGCTGTCTTTACTGCCATATTATTCCTTGGAAAGATGCCCCCGCGGCAGCAGGGGCATCGGTGTCATGCGCCCTTAGGAAGGCGTATACTTTGAAAGCATCTCAATCCAGCTGCCGACTGTGAATGATACAGATGCGCAGTATGAAGGATCCTCGAGAACGAGTCTGTCCTCTGAGAGCCACCAGTCTCCTCCGCGGTCATTGAGTGCCGGGAATTCGACCGTTACGCCGTCCTCTGCCATTCCACCGGTCTTATGCTGGTAGATAGCCTCTGTCTCCTCTGCAACGACAGGGTTGGATGAATATCCTCCGATATCCTTGCCCCATGCAGAGAATCCATCCGCTGTGTTGACCATGTATGCGATGAATGCACATGCAGTCCATGGAAGCGGTGAGTTGTCTGTCACGAAGAGGTAATGGCAGTAGCCATATCCGCCGAATCCCTGGTATCCATCGTTGTATGCTGCGATGTCCACGTTCTTCTTGGATACTGTTGCGGATTCCTCAACGCTTCTGAGCTTGGAGTATACGATAAGTCCGAACTGATCGGTTGCCGATGCTGATACGAGCGTATTGCAGATCGGTCCATCATCTGTCTGTGCATTGTAGCTTTCAACCCAGAGCTTGATCCATGCAAGGGCATACTTGCCATTCTCACCGAGGCCGAGGTCGGATGCATCGGATGCTACAGCATCGATTGTCGGCTGGAATACAGCCTGCTCATCTGCAGAGAGTGCATCGAATGCGCTCTTGAGCTCTGCCGCATACTGGTCAGCGGTAAGCATATAGAGGAAGTTCTTTCCGACGATCTCCGAATCGATATCCATGAAGAGTCCATGCTCGCCAGGTGCTACGAAATCCCATACGTTATCGTATGACTTGTCACCTGTATTGTTGTACATGAATACCTTGTTGAGCGTCTGGAGCGGAAGATATCCTGTGTATTCAGCTGCAGTCGTTCCGTTTGCCTCTGCCCATTCCTTAGGAATGAATGTATCGAGGATGCCTGTTCTGACCATCTTGCTCTCAATCTGGTTTCCATCCTGGATGAGAGTCATTGCGAATGTTCCTGTGCTCTTCAGTGAGTCTGCAGTGAGCTGATCGAAGATCTTGTTGTTCTTCGGCTGCTGCCACTCATAGTTGAGCGTGTAGTTAGGATCGATAGTCTGGAGATAGGAGATGAAGAGCGGAAGAGCTGTCTTTCCGCGGCTTGAGTTTCCGACTCCATAGAACATCTTTCCATTCGATTCCTCGATGGCCTTCTTTGCCAGCTCCTCCATCGACATTCCCTCTGCCTGCTGGATTATCTCCTCAACAGGGGAGAGCTCTGCTGAAGCTGCGCTCTCGCCGCTTCCGCTGGCTGATACTGGTATCGCGATAAGGGCGAATACGAGAAGACCGATAAATGCCTTTCTCATCTGTTTCCTCCTTTTGTTAGAAAACCGTTAATTCCACGTTATGAAATTGTAACACAGAATTGATTGTGTGAAGAAAAAAAGCAATAAGAAGCAAAAAAGCAAGTGTACTCTGTCAAGTCAGCTTATCTCTTCTATATAGGATATATAGTCCAGGGTCCGGAGTGCTTCCAGAATCTCACTGTGCTTCTTGTATTTCCTGAGCTCACTGCTGCTTATCGTGAATGAGACTGTGTATACGCTCATTCCTGAGTTGAGGTAGGCGGGATTGAGCTCTATGTCATCGATTCTCATGCCTAGCCGTCGGATCGTCGTCGAGAACCTCTGGAGATCGTTCTTGCTGCTGAGTTCCAGATGCACCTCGAAGTGGTTCGATCTGTCCCTGAGGTGTATTTCTACCGATGAAAGGATAGAGAGCGTACACATCAGCGCTGCAAAGGATATGATCGCAAGCGCATACATCCTCATTCCGATGGCGATGCCTATGATGCTGCTTGCCCAGAGACCTGCTGAGGTCGTAAGTCCTCTTACACGTCCTTTCGAACTGAGGAAGATGGAAGGGCAGGACAGTACGGCAACGCTTATTATCACTGCAGGAATGATCCATTCGGATGTATATCCGTATTCCGCCATATGGTCGCCGATTATGGCTGCGGCTGTCGATGCAAGGGAAACAGCTGCGAATGTGCGCATTCCCGCAGAGTGCCTCTTCCTATCCCTTTCGTATCCTACTGCCGCTGAAAGCATGACAGATGTCAGGATTCTTGCGATTATCGATAATGTATCCGGCTTTATGAGAGATAGACTCATATAGTTCATTTCAGTTCCTCCTTCCGCTTATGGACATCATCGCGGCAAGCTGCGCTTCCGCCGCTTCCTGGAAAGCCTGCTCTTCTGCAGATACGCAGTCCTTCCCGAGATCATTCTGGATGGCTTGTATTCTCTGTATCAGGAGCTCAACGGCATCTGCAGTCTTATCCGGTATGGCCTCATCCGGAACGATATCCTCAAGCGTTGCGGGATATGAATGGGAGAGGTAGAGCGATAGCTTCGCACAGCCAGGACCTAGAAGCTCGTAGAGCACGCTTGATGCGAGTATGACGGTCTCCAGAGCATCTCCCATCTCGCCGCCAAGCGCTCTGGCTCCGAGGGCTGCAAGGCCTATGGCTACCCCTGCCTGAGGTATCAGGGCAAGACCGAGGTAGTTCCTTATCCCAGAGCTTCTACCAGTTATAGCCGCTCCGATGAATGATCCTGCATACTTGCCTGCGATCCTGGAGAAGAAGTACACAATGCCTATGGTCAGAAGCGATACGCTGCCTATGGCATGCGATCCGCCTGCAAGCATTCCGAGGTTGAATGCAAGGCCTGAACGTATGAAGAAGAGCTGGAGAATCGGGGGAGTGAAGTAGTTCAGCTGCATGAAGAGCTTGTCATCATCGGTCAAGCTTATATAGACAGCCCCCATTGCCATACACCCGAGAAGCGGTGATATCCCCAGAACAGAGCACACACCGCAGAATGCAAAGAGCAGTGATACCGTGATTATCAGCCGGTTGTCATCGGAACGCTTTGCTGTTATCAGCATCTTCAGCAGGAGACCGGTCAGTCCGCCGAGGATGAATACCCCGGCATTTGCGGCAATCGGCTCAATGATGCTGATGATATCAACCTTAGTTCCTGTGTTCAGAGCGATTGCTGCGGATATCGCAATGCTGTATGCGATAAGACCAACTGCATCGTCGAGTGCTACGACCTGGAGAATCGTATCGACAAAGTCACCATGCGCTCCCGTTTGCCTGATTGTCATCATTGTCGAAGCAGGGGCTGTAGCCGATGCAAGCGCTGCTAGGACAAGGGAGAATGTCAGGCTGACTCCAAGGACGCAGTACGTGGCAAGGAATACTGCGAACGATGCCATACATGCTTCGAACACAGTGAGGATAATCATACGCATTCCATTCTTCCTGAGCGTTTTCAGTCTGAAGAATTCACCCGTGCTGAACGCTATGAAAGCAAGGGCTATATCGGAGAGAAAGTCCATATGGTCTATGACAGCCATAGGAATAAGGTCAGCACAGTATGGCCCGATAAGTATTCCGGTCAGTATGTATGCTGTCACATTCGGAAGGTGGAAACGCTTTGTTATCCTTGTCATTGCAAAGCCAAGGAAGAGCATCAGTGCAAGTGAGATAATCACGGATGCTATCTGATTCGCCTGCATTGCATTCCTTATTATCTGATTCATTTTTCCCTCCTCGCTTGTTTTTTTATTGATGTATGTTATACTCGGAAATATATAAAGTAAAATTATTTTTTATTTATCTATAATAAAGAAAATTTATGGAGGTGATGCGCTATGCTCAGTGTCCGGACAAGATCCCTCATCGCCGTTGCAGATACGAAGAACTTCACCAAAGCGGCATCAATGCTGTCGCTTACCCAGCCCGCTATAAGCCATCATATCAGCCAGCTTGAAGAAGAACTGGGAGTATCTCTATTCATACGAAAGAAAAGCGGACTTGAGCTTACGCCTGAAGGCGAGACCGCCGTACGATATGCAAGAAGAATGAATGTTCTTTACAACAAGCTCCGCAAGGATCTTCTGGATATCGAGAATCAGCCGGCAAAGCTATGCATAGGCATAACACACACTGCAGAGAGCAATCTTACTGCGGAAATTCTTGCCAGATGCAGCAGTGAGACAGCCGGTTTAAGCATTATGATTGTTACTGATACCATAAATAATCTTTATGCAAGACTGGAAAACTATGAGCTTGATCTGGCGATTGTCGAGGGGACAGGCAGCCCGCAGGCTTTCAGTTCGCTGGTTCTCAACACCGACTTCCTTGTCTGCGTCATGTCCGCAGATAACAGCCTTGCCTCGAAGGCGATGATCACCCTTTCGGAGCTGAAGTCCGAGCCGCTTATCCTCCGGCTTCCATCTTCTGCTACCCGTATGCAGTTCGATGCTGAGCTTAGGGCTATGAATGACTCGCCTGATAACTACAATATCATCCTCGAGGTAGATAACATCGCAACGATAAAGGATCTTGTCAGGAAGAATCTGGGCATCTCAGTACTTCCTCAGAGTGCATGCCTCAAGGAGCTCCGCAAGGGCAATCTGGTTGCTCTCCCGATAGAGAATCTCAGCATGGCTAGGGAGACTAGGCTTGTCTACAATAAGGACTTCTCCCGTATGGATATACTCCAGACGATTACTGGTACATACAGGGATACTATCAGGAAGTATCAGTAATCTATATGCATAATAGAATAGGTGTTATTGCAGTATTCTAGCCAGAGATTCCTTGCCATTACTCCATTGTATCCAATGATGATAGAGTTCCGAAAGCGCCATATCATACTTGGCAGCTGCGAAGAATCCATGAACTGATAATGTATGAATTTCTTGAATTGTAGTAATTTTCAGACAAAATAGGCTGAAATCAGGCGGTTTGCTAATATTTGTTGACAGATTGTGTCCGGCATATATAATCATCAAAGCACTGCTATAAACGGTAGGCGGTTGGCTTCCCTTTTTTCGCCTTGAGATATTCAGGCAAAGGGAGGTGATATCGGATGCGTGATTATGAAATCATAATGATCGTTCTTACGGTCATTGGTCTCCTGATTGCTGTAGTAAGATGAACCGCCCTTTAGCTGATCCAGAGCTATTTAGGACGGTTCTCGTTCTAACCTTTGGGGAAGCACCGTCTATCGGCAGTGCTTCTATGTACTATCAATATAGCACAATAATCCGGGGTTGCAAATCTACTGCAGTAGTTAGACTTCTACAGCTATCTGCCTTGCTTTCAAATCATGCCTCTGTATATATCGCCTTGACAGTTCCGTTGCCGATATAACCTTCCTGTGTGATATCTGTAACTAGCGTATTATCTACATGGCAATTCACCAATGTAATCGAAAGATTATTTCCTCTAACATGTCCAATTACAGAACCATGATTTGTTGTTCCCTCGATATTTGCAGATGTTGAATCAACAGAATTGAAATAAGATGAAACATTCCACAGACAGCCAAGAATCCCGCCGCTATATGTTCCTGATACTTTTCCTGTGTTTTGAGAATTCTCTATTAAGCTAGCATTTGTAATTGCTCCAACCAAACCGCCGGCATAATGTCCGACGACTTCACCGTCATTAATACCATTAATAAGAGTTGAGTTAGAAATCACTCCTACAATACCTCCTGCTCTTTTGGAGTTGGCATCAGTTGCAGATTTCACATCGCCCTCATTTGATACATTATTTATTGTACATTTATTATCTGCATATCCAACGATTCCTCCAGAGTTGCCATTACTGTTCACTGTACCGGAATTGATTATTTTCTTTGTAGTATCCGTTGATGTAACAGAACTATTATTGCTAATAGATCCAATAATTCCACCAACATTAGAAGCAGAACCTGTAATTGCAGCATTGTTTGAAACTTCAGCTATAAAATCTTCTGTGATTTCATATTTGCTATTGTTCATGCTTCCTGCAATTCCCCCAATTGAAGAGGTTCCAGTTATAGCACCTTCGTTGTATGAGTTGATAATCGAAGCTGAATTTACGTTGCCTGCAACACCGCCTATTTCAGTAGCTGTAGGAATATTTATTGCTGCGTAGTTAACAGAATTTTTAATTTCAGCATTGCCACCAAGACCCCCGGAGATTCCTCCTATATATTTAGGATTGGTTACCGTGTCGGGGGCAGTTATTTTTCCTCTGTTTTCCGAATTTTCAATAGTTGCTCCGCCAGTTGTCTGCCCCGCAATTCCTCCAACTTGATACGAACCACTTACTGATGAACTTTCCGTTGTATAGCAATTTGAAATTGTTGCGTTTCTAGCTTCTCCGACAATACCGCCGGCCATTACAGTTCCCGATTCTGTAGAAGAAACAGCCCCATCATTATGGCAACCATCAATTATTGGTATTCCTGCAACCTGTCCTTCCTCTTTCGAATCACCATTAATTGCACCAGCAATGCCTCCTGCATACATTGATCCTGTTACGGTAGCATTATTTGTAGAATTCCTGATTGTTCCGCCGGCATTCACTTTTCCAACGATACCACCAGCCATACCTTTAGAAGTTGTTGCTTCAACCGAACCTTCGGCAGAACAATATTCAATGAGAGCACCGTTCCCAAGGATGCCTGCAATCATTCCAGCGCGGCCTTCTGATGTTTCATTCTTCACAATGCCGGAAACATTGATGTATCGGACTATTGCACCTTCGCCAAGACCTCCGAATAATCCCACGTATTCCTGATCTGTTTCATTTACAGTAATCTTGATTTCAGCTCTGTCTGCATCAGATGGACCTTCAAAGATTCCATTGAAAGGAAGTTCTCCCGTTCCGATAGGAGCGAAACCGGATGTAAGATCCATATCCGTTGCTCTGAAATAGACTCCACTGAAATCTGTTGTGCCTTCTGCAATCAGATTCCTTATTGTCTGGATATCATTGCTATCTGAAATGACATAAGCTGTTGCGGAAGAGAGGCCATCTCCCCCTTCAAAATAATCATCCCACTTTCCCCCGTTATCTTCTGCAGGAGGGTTTATGATATCAGATGGTATGAAAATATATCTTGGCTGACATGCCGTAACGATGAATAGCACAGCAAAAAGGATAAATACATTTTTCAGTATTTTCATTGAAAAACCTCCAGAATTATATCATATTGATGATACCCCCCCCCATGTATATTGTCAAGGATATTATCAACAAAATTGAATTCCCAAATTGTAGTAATTTTCAGACAAAATATGCTGAAATTAGGCGAATTACTAATATTTGTTGACAGATTATGTCCGGCATATATAATCATCAAAGCACTGCTATAAACGGTAGGCGGTTGGCTTCCAGTCGTAACACACTGGAGCCTGTATAGGCTTCATGGATTCTTAATGATGAAAGGAGCTTATATGGTTTTGGAAATAATCAAGGCGGTACTGGATTTTGCCTCAAGGGCGCTATCCCTCATCACTGCGATTCTTCTGTACAAAAACCGCCCCGGCTCTGGCAAGCATTAGTGGGCGGATTGCTCGTATAAGCGTCCGTTCTTAATAGCGGACTTCAGAAGCCAGCCGTCTATCGGCAGTGCCTCTTTCTATATATAGTTTACATCTTTTCAGGGAAAAGGGAAGGGCCCGCGTTGAGAAATGTATAGATAATGTCCAGTATGGGTATCTTGGGAGTAATCAGGTTGTTGGTCGGTGTGGTATAATCTTCTTCACGAAGGAGGTATAGCATGCAGAAAGTTGATTACAGACAGCTTGAGCTCAATCCGTTTACAGTGATTGGTGATGAAGCATTCCTGCTTACTGCGGGGAGTCCTGATTCCTGGAATACCATGACTGCCGGCTGGGGTGGTTTCGGATATCTATGGGAGCTTCCTGTAGCCTATGTCTTCGTAAGGGAGTCCAGATATACATTCAGGTTCATCTCAGAGAGCCAGAAATTCTCCCTCTGCTTCTTTCCTCCTGAGTATAAGGTTGCTCTTGAATACTGCGGTTCGCATTCGGGAAGAGAGGTCAATAAAATTGAAGGAGCGGGTATAACACCTGTAGAGCTGGAGGGGCATGTCGCTTTTGAGGAGGCCAATATGATAGTGACCTGCTCTAAGCTTGCATCCATAAAGCTTGGTGAATCAGCGATTGACCGATCTCTCATGAACTTCTATCCTCAAGGCGACTGGCATCATATCTTCATAGGCCAGGTCGAAGGGGTTTATATAAATTGATGGATTATCCTGCTGTTCTTTCGCTGATGTACCGGTCACGCTTTTTCGAGGAGAAGGTGGAAGAGGCAGGGAAGCAGAACCTCATTCATGGTACATACCATCTATCAATAGGTCAGGAAGCCTGCCATATAGGGCTTACCTCCGCCATTTCAGCAGATGACTGGATTGTGCCGACGCATCGATGCCATGGCTACAATATCGGGCGGGGATCGGATCTTTTCAGGATGTTCTCAGAGATGCTTGGCTCCCGTCATGGCTTATGCATGGGGATAGGGGGATCTATGCATATGACAGATGCATCGACCTCTAACTTCGGTTCCTCTGCTGTTGTCGGATCAGGAATAAGCCTTGCAGGTGGAATCGCATATGCTCTGAAGGAGCAGGATAAGAATGCGATTGCCGTTGCGATATTCGGAGACGGGGCATCATCCCGTGGAACATTGCATGAGATGATGAATATGGCATCCGTATTCGGCCTTCCATTGCTTTTCTTTCTGGAGAATAATCACTACGGGATGTCCGCATCATCAGACAGGATGATAAGCACCGATAGAATCTGGAAGAGGGCTGAAGGCTATTCGATGAAGTCCATATCAGTCGATGGCAATGATGTGGTAGCCGTCCATGATGCAGTGGCTTCGGCAAGAGAGTATATCCTTTCGGAGGGAAAGCCTTTCTTCATTGAAGCCGATACATACAGGATGCGGGGACACAGCAAGTCTGATAAATGCATATACCGGACACGTGAGGAAGAGACAGAGTGGAAGCACAAGGACCCAATTGATTATTTCATTTCGTTTCTCACTTCCTCTTCGATCATGGATCAGCAGAAGATTAATGAGATAGCTGAAAGGGAAAGATCCGCTATTGATACAGCATTCTCAAGGGCTCTTTCCCTGAAAGATGATGTGATTACACTTCCGGAGATGGAGAATCTGGTCGTATCAGGGAAAACTGGTAGATACTCGATAGGCGGGACACATGAAGGAAGCTATCGTGAAGCTTTAAGGGAAGCGCTTGATGAAGTCCTATCATCCGATCCCTCCGCAAGGATCATTGGCGAGGATATTGGTGTATATGGAGGGTGTTTCGGAGTTACAGGAGATCTGCATTCAAAGCATCCGGGAAAGCTGTTGGAGACGCCTGTGTCGGAGGAGACATTCTCAGGAATGGCTGTCGGGGCTGCTGCGATGGGGCTTCATCCATGCGTTGAGGTTATGTATGGTGATTTCTCAACCCTTGCATCCGATGCGCTCATAAACCACGCCTCAAAGCTGAGATTCATGACAGCAGGCCAGCTGGTATGTCCCATGGTATACAGAACGCCGGTAGGGGGCGGAACCGGACATGGTCCGCAGCATACACAGTCGCTTGAGACTATGTTCCTTGGAATTCCAGGCCTCTATGTGGTTGCGCCCTCCGATCCATTCTCCGCGAAAGCACTTCTGAAGAGCGCATTCCTGATGGATGATCCTGTTCTATTCTTTGAGCATAAAGCCTTGTATGGCGATTCAGGCGAGATCGGGGATGAGGATACCTATCTCCCGATTGGCAAGGCAATCGTCCATGGAAATGGCTCTTCTCTCCTTGCAATAGGCTATTCAAGGGCTTTCAGAATAATGATGGATGCTCTCTCAGATATCTCCGGAGAAACCACATTCATAGATCTTGCGACACTCTATCCGCTTGATGAAGAGACACTGGAAAGGGAATTCTCAAGAATCGGGAGGGCTGTTATAGTCCAGGAGCCCTCTGTTGGAGGAAGTGTTGCGGAATCTGTGCTGAGAGTGCTTGCAAAGGCTGGGGAGGTCCATAATAGGGTGGAGATTGCTGCATCGCATCAGACACCGCTGCCATCATCCAGGATTCCTGAATCTGCGGTCCTTGTCTCTGCTGATATGATACGTGATGCGGCTTTCAGACTTCTGGGATAGGTATCATCAAATAGTCTCGCAGCCTGTATATGCCTGCTCTTTGAATTTTTCCACCTCTTTAATATAATGCATGCTGAATCATTGCATTCAAGGAGTTTTCTATGGATATAGATGTAAAGAATCTCCATCCGCTGGAGGTAAGGCTTCTGCGCCATGTCTCTGCAGGTGAGGATATCACGCCAGAGAGGATTATCCATGATCTCGATTACAAGGTCGGACAGTCCAATCAGGCATTTTCGTGGCTTACCGCTAAAGGGCTTGTGGAAGAGAAATCCAGAAGCCATAGAATCAGCTATGAACTCACTGAGTTCGGCCGTTCGGAGCAGCTCAAGGGGCTTCCTGCGGAAAGAATCTTTGCATTTATAACAGAGAATGGTCCTCATACGCTTCCTGAGATTGCGGATGCGCTCTCCCTGGAGAAGAGCGATGTAGGCTCTGCATTCGGTCTTCTTTCATCAAAGGGATCTGCGAAGATGAATGATGAGAAGAAGGCTGAAGCTGCTTCCTCGGAGCTCCCTGCAGAGGTTCAGATACAGCGCACTCTTCTCGACAGGGCAGCAGGTACAGGATTCATTGACGAGGGCGATCTCAGCGCGGAAGAGAAGAAGGCTATCGGTGCGCTTGCAAAGAAGAGGGGTGCGCAGAATTCTGCATTCCGCATTGTTGAACGCGATGAGATAGTCTATGCGCTGACAGCTGATGGCGAGAAGGCTAAGAAGGCTCTTGTCGAGGCGAATATAACAGGGGAGGAGTTCGGTATCCTGACTCCGGAGATGATCCAGACAGGATCATGGAAGAATGGTACATTCCGCCCATATGGCATCAATGCTCCTACTTCCCGCCTTATCCCTGGCAGAAGGAATGCTTATTCAAGCTATCTCCAGTGGGTAAAGGACAAGCTCATTGCCCTCGGCTTCGAGGAATTCGATGGACCGCTTGTAGAGAATGAGTTCTGGAACGGTGATGCGCTTTTTATGCCTCAGTTCCATTCTGCAAGAGATATCCATGATGTTTACTATGTCAAGGATCCAGTCCACTGCAAGAAGATCGACGAGCCATGGCTCTCACAGGTTGCGGCAACTCACGAGAATGGATGGAAGACCGGTTCAAGAGGATGGGGATATACATTCGATCATGAGTTCACAAGGCGTCAGGTTCTGAGGAGCCAGGGTACGGTTCTTTCCGCACATCAGCTCACGAAGGCTCATATACCCGGAAAGTACTTCGGTGTTGTGCGCTGCTTCAGATATGATCAGGTCGATGCTACACATGGCGCTGATTTCTATCAGACAGAGGGAAT
>CALXLE010000033.1 GCA_944389115.1 uncultured Spirochaetaceae bacterium
GGAATGGGAGCAATAGCGCTGCGCAATACAGCCACAATCGGAGGGAATATCGGGAATGCATCCCCAAAGGGCGATCTTCCCCAGCCTCTGATCCTGCTTGATGCAGAGGTTGTCCTTGCTTCATTCGACGGGGAGCGGAGAATGCTTCTCGATGACTTCATCCTCGGATCCAAGAAGACAGCCCTTGCGGATGATGAGATCATAAAGAGCGTCATAATCCCTCCTCACGTCTTCACATATATGTTCTATAGGAAGATAGGAATGCGGAAGGCAAATGCCATTTCCAAGCTATCACTATCTGCCGCATGTTCCGTGAAGGATGGGATCATCTCGGATTTCAGGGCATCCTCAGGGGCTGCAGGCCCGAAGGTAATACGCAGCCGTGAGGCAGAGTCTATGATCATAAGGCGTCCTGTTGATGAGCTTGCGGATATCGTGCCGGACTTCCTCGATGCGTGGGATCATGCTATATCCCCGCATGCGATGCCGAAGTACAGGCGCCATACAACAGCAAGGATGCTCACATACTTCCTGGAAGCCATCGTCAATGGAGCAGAGCCGGGAGTGATCGGAGAGGAGGAGAAATGAGGATACATCGGCCTTCAGCGCCGGAAGAGGCATACAGGCTCAGAAAGGAGATTGCAGGAAGCGCTTATCTTTTGGGAGGAACAACCGTTCTTACCTTGGGCAGTGAGTTCGAGGATCTTATTGATATCAATGGGTTCATTCCCGGGGCAATCACAGCTGAAGGCAGCAATGTGGTTATCGGGGCCGGTGCAAAGCTTGAGGATGTAGCATCATCAGGGATTGTTCCCCCTGTGATCAGGACTGCAGCTGCATCCTGTCCATCGCTCCAGCAGCGCAATATGGCAGCAATAGGCGGTAATGCAGCATCATGCAGGGCTGATGGCTATATGACCGCAGCGCTTCTGGCATCAACCGCCACTGTTCTTGTCTATGATGGAAGCTCAGCAAGGAGCATTCTCTATTACGATTACATCAAAAACCATGAGCCTGAGTGGATAGTGCTTTCCATCTCTGTCGATAGCAATGCCGATGGTACTGTGAAGCGTATATCACGTGCATCCCACATGCATGCTGTCGTCACGGCAGCAAGGTGCGGTGACCATTATGCATACACAGCGATGCCGTCTGCAATCATATCTGGCGTCTGTGATTGCTATAAGGATATGGTCCTCGAGAGCGATACGCTCGGGTCGGCTGAGTACAAGCGCTATCTTCTTTCCGTGATCTTCGAGGAGGGCAACGATGGAAATAAGAGCTGAGATCAATGGCCGCAGCACGGTTCTTTCAGGGGCCGCCGATGAAAGGCTGAGGGATGTCCTCTACAGATCAGGCTATGTATCCCTGAGGGACTCCGATGACAGGGAGGGATTTGCTGGCTCTGATACGATTATCTTCAACGATCGTCCTGCATATTCCAACCTCATACTGCTTTATCAGGCAGAGGGAGCATCAATAAGGACTCCGGAATCCCTCCTTTCGGGAAGGGAAATCAGCGATGTGCAGCAGGCGATGATCGATGCAGGTGTCGTACAGAGTGCATATAATGCTCCCGAGGCGGCATTGCTTCTTTCATATCTTCTTGAGAAGAATCCTAATCCTTCGAAGGATGAGATAAAGAATGTGCTCTCTGGCATATTCATCAGGGATGCTGGCTATGAGCATTACTACCTCGCTGTGCAGCTTGTCCGCGAGAAGAGAATGTACGGAGAGTACCGTACAAAGACAGCTCCTGCATTCCGTTCATCCCTGAGGGTTGTCGGCAAGCCTTCTGGGAAAATCGATGCCAAGCCGCTCGCTGCTGGAGGAAAGCTCTTTGTCGAGGATAGGGTAGAGCCAGGTTCCTGTGTCATGCATGTGCTCCGCTCTCCTTTTGCTCACGCATATATCCGCTCAATCGATGTCTCCGCGGCAATGGAAGTGGATGGTGTCGAGGATATTATCACGGCATTTAACTGTCCTGATGTCTACTATATGCAGGCGGGACAAGGAAATCCGGAGCCTTCGCCATATGACAGACGGCTGCTGAACCGCAAGGTCCGCCATGTCGGCGATAGGGTTGCTGCCATCGTTGCAAAGGATATGGAGACAGCGGAGAAGGCTGCATCGCTTATCAAGGTGGTATATGATCCTATCAAGCCTGTTTTTACGGTGGAAGAGGCTATGGCCGATGGGGCGCCTCTGGTGCATAACGGAGTTGTCGAATACGTTTCCGGCGCGCCAGATGATCTTGATGAGTATAACAAGAGCGCTGATCCCGATGAGGAGAAGGTCATCTACCAGTTCCCTCTCCATAGCGATATAAGGAAGAACATTGCAGCTGCGGCGCATGGCGGAATAGGGGATATCGAGAAAGGATTCAAGGAAGCCGATGAGGTCATCGATGAGACATATCAGACTAGCCAGGTGCAGTGCACTCCTCTGGAGCCCCATGTATGCTATGGGCATATCGAGGGAGGAAGGCTTACCCTGAACTGCTCTACTCAGGTTCCTTTCCATGTAAGGCGGATTGTGGCGACTATCTGCCAGATTCCTGAGCATAAGGTCCATGTCATCAAGGAGCGTGTCGGAGGTGGGTATGGCTCCAAGCAGGATATCCTTGTTGAGGATCTTGTCGGATATGCAGTCTGGAAGACCGGCAAGTCCATATACTACCGGAATACCAGGGCTGAGGAGTTCTTTGCCAATTCCACGCGACACCCGATGAGGATACGTGTGAAGATGGGAGGAAAGAAGGATGGTACGATTACTGCAATCTATATGGATGTAAGGGCAAATACCGGGCCATATGGCAATCATTGTCTTACAGTCCCTATGAATGCATCATCAAAGACGCTCCCGATTTTCCGCGTAGATAATATGTATTACGACCTCTTCACGTATTATACCAATACACCTCCGGCCGGTGCATACCAGGGCTATGGAGCCCCCAAGGGATACTTCGCCATAGTCTCTGCCATGGGAGAGCTTGCAATGAAGCTCGGAGTCGATCCACTGGAGATGGCAAGAAAGAATATTGTTGAGAAGGGATATATGCTTGAGATCCTCAGAGGTCTGGGAGAAGGAAGGGAAGGTGTTGTCGTCCCTGTTGGTTCCTGCGGTCTCCGTGAAGCCCTTGATAAAGGTGCTGAGATGATCGGATGGGGAAAGCATGAGATCTCCGATGATCCTGACTGGAAGATCGGGAAGGGCTTTGCGATGATACAGCAGGGTTCCGGCCTTCCAGGGCTTGACCATTCCAATGCCCAGGTGAAGCTCCTTACTGATGGAACATTCATCGTTCTCTCCGGCGGTGCGGATATCGGGACGGGGCTTGATACAATCTCTGCAAAGTGCGTAGCAGAGATCATGAAGGTGCCTCTTGAGAGCGTTTCCGTTGTCTCCGGCGATACCGATGCCTGCATGTTCGATACCGGTGCATATGCATCCTCCGGGACGTATTTCTCAGGAAACGCATCACTCAATGCTGCGAAGGATCTCCTGAGGAAGACGCTTGAGGAAGCTGCTCTGCAGCTGGAAGTTCCTGCCGAGAAGCTCTCCGTGGAATACCCTGGATATGTCGTCGCGGAAGATGGCAGGAAGCTCTCGTATTATGAGATATCCCATACTGCGACATCTGGTACAGGGCGTGGGCAGCTCGTCGGGACAGGTTCTTTCACGACACCGAACTTCGCGATTCCGTATGGGGCTCACTTTGCAGAGGTCGCTGTCAATATCAGGACAGGGGAGATCAAGGTCAGGAAGTTCTATGCGCTTCAGGATGCAGGAACGCCAATCAATCCAGAGCTTGCGCTATGCCAGATGTATGGTGCAGTCCTAAAGAGCATAGGCCATACGCTCTATGAGGATATGGTGCTCGATAAGGATGGAAAGTGCCTGACAACGACATTCACGGATTACGGAGTGCCAATGATACAGGATGCTCCTGATGATATGAAGGCAGTGCTGATTGATGTGAATGACGACTATGGTCCGTTCGGCGCTAAATCGATATCCGAGATTGCCTGCAATGGAGCAGCGCCCGCAATAGCCATGGCTATCGCCGATGCAACCGGTGTGTGGGTCAGATCCTGGCCGATAACAGGAGAGAAGATTCTTAAGGCTCTCGGCAGATTCTGATGAGAGAGTGCGGCAGCGGATTATCGATAGCTGCCGCATTTTCATGCTATCATTAATGCATGTCGGAAACAGCAATCCTTTTCAGATCGAAATACGGAGCATCGAGGAAGTATGCGCTTATGCTTAAGGAAAGGACGGGCGCGGATGCGATAGAGAACGAGAACATGAAGGCAGAGCTCATAAGGGATTACTCCACAATAATCCTTGTAGGTGGAGTATATGCCGATAGAATCAATGGACTCGATTTCATCCGCAGATTCCGTGGTTCTCTGTCCGATAAACGTCTCTATGTCTTCGCAGTGGGCGGAACCGAGTTCAGCCCGGAGTATATAGCTAAGCTCCGCAAGGTCAATGGCCTTGATGACATACATATGTCTTATGGAAGAGGGGAGATCAATATGGATACCCTGTCCTTCTTTGATAAACGGCTTATAGGATTGCTCAGGAGAATGGTGAAGCGCAAGCCGGAATCGGAATGGACACTGACGGAGAAGGCGATAGCTGAATCCGAGGGGAACGTATCATGGGTTGATGAACGCTATCTCGATCCCGTGGTGGATTATATCAGCCCTGTGCTCTGAAAAGCACACGGAGATTGCCTCCGCAGATCATTCCGGTATTCCCTCCGCTCTCAAGGCCATAGCAGACTATATCCGTATCGCTTCCATTACGGAGCATCTCCTCAGCATGCCTGATTGCCATCCTCTCGACAGCGCCCCCGCCTATTGTCGAGTAGATTCTGTCCTTCGTAACGAACATCATCGTGCCCCTTCCTCTGGGGGCGGAGCCTTCCTTCTCGATGATTCTTACCGTCATGCCGCACTCATCCGCCATGGCATTGAGCATTGCCCCATCGATGCTGACTGTATTCCTATCTTCCCTGAACGTTGTGATGATCTCTGCCATTATCGCGACAGCAATCTCCTCGGGTGTGACAGCATTGATGCTCAGGCCTATAGGACTGTGGACCTTGCTCACATCCTCTTCCGGGAATCCTTCCTGGATCATCGCTTCGAGCTGGACTGAGGCTTTCTTTTTAGAACCTATCATTCCGATGTATGCTGATCTATGTGATAGGGCATATCTCAGGCAGTCCTTGTCATAGGAATGACCATGGGTGAATATGGCGTAATATGGCGATATGGCGTCATACTCCTTGGAAAGAAGTTCACTGAACGGGCCGATGTGCCTCTCTGCCAGCGGGAATCGTTCCTCTGTCAGCAGTTCTCTGCGGTCATCAAGCACGATTGTCCGCATGCCTTGCAGTCTAGCAAGGTTGTACAGAGCCTTCCCGACATGTCCTGCACCGAACAATATGAGTACAGGCTCAGCCTTTATCTTCTCTGTCTGGCTGTATCTGCCTTCATCGCCGATGATGAACTGGCCATCCAGGAACAGTGCTTCCTTTCCTGTTTCTGTATCAGTCCTTCTTTCCACGCTGCCATACTCTGCAAGCAGCTTTCTCATAGTTCTATAGAACTCACTCATTGATGATCTCCCTTAGAAGACAGAGCAAGGTATCGATATCACTGTCTTCAGTGAATGGCCCCGGTGATATCCTGAGCGTACCTGCCGGGAATGTTCCAAGCGTCCTGTGCGCGGATGGGGCGCAGTGAAGCCCGACCCTTGTCTCAATATTCCCTCTGTCGAGAAGGGTGGATGCTATATCTGCAGGGTCCCTTCCTTCTGCAGTGACAGAGAAGACAGCGGTTCTTGGTGTATTGAGGGAAGGTCCGTGCACTGCTATGCCCTCTATTGCCATAAGTCCTTCATACAGTCTTTCAGAGAGAGACCTCATCTTCACCTTTATGCTTTCAAGATGGCCGATGGTATATGCTACTGCATGGTGGAGTCCTATAAGCCCCGGAAGATTGTCCGTTCCTGCTCGGAGTCTTTCGGGGACAGCAGACGGTATATCCTCACTGTCGCTCTCCGTGCCTGTTCCCCCTGAGATAAGAGGCTGGATTCTTTCAGCTATATCCCTGCGGATTATTACACCACCTGTACCCTGTGGTCCGAGGAAACCCTTGTGCCCTGTGAAGCATACGGCCGCCGCATTGAGTCCTGTCATGTCTATATCGATGAAAGGGGAGGCCTGGGCTGCATCTATGATGAGTGGAATGCCATGCGCTTCTGCTATCTCTCCAGCCTTCGCTATATCCTGGACCGCCCCTGATACATTGCTCGCGGCATTGATGATGATTGCCTTTGTATCCTTCCGGATAAGCTCCTCAAGCCTGTCCATTTTGGAGTAGCCATATCTATCCGATGGTATCCTCGATACTCCAGCCCTGATCTGCGAGAGAGGTCTCATCACAGCATTGTGCTCCGAGGATGTTACTACTACATGTCCACCTTCGGGAATCATTCCCTTGATCATGAAGTTCAGCGCTTCCGTCACATTCATCGTGAATGCAATGCACTCAGGATGGGGGTAGTGATACAGTTTTGAGAGCATCTCTCTCAGATCGAAGATGCTGTCCCATATATCATCAGCCTTTTTGGATGCAGTCCTATACAGACTCACTCCATCCTCATCTATGAATCTTCTTATCGCCTCTCCAGTCCCAGGTGCTTTTGGAAATGATGTGGCGGCATTGTCGAGATAGATTCTCCTCATACTGAAGATAATAGCATGTTCCATTGTTTTTATGAAAATCAGATGGTAGAATCCAAACCATGGAACTCAGAGAGAAACACAGGCTTGCCATAACAGGTGCTGTCATCGGTGCAATAAGCGTGCTGCTTGTCGTGCTTGGCAATCCGAAGAATATGGGATTCTGCATCGCGTGCTTTATACGCGATATCGCGGGGGGTATGCATCTTCATACCGCTCCTATCGTCGAATATATGAGACCAGAGATCATCGGTATAATCCTAGGGGCATTTGCTATCAGCGTCATTACTGGTGATTTCCGTCCGCGTTCCGGTTCAAGTCCGGTTCTTCGGTTCGTAATAGGCTTTTTCGTGATGATCGGAGCCCTTGTTTTCCTCGGTTGTCCTCTGAGGATGGTTCTCCGTCTTGCCGGAGGGGATATGAATGCATTCGTTGCGCTTCTCGGCTTCATCGCCGGCATAGGGGTAGGGTGCATCTTTCTTTCCAATGGTTTTTCACTTGGCAGAGCCAATGAGGCGACAAGACTGGAGGGCGCAGCATTCCCTGCTGCGACAATCTTTGTCTTCGTCATGTTCCTTGCATTCCCTTCGCTCTTCTTATTCTCTGAATCAGGACCGGGATCGATGCATGCTCCAGTTGTTGCATCGCTTGCGGCAGGGCTTGTCGTGGGGATACTTGCCGAGCGGTCAAGGCTCTGCATGGCAGGTGGCATAAGAGATATCTTCCTGATAAGGGATTTTACCCTTATCCTCGGTTTCGTCGCGATATTCATCGCTGCCCTGATCGGCAATCTCCTCACTGGCTCATTCAGCTTAGGCTTTGCTGATCAGCCTGTCTCCCATGATAAGCACCTCTGGAATTTCCTTGGTATGATGCTTGTTGGTCTTGGTTCCGTCATGCTCGGAGGATGTCCTCTGAGACAGCTCATACTTGCAGGCGAAGGATCCGGAGACAGCGTATCCGCTGTTCTAGGCATGCTCTTTGGAGCTGCGGCCGCCCATAACTTCTCGCTCGCTTCTTCTGCTGGGACAGGTCCTGGAACGAATGGAAAAGCTGCGGTCATCGTCGGTCTTATTGTTCTCATTGCAATCGCATCCCTCGTGACAGTGAAGGAGAGGAGAAAATATGGTAGAGATTGATGCCAGGGGCCGTTCCTGCCCTGAGCCTGTTATAATGGCCAAGAGAGCTCTTAAGGAGAATGAGGAGATCGATGTGCTTGTCGACAACCGTGCATCGCTCGAGAACGTCCAGCGTTATGGCAGGGCGATGAAGAAGCAGGTCTCGGCAAAGGAAGAGGGCACCGGGTGGAGAATCGAGATCAGAAGGTGATAACCTTCCATAGCCAGTATGCTGCGTTCCTTTTCAGGAAGAGGTATGGCGAAGGCTGTGTTCTGAGACCTGTCCCCCGTTCCCTTTCATCCTCGTGCGGTACTGCCGCATTTGTTGAAGGAGAGGTGAGCGGTGAGCTTCTTGAAGGGGCAGAGGCTATGTATGAGAAGGATGGGGATTTATGGCGGATGATATGGAAAGAGCAGGACTGACATCTCTGGTAAGGAGTTCCGGATGCAATGCGAAGCTTCCTCCCGGCGATCTCCATAGGGTGCTTTCAGAACTTCCGCCATTCCATTCAGAGGCACTGATTGCCGGATATGAGAGCGCTGATGATGCATTCGTCTATGATCTTGGGGATGGCCGTGTGCTGATCGAGACCGTTGATTTCTTCCCACCTATGGTCGATGATCCATTCCTTTTCGGTGAGATTGCGGCAGCTAATGCCCTTTCCGATATCTATGCTATGGGAGCTGAACCTTCTGTTGCGCTCTCCATAGCCTGCTTCCCTTCATGCCTTGATCTCGATGTCCTGAAGAGCATCATGCTCGGTGCTAGGAGCAAGACGGATGAGGCGGGGTGCGCTATTGCAGGAGGCCATACGATATCTGACAGGGAACCGAAATTCGGGCTTGCCGTCACTGCTGTCTATGATAAGGACAAGGTCTGGACCAATGGAGGCGCGAGAAGCGGGGATTCAATCATCCTTACCAAGAGGCTGGGAGTAGGGGTTCTGATGACAGCATCAAAAGGAGGAGAGTGTCCCGAGGAGGCTTTTGATGATGCAGTATTATCGATGAGAACGCTCAACAGGCATGCGAGGAATACAGCTGTCCGTTATAGTATCCATGCCGCGACAGATGTCACGGGATTCTCGCTGCTCGGGCATTCAGCGGAGATGGCTGAGGCTTCGGAGTGCACGATTGAGATCAATTCATCTTCCCTCCCTGTCCATCGCTCTGCATATGATCTTGCGGCATTCGGCTTCCTTCCGGAAGGACGGTATACCAATGAGGATTATATCGGAAGCAAGGTAAGCTTCCCCGAAGGTTTTGATCGGACCTTGAAGGATCTGATGTTCTCTCCTGAGACATCGGGAGGGCTGCTTCTGTCCATGCCTAAGGATGATGCAGAGAACTATGTCAGGAGCATGGAAGGCAATGCATGGATCATCGGCAGGGTCATTGATAGAGCAAGCTTGCCTGTTGCAGTTATCATGTGATTCATTCCCAGATACCATAGATTGCTCTGCCGCATGAAGGACATATTCCTGTGCTTTCCTTCCTTGCTACACTTGTTCCGCACTCAGGACAATGAATAGTGCTGTCGAGCGCATAGATATGAGGAATCCCTGATTTGCCAGCTTCCTCTGCCATCGCATTCAGGAACGCTGCGGATGTTGGATTTCTATCGGACATTCTGCGCATCGGATAGAACGGGGTGATGTGCCAGACATTGACGCCACGGCTTTTGAGCATGCTGCCGATTTCATGGATCATGGCCTTTGTATGGATGCCTTCGATCACAAGAGTCGTGACTTCAAGGTGCGCGCCATACTCCACGATTCTCTCTATCCCATCCAGAACTGGAGTGATTGAGCCATGGCATATCGATCTGTAGAATTCTTCATCGCCTTTCAGGTCGATGTTGTATGCATCGATTACAGGAAGTATTCTCTCCAATGCCTCTGTGGAGAATGTTCCGTTCGATACCATTGCTGTCCTCACGGAGCGTTCACCTGCAGCCGATGCAACATCAATCATATAGTCCTGCCAGACTATTGGCTCCGTGTATGTGAAGCTTATCGAGGGGAAATCATTATCTGCAGCGAACTCTGCGATGTAGTCCGGGGCGTAGCGCTCAAGTCCCATATGCTGTTCCTTCGCTATCCTGTAGTTCTGGCAGAAATCGCAGTCGAGGGAGCAGCCTTCCATAGCAATCGACAGCGTCCTTGTCCCTGGCAGAAAGTGATAAAGAGGCTTCTTCTCAATCGGATCATCGGCAATCGCTGCCAGCTGTCCATAGGCAGTATCATGTACAATACCATCCTCTGCGACGCGGCTACCGCACCAGCCAGTCATACCATCTGGGATACTGCAATGCCTGTAGCAGAAATCACAAGTCGTCCTCACTGAAAACCTCCGCCTGGAATGTCATGAACACAGCGCCTTTATCCTTCCATGCATCGCTTTCAAGGCCTGCCTTCTCCGAGAGTGCCGAAAGCATCTCCTCCCTGGACCAGCCTGTCTCATCGGCAACCTGCGGGAGGAAGACCGCCCTTCGTCCCTGAGCTGTCATTATTATACCATCCCGTCCTGGTATGAACTCATCCGGTCCTGCGATCTCCTCAGGCTCTGTCAGCACCGAAATCTCGATAGTGCATAGCGGAAGCTCCGACTCTGAGAGAGGAGGGAAGCGGTAATCTGAGAAGGCTGCATCCCTTGCAAGGAGTGCTATCTGCCACTTCAGTCCGCATAAGCCGGTGATATATCCGATGCATCCACGGAGCGAGCTTCCCTTTCTAAGCGTGACGAATGCCCCGTTCCTTCTCGCATCATCCTCGAATTCTTCCAGAGCAATTCCCTTGAAAGCATCCTCTATCGATTTCCTTGCGAT
>CALXLE010000034.1 GCA_944389115.1 uncultured Spirochaetaceae bacterium
AAAACCTGAAGAAGAGAACACGATGCCATGGAGCACACAGGAGCTGGCTACCCTGCTCCCGAAGGATGTCATCAACTATGCAATCAGCCTCAACAAGACTCCTGTGAATGTATTCGCCGACAACTGCGGAGTGAATATCAGCACGCTAGCGAAATGGCGGAACGGTGAATGCATCCCCCGTGGTGGTACGGCACAGCCGGCAATCGTCGCAATAAAGGCAGAGATCAACAAACCATGGGCTGAGAAGGTGTTTATTACTGCTCTGGCAAATTACGAACGGAGAATCGGACGATAAGGAGAAAAAGATGACAATAGCAGAACGCACACTCAAGGAATACCTCGCCAAATACGAAGAGAAGAAAGCAGAGCTCAGGAAGATAGAAGACGAGATCAGCATCCTTTCCAGATGCAGGGATTGGATAAAAGAAGAAAAAACAGAGCCCCCTAAGCCAGGATCGGTTCCGGATCAGAAAGATGTTCCTCCGGAAAAACCCACAAGAATAGGCTGGGTATCCAAAACCGACTTCGATATGCGGCACATACCGGAGCGTCAGGCGGGATTCATCCATCTGGTAGTCAGAGGCGGTAAATATACGCTTGGCACACTGATAAAGGGGATTCTCATCGATGCCGGGATCTCCGGGAACCAGCTCGCAGATGATATGGAAATAAGCAAAGATGATCTGAAGGATATGATTCTCGACAGGAAGGTTCCCTACTCCGTTTCGCGAGGAAAGCTTGCTTATGCTCTTCAGGCATATACGGATATAGGAAATGCTTTAAATCGCGTATCAATCGCATGCAAACGCACGAAGATGCTTCGCTCAAAGGAGGCTGCCAATGCCTGATAATGAGCTCAAGACGCAGCTGACAAATGAGATACTCCGGGAGCTTTCCGAGAACTGCAGACGCTATTACTGGAAAGCCGAGCGAATGGTCGTATATGCAGAGCCGAAATGCCCGTATTGCGACAAAGAGAGGAATATCAAGGTAATGGCAGCAAACGGACAGGTGCTCGAAGACCGCTGCAAATGCTCATATAAGACGAAAGGTGTGTGGAAACCAAAACAGGAGGAGTTCTCCGCCTATTCCATCGGCATTCCCTACGGCCACGCCGTGATAATCCCTGCCAAGACAAACTATAAGAACGAGGTCATCATGGCCTACTGGGTTGATCCGGATATCAGCAGCAAGGATAACCCGCCGTCTTTCGACATGCTGTACAACAGCATCTTCTCCACGAAGGAGAAACTCATCGAATACGTCAGAGCAGCAGGAGAAGAGCTCTGGAACGAAGACATGCAGGAGGCATAGAAATGCAGGAACCTATAGAGATCAAAGGGAAATACACCTCGGCAAAGGTCTATGCTACTCTTGTCGAGGACTCTGCATTGGAACAGATACAGACGCTCGTGAATGCGCCTTTCGTCGAGGGAGAAAGCATAAGGATAATGCCCGACTGCCATGCGGGCAAGGGAGCAGTAATTGGCTATGTTCAAAGCATTTACAATAAGAAAGTATGCCCGAATCTAGTCGGCGTTGATATATCCTGCGGGATGCTTACGGTGAAGCTCGGTAAGATAGATATCAACCTTGAGGTATTTGATAAGGTTGTCAATGATACTATCCCGGCTGGTATTCATGTCCATGAAGGACGTAAGGCGCATTTTCCTCGACTTCAACAGCTGAAATGCTACCGTGAACTCAAGGACACCAAGCGCATAGAAAGAGCAATCGGCACGCTCGGAGGCGGAAACCACTTCCTCGAACTTGATATCGATAAGGCCGGAAATGTGTATATGGTAATCCATAGCGGAAGTAGGAATCTCGGGAAGCAGATTGCGGAATATTATCAGGAAAGGGCCGACCAGATCATCAATCATAACATGACCGGTTATTACAAGAAACGTGATGAGATAATCGCGACATACAAGGCAGAAGGCCACAGAAGCGAGATACAGGCTGCACTTATCGATCTGAAAAAATCATGGAATGATGAGAACCTGAACGTCGTTCCGAAGGATCTCGCGTGGCTCGAGGGAAAGGATTTCGATGATTATCTCCATGATACAGAGATTGCCGCTGAATACGCATCTCTTAACAGACGTACAATCGCGGATCTCGTCATCAAGGCTTATTTTGGAAAAGGATATTCAATCGATAACTTCGAGAATTTCGAGACGGTACACAATTACATCGATACGAAGGATATGATGATCCGGAAGGGTGCCATTTCTGCCCATGAAGGCGAAAAGGTCCTCATCCCGATATCAATGAAGGACGGTGCACTGATATGCATCGGCAAGGGAAACCCGGACTATAACATGTCCGCACCCCATGGAGCTGGCAGGAGGCTTTCAAGGAAGGCCGCATCTGAAACGCTTTCGATGGACGAATTCAGGAAAGAGATGGAAGGTATCTACTCCTCTTCCATCGACGAATCAACGATTGACGAAAGTCCGATGGCCTATAAAGGCCTAGAGGATATCCTCCCGATGCTGGAAGGGACCTGTGAGGTTGTGGAGCATATCAGACCGGTATACAGCTTCAAGGCATCGAAGAAGCACGAGGAGACGCCCAATGCCTGATGAGAATATGCACCTAGTCCTGCAGCAGGCAGGAGCCCGCTGGCTTAAAGACCACGGTTTTCCGCTCGTCCAGATAGAAAGCCATACAGTCAGAAAAGAGCATCCGGATGTCATCGGGTTCAGCCTCGCATACTCAGCAATCATCGAATGCAAAACATCGAGAGCCGATTTCCTCCGGGATAAGGAAAAGATCTCAAGACAGCAGCCTGGAGCTCTCGGCAACTTCAGATTCTATCTCGCTCCAGAAGGAATAATTGACGAATCTGAGATTCCTTCGGGCTGGATGCTTCTGG
>CALXLE010000035.1 GCA_944389115.1 uncultured Spirochaetaceae bacterium
GGGATTTATCCAGCGATCTCATATTGAACGACTGGAAGAGCTCTGCCATTGAGAGCGTAAGGAATGCCATCGTCATTCCGTCATTGCTTGTAGCGAATGTGAATGCTCCGCTCTCGAAGATCTCACCTATGATATACGAAGCAATCGTGATGACAGCAAGAGCCGCTCCCTGTATTGCGCAGTTGATACCAAGGCCTCCCGCGAAGAGTCCTTCATTCGATGAACGTGGAGGTCTCTTCATTATATCAGGATCGCCCTGCTCCATTCCAAGTCCTACTGCCGGGAATGTATCCGTGATCAGATTGATCCACAGAAGGTGGGCTGGCTGGAGAAGCGTGAATCCCATGAGCGAAGAGATGAATACAGCTATGACCTCGGAAAGATTCGATGAAAGCAGGAACTGTATAGACTTTCTGATGTTATCATAGATCTTCCTTCCCTCCTCGACAGCAACGACAATCGTAGCGAAGTTATCATCAGCAAGAACCATATCAGCGACATTCTTCGTGACATCCGTTCCCGTTATACCCATTCCGATTCCGATATCCGCATTCTTAATCGAAGGGGCATCATTGACGCCATCGCCTGTCATTGCCGTAATCTTGCCTACCTGCTGCCAGGTCTTAACGATCCTTACCTTGTGCTCAGGCTGGACACGCGCATAGATCGAGTAATTCCTTATCTTTTTCTGGAACTCCTCATCGGAGAGCTTATCGAGCTCAGCGCCTGTTATAGCCTCTGCTGCAGAATCGACAATGCCGAGCTTCTTTCCGATTGCGACTGCAGTATCGATATGGTCTCCAGTGATCATTATCGGTCTTATGCCAGCAGATCTGCATTCCTTTATCGCAGCCCTTACTTCCGGGCGCTCTGGATCGATCATTCCTGTCAGCCCAAGGAAGATGAGATCATGCTCAAGAGCCGCAGGTGAGGAATCGGAAGGAATAGAATCATGCTTTCTCATTGCACCCGCAAGAACACGGAGAGCCTTGTCAGCGAACTCCTTGTTCTTCCCGAGGATCTTCTTCCTGTCATCCTCAGTCATTGCCCTTACACCTTCCATAGTGAGGATCTCGGTGCACCTTGAAAGCAGTACATCGGGAGCACCCTTCGTGTACTGGATATAACCGCCTTCAGGATTGGAATGGACCGTGCTCATCATCTTCCTCTCCGAATCGAACGGAGCCTCTGCGACACGCTTGTATGGTCCCTCCTCAAGCTGGTTCTTGTTCATCTCCATCGAGCTTGCCCAGTTGACGAGCGCTGCCTCGGTAGGCTCACCTTCAGCCTTCAGCTCATCATTCAGATGGGCATCGGAGCAGAGCGACATAGCACGGGCAAGAAGCATCTTATCAGAACCATAGGAATCGACTACAGTCATTTTGTTCTGGGTCAGCGTTCCTGTCTTATCGGAACAGATAACCTCTGTACAGCCAAGAGTCTCAACTGCAGTGAGCTTCCTGATGATCGCATTCTTCTTGCTCATCTTCGTAACTCCAATTGAGAGAACGATCGTGACAACGGCTGCAAGTCCTTCAGGAATGGCAGCTACAGCAAGCGATACAGCAATCATGAATGTATCAAGAACGCCATCAAGGTGGATGTCGCCCTCAATGGACATCCTTATGAGATTGACTGCGAACATGAATACACAGATACCAAGGACAAGCCATGTAAGGACTCTTGAGAGCTGATTGAGCTTCTTCTGGAGCGGAGTCTCATTGTCAGCAGCGGCAGAGAGCGCAGAAGCAATCTTGCCCATCTCCGTTCTCATTCCGGTCGCCGTTACGACTGCCTCTCCCCTTCCATATACTATGGTAGATCCCATATAAACCATATTCCGTCTGTCACCAAGAGGGATCTCTGTTCCGGAAAGGGTCGCAGCATCCTTATCGACAGGTACAGATTCGCCTGTAAGGGCAGCTTCCTCTGCCTTGATTGAGGCGGAGTACAGAATTCTCGCATCGGCAGGGACACTATCACCAGCTTCGAGCTCTATCACATCGCCAGGAACCAGCTCCTCGCTCTCGACTGTCATTATCTTCCCATCGCGCCTTACTTTAGACTTCGCCTTTGACATATTCTGCAGCGCTTCAATTGCCTTTTCAGCCTTTGACTCCTGCACCACGCCAAGAACTGCATTGATAAGAACAACAATGAGGATGATGATAGCATCGGACCATTCTGTCTCACCTGAGGCATATGATGCGACAACGGACAGGACAGCAGCTACCATAAGAATTATAAGCATTGGATCGGCAAGCTTGCCTAGAAACTGCTTGAAAAGGCTGTCCTTCTTCTTCTCCTCAAGCTTGTTCCGGCCGTACTCCTCAAGTCTCTTAGGAACTTCGGAGGACGCGAGGCCATCTTTAGAAGAGCCGAGAGAGGAAATAACCTCCTCGCTCGGCATGAGATACTCCTTCTCTGCCATAGAAAACCTTCCTTTCTTATACGGATGTCCAGATAGTACCAAATCAGGACGCGTCATTAAAGGACAGAGTGCGAAGAGTGTGAAGAATATCTAGAAAAACAACCAATCAGCCGATATTTTTCAGCAGATTGACCATCTCTATAGCGCTCAGAGCTGAATCATATCCCTTGTTCCCCGCCTTGGTGCCGGCACGTTCTATAGCCTGCTCAATGCTGTCCGTGGTCAGTATGCCGAAAAGCACTGGAACGCCCGTTGCAAGCGATACTGAGGCAATACCCTTGGAGACCTCACTGCAGACATAGTTGTAGTGATCTGTTGATCCACGTATGACAGCACCAAGGCAGATTACAGCATCATACTTACCGCTCTTCGCCATTCTGGAGGCTATTACAGGAATCTCAAATGCTCCAGGAACCCATGCAACAGAGACATCGTCATCCTTGACGCCATGCCGTACAAGAGCATCCATGGCTCCGCTGAGAAGCCTCGATGTAATGAATTCATTGAATCTGGATACGACGATTCCTATCCTGATTCCCTCTGCAACAAGATTGCCTTCAATCTTTCTCATATCTTCCTCCTAGCAATCGAGAATATGTCCCATGCGATCACGCTTCGTCTCCAGATACCTCTGATCATACTCAGTTGCAGGAATCTGAATCGGAACGCGCTCTGTTATCTCTATACCGAACTCAGAGAGCTGGTAGACTTTATCCGGATTGTTCGTAAGCAGTCGCATGCTCTTCACACCAAGATCCCTGAGTATCTGCGCACCAATGAAGTACTCCCTCTGATCTGCCTCAAAGCCAAGAGCGATATTCGCATCAAGGGTATCCATTCCCTTCTCCTGGAGCTCATATGCCCTGAGCTTGTTTATCAGGCCTATGCCGCGGCCCTCCTGCCTCATGTACAGAAGGATGCCTCGGCCCTCCTTGGCAATCATGGTCATAGCCGTAGCAAGCTGATCACCGCAGTCACAGCGGAGCGAACCGAAGACATCGCCTGTCAGGCACTCGGAGTGCACTCTGCAGAGCATATCCCTGCCATCGCCGATCTCACCCATGACAAGCGCAACATGGTGCTCTCCGTTGAGCCGGTTGACATAGCCATATGCAGTGAATTCGCCATATTTTGTAGGAAGCTTTGCGGTAGCTGCCCTGTCCACAAGCTTATCATGGACCTTCCTGTACTCCTTGATATCCTCAATCGTGATGTACTTAAGACCATGATGCTCCGCAAATTCCCTCAGTCCTGCAGAACGCATCATATAGCCATCATCATCCATGATCTCGCAGCAAAGCCCGCATTCCTTCAGTCCTGCAAGTCTCATCAGGTCAACAGTTGCTTCCGTATGTCCTCCACGCTCAAGCACACCCCCTGCCTTTGCTATAAGCGGGAACATATGCCCTGGACGTCTGAAATCCTCAGGACGGGCATCATTGGAAACACAGGCCTTTGCAGTTATGGAACGCTCAGCTGCTGAGATACCTGTCGAAGTTGATACATGGTCGATTGAAACGGTAAAAGCCGTCTCATGGTTATCTGTATTCACCTCAACCATCTTCGGAATCATAAGCTTCTTGGCGAACTTCTCGGCCATGGGCATGCATATAAGTCCTTTGCCATACTTCGCCATGAAATTGACATTGGCTGTATCGGCATGCTCTGCCGCACAGATGAGATCGCCTTCATTCTCCCTGTCGGGATCATCAGCCACTATGATCAGATGGCCTTTCCTGAGCTCTTCAAGAGCTTCCTCTATTGTATTCATCATCTCCTCCTCTTCAGAATCCATATTCGGAGAGCATCTCCGCCGTTATTCCCTTCCTGGACCTTTTCCCCGGCATAAGGAACTTCTCCGCATATTTTCCGATTATGTCGGTCTCGAGATTCACAGTTGCCCCTGCCACCATCCATCCGATAGTCGTCACAGAAGCTGTATGCGGGATAACGGAAACGGTGAATCCGGATTCCTGGACATCCGCTACAGTAAGGCTTATGCCATCGATGGCTATCGATCCCTTCTCAATGATATAGCGCATGAGCTCAGGGGCCGCTTCGATGGAAAGCAGAACAGAGTTGTCGTCCTTAATTACCCTGGATACCTTCCCGGTCCCATCGATATGTCCCATGACTATATGGCCGCCGAACCGGCCATCAGCAGCCATTGCACGTTCCAGATTCACCCTGCTTCCTCTATGCATCTGCCCCAGTGATGACCTTGATATCGTCTCTGGAGTAGCATCGGCAGAGAAGGAATCATCATCCATCGCTATTACAGTCAGACATACGCCGTTGACCGCGATGCTATCTCCTATCGATGTGCCTGGAAGAACCTTCTCCGCACTGATGGTTACGACAGCGGAGCGATGGCCGTGCCGGACTTCCTTCACCGTTCCTATTTCCTCGATTATCCCTGTGAACATTGCTCCACCTCACTCTCAATCATGAAATCAGGGCCGAACTGTCTTATCCTGCTGTTCTTCAGAATGAATGAAGATGCAGGATCGCCTACTCCCTGGCCTCCGACAGGTGTCAAGGCCTTCGCTCCTCCGAATATCTTTGGAGCGATATATGCATAGACCTTATTGACGAGCACCTCCCTGAAAAGACTCCAGGCGAGAGTCCCGCCGCACTCTGCAAGTATGCTATCGATTCCTTCCTCTCCTAGCTTCGAAACAAGAGCCTTAAGGCTTATATGCCCCTCTTTGGATGGAAGCTGCAGTACTCCGCATCCTGAATCGGTATACTGCCGGATACGGCTGGTATCATCGGAAGATGTCGCTATAATCGTGCTGATATCCCCAGCGGTACGCACAATCTGAGATTCCAATGGAGTCTGAAGGAATGTATCGGCAATAACACGGACAGGATTCCTTCCTCCCGGGATTCTGCATGTAAGGAGCGGATCATCTGTGATTACGGTCCCGACACCTGTAAGAATGGAGGAATAACGACCTCGCAGCATGTGTACGTTATGCCGGGCTTCCTCTCCTGTTATCCACTTTGAGGCGCCGGTATAGCATGCAATCTTCCCATCCATCGTCATAGCGTATTTGACTGCAACAAATGGTGTCTTTCCGGTTATGTAATGGAGGAATATCTCATTGAGACGGTCAGCCTCCTCCTTCAATACTCCCTCAACAACCTCTATCCCATGGGATCTGAGTATCTCTATGCCTTTGCCTGCGACAAGCGGGTTCGGATCTCCTGATGCGATAACAACACGCTTTATCCCGGCTTCGATGATTGCATCTGTGCATGGAGGCTGATGACCATAATGGCAGCAGGGCTCAAGCGTGACATACATCGTTGCACCCTTCAGGGACGAGGAAGCGGATGCTATGGCATTCCTCTCAGCATGAAGATCACCATACTGCTTATGCCATCCCTCTCCAAGAATCCTGCCATCCCGTGCTATGACAGCTCCGACCATAGGATTCGGAGAAGTCCATCCCGCACCGCGCTCAGCCAGCTTCAGAGCAAGCTTCATATAACCACGGTCATCCATCATATCCTCCCATGACCATCAGGGAGGATGAGGGAAAAGAAAAACTCCGGAATGCAACGCAATCCAGAGCTTCAACCTATATGCAGGAAACCTGCGTACGATCTTCTTCCATCCAGACTCTACTGTCGGCTCCGGAGTCTCACCGGATCATACCTTTCGGCTCGTGGGCTATACCACCGGTAGGGAATCACACCCTGCCCTGAAGATTCATCTATATTCTGCAAGCAGTATACGACCTTCATCCTCAATATGCAATCGATATCTAATATGAAGTGCAAGAATGCATATTACGAATGAAAGCCTCCCGAAGGAGGCTGGATCATCATCTGCGGAAAGGAGTAGCATCTTCCCTTCCGATAGCAACCTGCTTGCCATCGATCCTGAGATCATATTCCGGGAATCTAAGATACCTATCCTCCATCGCATCCATCTTTCCGGAGAATGATACCTCTACGCTCCCTCCCCTGCTTGCGCTGAACATTCCAGAGATGGAGCCGCTGAATTCGAACCTGTCGTCATCATATAGCTCAGACTCGGTAATCCTTCCATCAATTCTCACATTGCTGAGTGTAATGCCATCGCCATCGTCAGTGAAGGAACTGATTGAGATGTCCATCTCAGCATCTTCGTAGTCATCACGGGATGTGAAGCTGTATGATCCGGATATGTTATTGCCTCCACCTAGGCTGAATCCAGACAATACGACGTTGCCACCTACGACCTCTGTATCATCATCTCCACGTTCCTCGTAATCAACTATGACTGTCCCGCTGATACCAAGTCTGTTTGATGGGATATCATATCTTCCAGGAGCTCTGTCCTCCA
>CALXLE010000036.1 GCA_944389115.1 uncultured Spirochaetaceae bacterium
ATCCATCAGCATGGCATGATGGCAAACTCACTGACATATGAGATCATGACCCCGGAGAGCGTCGGTGTTGTCAAGACAAACTACGTTCTTGGCAAGCATTCCGGACAGCATGCCTTCCGCCGCAAGCTTGAGGATATGGGATACATACTCCCTGATGAGGAGATATCGAATCTCTTTGCTGAATTCAAGAAGCTCTGCGATAGGAAGAAGAATGTCACCGATCGCGATATCGTGGCGCTCGTTGAATCAACGGAGCAGCCTGAGAAGAAGATATGGTCACTCTCATCCTATGTCGTAAACAGCGGCAACAAGATGACGAGTACTGCATGCATCTCCCTGAAGAAGGGCGATAAGATCTATGAGGGCATCGCTGCGGGCACTGGTCCTGTATATGCGTCCCTCAGAGCGGTTGAGAAGATAATCCGCCATCCTTTCTCCCTCGAGGATTACCAGCTTTCGGCTGTTACAGAGCATAGGGATGCTCTGGGAGAGGCTATCGTGAAGATATCAGATGGTGAGCATATGTACCGCGGACGCGGTGTGTCGACAGATGTTATCGAGGCTTCGATACTTGCCTGTCTTTCTGCTGTGAACAGAATGCTGGAAGGAGAGGCTTCATCCATCTCCGGTGGAGAGAGCGCAATCAGCATGTCCTTCGATAATGACATGCTTGTAGGGCATACGGATAAGGAGGTCTGAAATGCCTATGACAATGACAGAGAAGATCCTCGCTGCAGCAGCCGGGGAGAAAGAAGTCCATCCAGGGCAGCTTATCATGGCCAATCTCGATATGGTCCTTGGCAATGATATAACAAGCCCTGTGGCTATAAAGGAATTTCCGAAATTCGGCAAGAAGAATGTCTTTGACAAGGACAGGATTGCCCTTGTGCCTGATCATTTCACGCCTAATAAGGATATAAAGGCCGCAGAGCAGTGTGCATGTGTGCGTGCTTTCGCAAAGAGCGAGTCGATAAAGAATTACTTCGAAGTAGGGCAGGCGGGCGTTGAGCATGCGCTTCTTCCGGAGCAGGGACTTGTCACAGCTGGTGATGTGATCATTGGAGCAGATAGCCATACATGCACATATGGCGCGGTCGGTGCATTCTCGACTGGTGTCGGATCTACGGATATGGCTGCTGGGATGGCAATCGGCAAGGCATGGTTCAAGGTCCCGCAGACAATCCTCTTCCGTCTTCACGGATCGTTCAGGCCATATGTCACAGGGAAGGACCTTATCCTCCATATCATAGGAATGATAGGAGTTGATGGGGCTCTCTATGAGGCAATGGAGTTTGCAGGAGAGGGTGTTTCAGCCCTTTCAATGGATGATAGGTTCACCGTTAGCAATATGGCGGTTGAGGCTGGTGCCAAGAATGGTATATTCCCAGTCGACGACAAGACACTCGCATACCTTAAGGAAAGCGGTGCGAAAGAGCCCCGGATCTACCAGTCAGATCCCGATGCCGTGTATGACAGAATCATCGATATCGATCTTGGATCAATCGTCCCGACCGTATCATATCCCCATCTCCCGGAGAATACCCATCCGGCATCTGATGGCGCTGGCATAAAGATTGATCAGGTCGTCATCGGAAGCTGTACCAATGGCCGTCTTTCCGATCTGAGGGCTGCGGCATCCATACTCAAGGGCAGGAAGGTCGCCGATGGCGTAAGATGCATCGTGATCCCGGCTACGCAGAAGATATGGAAGGAAGCTATGCATGAGGGGCTTTTTGATATCTTCATCGATTCAGGCTGCGTCGTATCCACTCCTACATGCGGCCCATGTCTTGGAGGCTATATGGGTATTCTGGCAAAGGGTGAGAGATGTGTATCGACAACCAATCGCAACTTTGTCGGACGCATGGGACATACGGAGAGCGAGGTCTATCTTGCATCTCCATATACTGCAGCAGCATCAGCTGTCAAAGGCTTCATAGCCGCACCGGAGGCATTATGAACAGGGAAGGAAGAGTATTCCGCTATGGGGACAATATCGATACCGATGTCATAATCCCCGCACGTTATCTCAATACATCGGAGCATAAGGAACTTGCATCGCATTGCATGGAGGATATCGACAAGGAGTTCGTCAGGAATGTCAGGGAAGGGGATATCATCGTTGGCGGCAAGAATTTCGGCTGCGGTTCATCCCGAGAGCATGCCCCGATTGCCATTAAGGCATCCGGCATAAGCTGCGTAATCGCTGCGACATTCGCCCGCATCTTCTTCCGCAATTCGATAAATATAGGACTTCCGATACTTGAGTGCCCTGAGGCCTCAAGGGAAATCCAGGCAGGGGATATTGTCTCTGTTGATATCTCCACGGGGACGATAGTTGATAAGACAACAGGAAAGGAGTACAAGGCCGAGCCATTTCCTCCTTTCATGCAGAAACTGATCGAGGCAGGCGGGCTTGCTGAGTATATCAAGGAGAACTACTGATGGAAATGAGGATAGCCTTGGTGCCGGGTGATGGCATCGGACCTGATATCGTCAGAGAGGCTGTCAGGGTCCTTGATAAAGTCGCATCTGTCTATGGCCATACCATCAGCTACAGGACAATCGATGCTGGCGGTGTGTCCATCGATAAGTATGGTATTCCGCTCACGGAGGATGCGCTTGAGAGCGCAAAGGCGGCCGATGCGGTCCTCCTTGGCGCCGTAGGCGGGCCGAAATGGGATTCCTGTCCGGGCAATAAGCGTCCGGAGCGTGCTCTCCTTGGTCTCAGAAGCGGTCTTGGGCTGTTCTGCAATTTCCGCCCTGCTGTCATATATCCTGAGCTGGCCGATGCATCCCCTCTCAAGAGGGAGATTATCAGCGATGGTGTCGATGTGCTGGTGGTGCGTGAGCTCACGGGAGGCATTTACTTCGGAGAGAAGGGAAGGAATGATGACGGTTCGGAGGCATATGATACGATGCGCTACTCGAAGAGTGAGATTGAACGCATCGCAAGGAAGGCCTTCGAGAGCGCCAGAAAGCGCAGGAACCATGTTACCCTTGTCGATAAAGCCAATGTCCTTGAGACATCACGCCTGTGGAGGGAGACCGTCTCTGCGCTCGCGGAGAAGGAATACAGCGATGTGGAGCTTGATTTCATGTATGTCGACAATGCTTCTATGCAGCTGGTGAGGAATCCTAAGGCATTCGATGTGCTTCTCACCGAGAATATGTTCGGTGATATACTCTCCGATGAGGCTTCCATGATAACAGGCTCAATCGGAATGCTCGCATCGGCATCGCTCAGAGAGGACCGGTTCGGCATGTATGAGCCGATTCATGGCTCTGCCCCGGATATCGCGGGCAAGAATATCGCCAACCCGATAGCTACGATTCTTTCTGCCGGAATGATGCTCAGGTATACATTCTCGCTTGATAAGGAGGCCGATGCTGTTGATAGGGCTGTCGCTTCCTTCCTTTCAGAAGGATATAGGACAAAGGACATCGCATCAGGCGGAGAGTGTGTTGGAACGGATGAGGCCGGACGCATTATAGAGGAGAGGATATCGTGAGATCCGATGATATGAAGAATGGAGTCTCAAGGGCTCCGAATAGATCGCTTATGAAGGCGCTGGGCTGGACCGACAGAGAGATAAACATGCCTATTGTCGGTATCGTATCCGCACAGAATGAGATTATCCCTGGGCATATGGAGCTGGACAGGATAGCTGAGGCTGTCAAGGCTGGTGTAAGGGAGAATGGCGGAAATCCTGTCGTATTCCCTGTAATCGGTGTCTGCGATGGCATAGCTATGGGTCATAAGGGTATGAAGTACTCGCTCTGCTCCCGTGAGCTTATTGCCGATTCAATCGAGGTCATGGCAACAGCGCATCCGTTTGATGCACTTGTGTTCATCCCTAACTGCGATAAGATCGTCCCTGGCATGCTCATGGCGGCTGCCCGTCTGGATATCCCCTCGATATTCGTATCAGGCGGTCCGATGCTTGCCGGCCATATCAAGGGTGGGGATAAGCGCGGTATGTCGCTTTCCCAGATGTTCGAGGCTGTCGGCAGGCATGCTTCAGGAAAGATGTCTGAAGCAGAGCTTCTTGACTGGGAGAACAGCGCATGCCCGACATGCGGCTCCTGCTCTGGTATGTACACCGCCAATTCCATGAACTGCCTTACCGAGGCCATTGGCATGGGGCTTCCTGGAAATGGAACGATACCTGCTGTCTATTCTGAGCGCATAAGACTTGCCAAGGATGCTGGATACCAGGTCATGGAGCTGGTGAGGAAGGGCATTACGGCCAGAGATATCCTGACAGAGAAGGCGTTCATCAATGCTCTCTCTGTCGATATGGCGCTTGGCTGCTCGACGAATACCATGCTCCATCTTCCCGCCATTGCGCATGAGGCAGGCATCGATATCGATATCTCGATAGCGAACGATATAAGCGCGAGAGTTCCCAATATCTGCCATCTTGCGCCTGCAGGTCCTCATCATATGGAGGATCTCTATCAGGCAGGCGGTGTCATGGCAGTAATGAAGGAGCTTGCGAAGAAGGATTTGCTTGATCTCTCGCTGATAACTGTCACCGGTTGTCCGATAGGGGAGTCTGTTAAGGCCGCGAGGAATACAGATCCCGAGGTCATCCGCCCAATCGATAACCCATATATGGAAACTGGAGGAATTGCAGTGCTGTATGGGTCTCTTGCTCCGGAGGGCGCTGTGGTCAAGAAGAGTGCCGTTGCTCCTGAGATGTATGTCCACAAGGGTCCTGCAAGGGTGTTCGATAGTGAGGAGGAGGCAAGCGCAGCGATATTCGCCAAGGCTATCAAGCCAGGAGATGTCGTTATAATCCGCTATGAGGGTCCGAAAGGCGGCCCAGGCATGAGGGAGATGCTCAGCCCTACATCGGTCATTGCTGGAATGGGACTTGATAAGGAGGTCGCGCTCATAACGGATGGAAGGTTCTCTGGAGCTACAAGGGGCGCTTCAATCGGGCATGTCTCACCTGAAGCCGCTTCCGGTGGTCCGATTGCTCTTATCGAGGAAGGGGATATGATTTCAATCGATATCCCAGCTGGAAAGCTCGATATTCTTGTCAATGAGAAGATCCTTGAAGAGCGCAGGAAGAATCTGAAGGAGCATGAATGCCCGATCAGGACAGGGTATCTCTACAGATATTCCAAGCATGTGACAAGCGCCCGCTATGGCGCTGTGCTGAGGGAGGATTGATGAAGATAACAGGTGCTGACATTATCGTGGAATGCCTTCTCGAGGAGGGTGTCGATACAGTCTTCGGCTATCCCGGTGGACAGGTGATACCTCTCTATGATGCAATCTACAAGCGAAAGGGAAAGCTTCGCCATATTCTCACGGCCCATGAGCAGGGGGCAAGCCATGCTGCCGATGGGTATGCAAGGTCTACGGGCAGGATCGGTGTATGCATTGCGACATCCGGTCCCGGTGCGACGAATCTCGTGACAGGACTTGCGACAGCATATATGGACTCCGTCCCTGTTGTCGCAATTACAGGAAATGTCCCTCTCTCCCTGCTTGGCCGCGATAGCTTCCAGGAGGTTGATATCACGGGAATTACGATGAATATCACGAAGCACAACTACATCGTGAAGGATATCGCAGATCTCTCGGATACAATCAGGGAGGCCTTCTATATTGCAAAGGAAGGAAGGCCAGGGCCTGTTCTCATCGATGTCCCTAAGGATATACAGGTAGGCGAGTATGACTTCGAGCCATTCGAACCTAAGAAGGTGGAGCCTGTCACTGTGCATCTCAGGGATAAGGATCTGGAGAAGGCTGCCGAGATGATCAGGGCCGCAAAGCGCCCGATGTGCTACATCGGAGGCGGTGTTATAAGGTCCGATGCATCATCTGTTCTCAATGAGTTCCTCGATCTGATCGATGCGCCATGCGGATCGTCGCTCATGGGACTTGGTGCCGTTGATGCCGATTCAGAACGCTTTACAGGCATGATCGGAATGCATGGGACAAAGCTGTCGAATATGACGATCAATAATTGCGATCTTCTGATAGTAATCGGCGCAAGGTTTTCTGACCGTGTCATATCCAAGGCGAGCGATTTCGCTTCGCAGGCGAGGATTGTGCAGATCGATGTCGATCCTGCTGAGTTCAACAAGAATATCATGACAGAGGTCCATGTCGTTGGCGATATAAAGATTGCGCTTGAAAGACTGATGAAACTTATCGATAAGCCGCTCGACCACCATGTATGGATGGATAAGCTTGCTGACAACCGCCGTCGCTATCCGATGAAGGTCACATCGGATTCCAAGAGGGCAAAGCAGGTCATAGAGGCACTGGAGAAGGTTCTTCCTGAGGACAGTTATATATCGACAGAGGTCGGTCAGCACCAGATGTGGGCGGCTCAGTTCCTTCATACGCATCGTCCTCGCCGCTTCCTCACCTCTGGAGGACTTGGAACGATGGGGTATGGTACCGGTGCGGCAATCGGTGCGCAGATTGCTCATCCTGAGGCCAGAGTAGTGAATATCGCGGGGGACGGATCATTCAGGATGAATGCGAATGAGCTTGCTACAATCGCGCGCTACCGCCTTCCCGTGATCATCGTAGTTATGAACAACCATGCCCTCGGGATGGTCAGGCAGTGGCAGACGCTCTTCTATGACAAGCATTACTCTGAGACGACGCTCGATACGCCGCTTGACTGGGTGATGCTGGCCAATGCATATGGCGTTGAGGGAATGAGAATAGGGGTTGATGATGATCCTGAGGCTGTTCTTAAGAGCGCAGTTGCTCTTGGCAGGCCGGTCGTCATTGATGTGCAGATACCAATCGATGATAAGGTCTATCCGATGGTCGCTCCTGGTGCCTCGATATCCGATATGATGGGATTCATCGATATGGATTCCGGGAACTGACAGTCTGGGCCGGTAGCATAAGCTATCGGCCTCTTTTCTCCGGTATGAACTGACTGTTTGACTTAAGATAGTAGTAGGCTATTTTCTCAGGGCTTTCCTCTGGCTTTTCCGACAGCCACCACTCGATAGTCGACACAAGGCTTCCAGATAGCTGATGGAGTATGTATTCCTCAGGAATCCCCGGCTTATCCTCAATCATTATTATTCCCTTCAGGAATGGAGCTATCCTTGAGCGGAAATACCGCAAGAAGAGCTCTCCGCTCTCTCCTTTCAGTACCCTTGGTATCTCGTTCTCCCGTATGTGGTAAAGAATATGCACGAGCTCTTTCGCTGCATCACCTTCCTTCCCGCTGAAGTCATGGGTGCTCTCTTTCTCCAGAACAGGGGAAAGCACATGGTCGAATATCTCACGGCATAGCTCTGCGAGAAGGTCATCCTTCGTAGGAAAATGAGCATAGAAAGTAGTCCTTCCCACATCGGCTTCATCAATGATCTCCTGAACGGTGATGCGTGAGTAGCTCTTCCTCTCCAGTAATCTGCTGAAGGCGGATAGTATCGCCTTTCTGCTCTTTCTTTGCCGCCTGTCCATATCATTCTCCTGAACAGTTTGCCCAGTTTGTACGGTAATGAACGTATAGAGGGAACTGATTATTCACAGTGTACATAATATGCATTATAGAACATATTGTACCGTATTAATTGAGAAAGAACGGTGCAGGGCGAGATTATAATGAAAAAACTGAATGATTTTCTTTCGGGCATCCCGATGACGATAGTGAGCGGAGTATTCCTTATCGTAAGCCTTCTTATGTCAATCAATGGAATTGATCTCCTCATTGATCCTGCGTGGATAAGCGTAATCATATCGGGAATTCCGCTGCTTTATCTTGCAATCTGGCGCATCATATACAATAAAGGTATAGCTAAGATCTCCTCTGCGCTGCTGATATCCATTGCGATGATTGCCGCAATCGCCATAGGTGATCTCTTCGCATCAGGAGAGGTCGCATTCATAATGGCTATAGGTGCGATTCTTGAGGACATGACGGCAAACAGAGCAAGAAAAGGACTCAAGAAGCTTGTGGATATAGCTCCGAAGACCGCCAGAAGGGTTGTTGATGGGCATGATGAGCTTGTTTCCCCAGAAGAGATTGCGATAGGCAATACTGTCAGGGTTCTTCCTGGAGAGAGCATCCCTGTCGATGGCCGCATAATATCGGGCACGACATCAATCGATCAGACAATAATGACGGGGGAGTCGCTTCCAATCGATAAAGGAGAAGGGGATGAGGTCTTCGCAGGTACAATCAATCTCTATGGAGCTATCGATATAGAAGCGGAGAAGACCTGCAGTGACAGCTCTCTGGAGAAGTTGATAAGGCTTGTTGAGGAGGCGGAGAGGAAGAAGGCTCCTATACAGAGGATTGCCGATACCTGGGCAAGCTGGCTGGTCCCGGCGGCGCTTCTTATCGCGATTATTGCCTATTTCATTACAGGGGATATCGTAAGGGCGGTTACGGTTCTTGTCGTGTTCTGCCCATGTGCGCTTGTTCTTGCTACTCCGACTGCGATCATGGCTGCAATCGGACAAGCTACGAAGAACGGCGTGATCATAAAGTCCGGTGAGGCTCTTGAGCGGATGGGGAAGGCAGATGTAATCGCATTCGATAAGACCGGTACCCTTACCTCTGGCAGTCCATCCGTCTCCGATGTCATCATTCTCAGGGATGGAATAAGCAGGGAGGTATTCATTTCCATTGCCGCTTCTGCGGAGAGAAGCAGCGGCCATCCGCTTTCCACAGCTTTGATAGCCTATGCTGAATCGGAGGGAATCAAGCTGGAAACACCGCAGCGATTATCTATGGTGGCAGGAAGGGGAATCATCGCATCGGTAGCGGGCCATGATGTCATATGCGGTAATCAGAGGATGCTTTCGGAGCAGGGAATATCATCTGAGGCAGCGGATGGCTTCATCGAGAAAGCCGGACAGCAGGGCAAGGCTATCATGATAGTCGCAGTCGATGGCATATGCTCTGGAGTAATCGCATTCTCAGACAGCCTCAGGGCAGAGAGCGCCGGTGTGCTCTCCGAGCTGAGGAAGACTGGGGTGAGAACAGTGCTTCTCACAGGTGACAATGCAAGAGCCGCGTCATTCATCGCATCCGGCGTTGATATAGGATCTGTCTATTCCGATCTCCTGCCTTCCCAGAAGGTCGACAGGATCAATGATATGCAGAAAGCAGGTTCTGTTGTTGCGATGGTTGGGGATGGAGTCAATGATGCTCCAGCATTGAAGAGCGCCGATGTTGGTATCGCCATGGGTGTCATGGGCAGCGATATCGCGGTGGATAGTGCTGATATCGCACTGATGAGCGATGATCTTGTCCGCATCCCCTATCTCAAAAAGCTCTCGGTAGCTACCGTGAACACGATAAGGCTCAGCATTTCGCTCTCCCTCTGCATAAATGCCATTGCCGTGACGCTTTCTGTCCTTGGCCTGCTGACTCCGACTACCGGAGCCCTTGTGCATAACGCGGGGTCGGTATTTGTCGTGCTTATCGCAGCGCTGCTCTATGACAGGAAGTTCTGATCATCCAATTGCATTCTGCCGTATTCATTATGCTTCCCTTACCGATTCCTGATGATGTATCATATTACAGTAATCAGTAAAGGAGGATGCGAGGCTGGCTCCAGCCGTGTTTTTGTATTATGAAGAAAGCTGTACTTATTCCGGATTCATTCAAGGGGACAATGTCCAGTGAGAAAATCATCTCTATTATGAAGGAGAGGATTCTTTTCTACTATCCTGACTGCAAGGTTGTGCAGATTCCTGTTGCCGATGGCGGCGAGGGCAGCGTTGACTCTTTCCTTACAGCCCTTGGTGGCGAGAAGATAACCCTGAAGACACATGGTCCATGGAATGAGGAGATCGAGAGCTTCTACGGTATGCTTCCCGATGGAACAGCTGTTATAGAGATGGCAGCCTCTGCTGGCCTTCCGCAGGTAGGGGACAGAAAGGATCCTTCGAAGACAACGACTTACGGCGTCGGAGAGCTTATCCTGGATGCTGCCAGAAAGGGTGCGAAGAAGCTTGTTATCGGACTTGGAGGAAGCGCTACCAACGACGCAGGCTGCGGTGCTGCTGCTGCATGCGGAGTCAGTTTCTTCGACAAGGATGGCAAGACATTCGTTCCTGTAGGCGGAACTCTTGATGAGATTGCAAGGATTGATGTCTCAACTCTTGATGCAAGCGTTAAGGCTCTTCCAATCATCATAATGTGCGATATCGACAATCCGTTCTATGGTCCTAACGGTGCTGCCGCAGTCTATGGCCCTCAGAAGGGTGCTGATGAAAAGATGGTCAAGGACCTTGATGGAAAGATGGTCAAGCTTGCAGATCTTGTCAGGAAGGATATCGGAGTGGATCTGCAGTCCATTCCTGGAAGCGGCGCTGCTGGCGGTATGGGAGGCGGCATGAAGGCCTTCTTCAATGGCGAGCTCCAGATGGGTATCGAGACGGTTCTCGATGTGACCAAGTTCGATGAGATCGCAGGTGATGCGGATTTCATCTTCACCGGTGAGGGCAAGATTGATGGCCAGTCTCTCCGCGGCAAGGTTGTAATCGGAGTTGCGAGGAAGGCCAAAGCCATGGGAATCCCTGTTATTGCTGTCGTTGGCGATATCGGCGATAACATCGAGCCTGCATATGGCGAGGGTGTCGTAGGCATATTCTCAACCAATCGTGTCGCTGTTCCTTATAAGGAAGCCAGGCCTAGAGCTGAAAGCGATATGAAGCTTACGATGGACAATCTCCTCAGATTCATGAAGAGGCTTGGATCCTGAAGATCAGGCTATGGAAGAAGCAGGGCAGGGAACGATTCCTGCCCTCTGTCTTTCATGTAGTGAGCCTGCCGCTCTGTCCATCCCGCTTTATCTCCCATGCAGCATCCGTGCATGCGGAAAGGAATGCCTCATCATGGCTGACAAGTATCATCGTCAGATTCTTTCCATCATCGCGGAACATCCTTTCAAGAATCCTCATTGAAACTATATCGAGATGGTTCGTGGGTTCATCCATGAGCAGTACCGAGCGGCCTTCCCTCCTTGAAAGCGCGATGGCGAGCTTCTTCATCTCTCCGGGGCTAAGAGCAAGGGACTCGGAGAACAGAGCAGATGGATTCGATCCCATCCTGTACATGTCGGAGATGATTATTCCCTTCTCATCGTCCTCCAGCGACAGGAAAGATGCGATGATCCCTCTTATCTCTTCCTCTGTGAATTCCTGCGGAAGGTACAATACATGACGTTCTCTGCCTTGCCCGACTAGATGCTCATGGAACGAGCGTAGGAAGAGCGTTTTTCCGCTTCCGTTCCTTCCCTTGAGAGCAATGTGCGAGCCAGCTTTTATGGACAATGCAGGCACTGAGAGCGTATAGTCTCCGATCGATAGGACCGATTCAGGGAATGACAGATCCGGAACATGCATACCTGTTATAAGCGTAAGTCCTTCTTTCCTCATGAGAGGTTTCCCCATTGAGGAAAGCTTCTCCTCCAGCTGTCTTGAGTGCGATATATGATTCCTCATGGCACCATCAAGAGAGGCATCCCTGCCTGTCAGGCGTGCGCCATCAATCCTTGCCTTTGCATCATGGTCCTTGCTGCTTATGCCTCTTTTCGATAGTCCTCTCTGCTTCTCACGGCTCTTTTCGCTCAGTCTTGCGGCGATTGAATTCTCTTCGGAAATAGCGGACAGAATGCTGTCGTATGCGCTTCGTCCTGCCTTTCTCCTCCTCTCGCTTTCATCAAGCGCCTCAGAGAGAGGCTGCGGAATGTCTTCGATTGATGCCGCTTCGTCTGTACCGCGTTCGATGAGTACTGTCCTATGTGATAGGGCGGAAGCGAATGATCTGTCATGGGAGACGATGATCCCTATTCCGCTGAATGTCCTTAGAGCTCTTACCATAAGCTCTCTGCTGTATGCATCAAGATGGTTTGTAGGTTCATCGAGTATGAGAATCTCCGGTGAGTGGGAGAGGGCCGCAAGCAGCTGAAGTCTCTTCTTCTCCCCTCCAGAGAGGCTTTGCTCCCTCTCAATCATCTCATCCGTGAGCGATAGTGATGATTTCAGCATCCCTACATGGTTATCGCCGGAGAAGATGTCGCTCCAGTCCTCCGGCTGGAGTCCTTCGAATACCTGGGGACAGAGTATTGCCTCCCCGCTTCTCCTCACCCGGCCGGAATCGGGCAGGAGAAGTCCTGAGGCTATAGCAGCCAGAGTGCTCTTGCCTGTACCATTCGCACCTGCTATCACTGTCCAGCCTTCAGAAAAAGATAATGACAAACCGGAAAACAAAGCACACCCAGAACCGGGGTATGAAAAAGAAATGCCTTCAAGATGCAGAAACATCGTATCCTCCAGAGAAAATCAAGCGCTTAATAGTTGATCTGGATTGATGACATCTCTTCCTCCCTTCCAGTAGCATATACATGATATGCCACAACTTCTATATCTGTCATGCATTGGATGCAGTTTTCACTCATCCATATCGAGAGCTGCTGTTATGCGTTGCTGCAGAGCCAGTGCTTTCTTCCTGAGCTTCTCCTGTTTCCTCGGTATTCTATCGAGCATCGACGAAAGGGAGAAGAGCGTTTCTTTCGCAGCACTTCCGACTGAAGGGAATGGAGCAAGGGCGAATTTTCCGCCTTTCTCGGTGATTCCCAGGAATGAGAAGCATTTCTTCCCTGAGGTTATCGGCATGAATGCTGAATCGATCAGCGAAGAGATCTCCCCGAACTCCTTGTCATCGGGGCTGTACTTTCCCTTCATCTTCATCTTTGCAGGACTCTGTACAATCGGGATCAGTGATATCTCCTTGTCGATCCTGGATGCCTTGAACATGCATTTGGAGAGGGATTGCCCGCATCGGATATAGAACTTTATGGATGCAGATCTGACAGGAAGCGATCCTACGGCATTGAGCGGAACGGCATATACCTCGCTCTTTCCCTTGCTGATCCTGTATTTCCTCATCTCCTTCAGGCTCTCTTCAGGGGAGACAAGCGCTTTCTGGGCCTTCTTCCTGCCTCCGCTCCTGAGGTTTTCCATAAGGTATGGATCCACTCTTGATATCCATTCCTTCCTAAGAGGGGAGACCGTTCTTGCATACATCTTCGTCGTCTGCACGATCTCGCCTGCCAGTATGTAGTCTGGAAGGACCCTGAACCAAGCAGATCCCGGATGGATCATTATCTTATCAGCCGTCAGTGAGCGATATGAGAACCTATCAATCTTCATGCAGACATACTGTCTCAGTCCGGCTGTCAGACAGCAGAAGTACTCTGCAATCTTCGGCTGATCGGAAATCGGTATGCCCATCTCTGAGACAATCTCCTCAAGCTGTGTCTTGATATGCTGGATCTCCTCCATTGTTTCGTAATCGAGATACTTCCTGTGGCAGAAATCCTCGCGTGCTTTCTTCCCCTCAATCGATTTGTACCGTCTGAACAGCTTCAGCATTGTGACGAAGTCGCCATAGAAGGAGTCCGAGAGTGAACGATGCTGATCCCTTGCCTGAAGCTCCTCTCCTGGAGGGAGCACATACGGGGTCTTGGCAGAGAGCGTCGCAACGGCGATGAGAACCGATCCAATTACATCCGGATAGTTCATGATGGCCTCGACGATGACCCTCGAGAGGCGAGGAAGGAGCGGGAATGATATCATCATCTCGCCGATTTTCGTAAGATGGTGGTTCTTTTCGATTGCTCCTATTATCATCAGCGTCTCTTCCGCTGACTGGAGGGCGCTCTTTCTTGGTGGTGTGATGAATGGAAAGGAGTCCGTATTGTAGATCTCGAGCTCACTCATACGCAGAACAACCTCTGCTAGATCGGAGTGGAGAATCTCCTCCTCCGCATACTCAGGTCTTGAGTCATAGCTCTGGCGGCTGTACATCCTGTAGCATATTCCAGGTGCGGTCCTTCCAGCCCTTCCTTTTCTCTGATCGGCCGATGCCCTTGATATCGGCATAGGGAGCAGGGCAGATGTGAAGTTCTTCTGATTATAGAAGTTAACCTTTGCCATCCCGGAATCTATTACGGTCCTTATTCCGTCGATTGTCAGCGATGTCTCTGCGATATTCGTTGCGACGACTACCTTTATCTTTCCTTCTTCCGTAGGTATGAAGACGCGTTCCTGCTCCTCCTTCGAGAGCCTGCCGTATAGAGGATAGATCGTAAGCTTCTTGGAGAATGGAGCATATTCAAGATACGACACCGCTGTCTTTATCTCCGCCTCTCCAGGGAGGAATATGAGGACATCTCCCATATCGCTCTCCATGGCTTCATGGACTATCTGCAGGAGTTTCGAATAGTAATAGTCCTCGGTATCCCGGGAGAGGACTGCAGGAACGTATCTTACCTCTACATCGTATGGTCTGCTGTCTATTGATATAATCGGAGCATCGGAGAAGAATCTGGAGAAGGACTCAGCGTTGATTGTCGCGCTGCTGATTATGATCTTCAGGTCCTTCCTCTCCTCCGTGATTTCCTTTAATAGACCCAGGATGAAATCGATGTTGAGGCTTCTCTCATGAGCCTCGTCGACCATAATCACGGAGTAGCGTGAGAGCGTCTTGTCGAGCTTCACCTCCTGAAGTAGGATCCCGTCCGTCATTATCTTTATCCTGGTATCCTTCGCTGATGTGTCGGCAAAACGCATCTTGTATGCGGCGTAGGAACCCGTGTCGCCGATCTGGCGCTTGATGAATTCACAGACCGAGAGCGCTGCTATGCGCCTCGGCTGTGTTATTCCTATGATTCCATTGCTGTCATAGCCTGCTTCACGGAGGATAAGAGGAATCTGCGTTGTCTTCCCCGATCCTGTAGGGCTTTCGACAATGATTGTCTGGCTCGATTCAAGAGCCTTCAGTATCTCATCTCTGTGTCTGTATACCGGAAGGGCTTTGAAATCAATCAATACGTATCACCTCTCTGATCTGCGATAGATCGTCAAAGGATGTCTCCTCTCTCGTTCCGAGATTCTTCAGTGCGTAGATGCCATCCTTTATCTGCAGGGAGTATGGTATGTGCCTTGCCTCGGCATAGCCATAGATCCTCTTCATCTTCGCTTCTGGCAGAAGGTATATATCGGTGCGTATGCCCATCCCTCTCAGGATCTCCCCAGTGACAACTGCCTTATCCGTATCATCAGCGGTGTGGATAATAAGGACATCAGCAGCGGAGGAATCGGCAAGAAGCGGGCTCCCAAGCTCAATGAGTCCTGCCATGAGCCTGTCCAGGCCTATCGATGAGCCTACTCCCGGAAGCTTTTCCTTTGTATAGAGTGATGCCAGATCGTTGTATCTGCCTCCCGAACAGACAGATCCAAGCGATGGAAGCTTGTCGAGGAATGTCTCATAGACAATTCCTGTATAGTAATCCAGACCTCTTGTTATCGACGGGTCGAAGATGAATGATGATGCTATGCCCGTTTTCTCGAGCATCGAGTAGATCGTGCGCATTCTCTCAGAGTGCTCAGAAGGTCCACCTGACAGCTTCTCGATGGCCTCCAGCGTGCCAAGGAAGTCCCTTCCATCTCCTGCGGTTATGAAGGAGAGTATTCCCTCTGTCCTGCTGCTATCCCCCGTTATCTCATCAAGAAGCTTCCTGACCTCATCGGTTCCGATCTTCCTCATCTTGTCTACTGTACGGAGGATATCAATGGATTTGTCCTCGATGCCGATATGCGCAAGGAAAGCGCTGAAAAGCGCCCTGTGTGAGATATGGAATGTGTATCCATCTATTCCGAGCGCGGAGAATGAACGATGCATCATGGACAGGATTTCGTAGTCCGCTTCCGCGTTGTCTGCCCCGACGATATCGAAATCACACTGGATGAACTCCCTGTATCTGCCTTTCTGTGGATTCTCTCCACGCCATACTTTGTTTATGTGGTATCTCTTGAATGGAACTCCGAGCTTGTCGTGATGCATCGCAAGGAAACGGGCGAAAGGGACCGTAAGGTCAAAGCGCATGGCAACCTGCCTTCCTCCATTGTCCTGGAAGCGGAAGATCTGCTTGTCAGTCTCTCCGCCTCCCTTTCCGAGAAGCACTTCCGTGTATTCAAGCACAGGTGTGTCAATCGGTACGAAGCCGTAGGATGAGAACACGTCCTCGAGTATCCTTATTATTCTTTTCTTTGGGATCTCCTCCTCTGGAAGGCTATCCCTGAAGCCTTTGAGTACTGCTGGTTCTATCATATACCCGGATAATATCATTGAAGACCGGCGGGGTC
>CALXLE010000037.1 GCA_944389115.1 uncultured Spirochaetaceae bacterium
AGCCATAAGCTGTATACATCTCGAAAGTCGTAGGCTTTTCCGATCCGAGATCCTCTGGCAGCGTGAACGATGATACGAGATCCAGAAGTTTTGATGCCGTCTCTGTATAGAGCTCATCGCTGAAGAAGCCTGATGGGAGCATGAAGCGCTCCCTGATGGTATACATGTGCGGCGATGTGTACAGCCCGCATCTCCTTCCAGCTCCCTCTAGAAGCGATGCAAGATACATCGATGTAGTGCCTTTTCCCTTTGATCCCGCCGTATGATACGTCTTATAGGATTCCTCCGGATGACCGATGAGATCAAGAAGCCTGACCATGCGTTCAAGCCTGTTATCCCTGATCCTAGCCTCCGGAAGGGAAGGGCAGAATGAATCGAAGACTGTCTCCAGCTGAGCAATATCCCTGACCATAGCGGTAAGTGTACTCCAATATGCTTTTTTCGTCATTGCATCCCAGCTGCTCTGCCGATAATATGCCAATTAAGCTGAAAATCAGATGTAATTATTTATGATATAAAATATTACATCCAAGTGTTAGGAAAATGTTAAATATTGATTCTTAACATGGATTTAACATAAACAGCCTTATCATTTAATGCGTGGGAGATAGCATCGCTTCTGTAATCGAACAGGGCATACCCTGAATTACAGGAGAATTAAAATGAAGAAGTTTATTGCTATCATGCTTGTGGCTCTCGCAGCCGTCTCAGCATTCGCAAGCGGCTCATCAGAGCAGTCCGCTACAGTTGCTACAGATGGATCCACATCTATGGAGAAGGTCATCCTCTCCCTTGCTGAGCAGTATATGATCGACAACCCCGGTGTGAATGTTACATACAATCCTACAGGAAGCGGTACTGGAATCACTGCAGCTCTTGAGGGCAGATGTGATATCGGTCTTTCTTCCCGCGCTCTCAAGGACAGCGAGATTGAGTCCGGTCTTAATCAGACAATTGTCGCTCTTGATGGAATCGCAATCATCGTGAATGCGGATAATCCTGTTGCAGATCTCTCAATCGATCAGATTGCAGGTCTCTTCAACGGATCGATAAAGAACTGGAACGAGGTCGGCGGTGCCGATGCTCCTGTAGTTGCTATCGGCCGTGAGGCTGGTTCTGGTACAAGGGATGGATTCGAGTCCATCACAGGAACAGAGGATGCATGCGTATACAGCCAGGAGCTCACATCGACAGGCGCTGTCATAACAGCAGTCTCCCAGAACCCTGGTGCTATCGGCTACGCATCCCTTGCCAGCAACCTTGATCAGGTAAAGACTCTCACCGTCGAGGGTGTGCAGCCTACAGAGGATACAGTCAAGAGCGGCGAGTACAAGATCCAGAGACCATTCGTCTTCGCTACAAAGGCTGATACTCCGCTCTCAGATGCAGCTCAGAAGTTCTTCGACTACTGCGTAAGCGCTGATGCAGCTTCCATCATCGCAGGAGCTGGTGCTGTTCCTACAGCAGAGTGATTGAAGAGGGAACCGGGAAATGAATCTAAGACAGTTCCTTGCCGAGAAAGGTTATAGAGATAACCCGAGAAGGCTGGCTGAGGATCTTATCCACCTTGTTTTCCTGGTTCTCGGTCTCGTTGCAGTCGGCTCGGTCCTGGTCATCACGGTCTATCTGGTGGTGTCGGGACTGCCGGCCATAATAAAGATAGGCCCGGCTGAGTTCCTATTCGGAACACGCTGGGCTTCTACTGCGGCTGAGCCCGAGTTCGGGATACTGCCTTTCATTCTTACGAGCATCTATGGTACTGCAGGTGCGATCATCATAGGAGTTCCTATCGGGTTCTTCGCAGCTGTCTATCTTGCGAAGATGGCTCCGAAGAGTGTGCGTGATGCGATGGAGCTCTGCATAGGCGTCCTGGCTGGCATTCCATCTGTAGTATACGGTCTTGTCGGCATGACGATACTTGTGCCTGGGATAAGAATCCTTTTTGGTGTCCCTGATGGCGCTACGCTCCTTGCCGCTATAGTTGTCCTTGCAGTTATGATTCTCCCATCGGTCATCAATGTCTCGCTTACAGCGCTTCAGGCTGTTCCAAGGGAGTATGAGGAAGCATCTCTTGCCCTTGGGGCTACAAGTACAGAGACATACTTCCGCGTTACTGTCCCTGCAGCGAAGAGCGGCATATTCACCGCTATCGTGCTTGGCATCGGAAGGGCAATAGGAGAGGCAATGGCTATTATGATGGTCGCCGGAAATGTTGCAAATATGCCATCGATCTTCCGTTCGGTAAGATTCCTCACGACCGCAGTCGCATCTGAGATGTCCTATTCATCAGGACTGCAGAGGGAAGCGCTCTTCTCGATAGCGCTCGTGCTCTTCCTCTTCATCATGCTGATCAATGCTGTGCTCAATGTGCTTAAGACAGGGGGGAGGAATAAATGATAGAGAGAATATCCGGAAAGAGACGCGCCTGGTGCGGCATGATGAGGACTTTCTGCTATATATCCGTGGGTATCGTCACGATTCTGACAGCTTTCATGATACTCTACGTTCTTTTCCGCGGGCTTCCGCATATAACAGGGCAGCTCCTCTTCACCGTACCCAGCATGCTCCGGAATACAATTGGTATTCTTCCGGACATACTGAATACGATCTATATCGTCATTGCTGCTCTTGTGATTGTGCTTCCGATAGGCGTAGGTGCTGCTATATACCTGAATGAATACGCGACGAACAGGAAGGTCGTGGAGGCGATAGAGTTCGCTGCAGAGACGCTCTCAGGTATCCCATCGATCATCTATGGTCTTGTCGGCATGCTTGTGTTCTGCCAGTTCTGCGGACTCGGCACATCGCTTCTTGCAGGAGCCCTGACGCTTGTGATCATGAATCTTCCTACAATCATGAGGACAACGCAGGAAAGCCTGAAGACCGTTCCTGAAAGCTACCGTGAAGGCGCCTTCGCGCTTGGAGCGGGAAAGTGGAGGGTGATACGCACCGTAGTCCTTCCAACATGCATAAACGGAATCATAACAGGGTGCATACTCGCAATCGGAAGGATTCTGAGTGAATCGGCGGCTCTGCTCTTCACAGCGGGATTCGCCCACAACCTCAATGGTTTCATTAAAGGACTTTCCAGCGCAGGTGCGACGCTCACAGTCGCGCTCTATGTCTACGCTAGCGAGAGAGGGGAATTCGATATCGCATTCGCAATCGCTGCGATACTCATGATTCTCACAGTCATCATAAATCTTCTCACCGCATATATGGGAAGGCTTATGAAAAGGAGAAATGGACAGTGAATATAATCGAGACCAGGGATCTGGACCTGTGGTATGGTTCCATGCAGGCTCTGAAGAAGATAAACCTCGCAATCGAGGAGAAGAACATCACAGCCCTTATCGGTCCATCGGGATGCGGCAAATCGACATTCCTCAGGACTCTGAACAGGATGAATGACCTTGTCCCAGGTGTGAGGATTGAGGGAAAGGTCCTCTACAATGGCGAGGACATCTTCTCTCCGAAGGTCGACGTCAATGGCCTGAGGTATGAGGTTGGGATGGTCTTCCAGAAGCCCAATCCGTTCATGATGAGCATCTATGACAACATTGCATACGGGCCCCGGACCCATGGCATAAAGAGCAAAGTGAAGCTCGATGAGATCGTCGAGAAGGCGCTTATCGATGCATCGCTCTTTGATGAGGTCAAGGATAGGCTCAGAAAGAGCGCTCTCGGACTGTCCGGCGGACAGCAGCAGAGGCTCTGCATAGCCCGTGCGCTTGCTGTTGAGCCCAAGGTTCTCCTGATGGATGAGCCGACATCAGCACTCGATCCAATATCCACAGCGAAGATCGAGGAGCTGGCTATGGGGCTTGCTGACAGATATACTATAATCATCGTGACGCACAATATGCAGCAGGCACTCCGTATAGCACATAAGACGGCATTCTTCCTTCTGGGAGAGGTCATTGAATATGATG
>CALXLE010000038.1 GCA_944389115.1 uncultured Spirochaetaceae bacterium
GCAGAGGAAGGATCATCGGCGATTATCGCCGTGTTGCTCTCTATGGCGTCGACAGACTAATAGAGGAGAAGGAACAGAGAAAGGCATCCACCAGAACCACCATGTACAGCGATGTCACAAGGGAGCGGGAGGAGCTTTCCGAGCAGATCAAGGCACTGAAGGAGCTCAAGATGCTTGGAGCCATCTATGGTTATGATATCTCAAAACCGGCTTCCTCCTTCCATGATGCAGTGCAGTGGCTGTATTTCGGTTATCTTGCCGCGGTGAAGGAACAGAATGGAGCTGCCATGTCGCTTGGCCGTACTTCCACTTTCCTTGATATCTACGCGGAGCGTGATCTAAAGGAGGGAAAGATAACGGAGAAGGAAGTTCAGGAGATCATCGATCATTTCATAATGAAGCTGAGACTGGTGAAGTTCGCCCGCACCCCTGAGTACAATGCGCTTTTCTCCGGAGATCCTACATGGGTGACCGAATCAATAGGAGGCGTCGGAATCGATGGCCGTCATCTTGTTACGAAAATGAGTTACAGGTATCTTCATACGCTCAGCAATCTTGGAACAGCTCCTGAGCCGAATCTCACAGTGCTCTGGTCAAGGAACCTTCCAATGAACTTCAAGCGTTTTGCTGCAAAGACCTCGATTGAGTCATCAAGCATCCAGTACGAAAATGATGATCTGATGCGTGTGACGCATGGTGATGACTATGCAATCGCATGCTGTGTCTCATCAATGAGAGTTGGAAAAGAGATGCAGTTCTTCGGTGCCAGGGCAAACCTTGCGAAATGCCTTCTCTATGCCATCAATGGCGGTGTCGATGAGATATCAGGGAAGCAGGTCGGGCCGAAATACCGTCCAATCACAAGCGAGTACCTCGACTACGATGAGGTGATGGAGAGATTCCACGATATGATGAAATGGCTTGCGGGTGTATACGTGAATGCTCTCAACATCATCCACTACATGCATGACAAGTACTGCTACGAAAGACTGCAGATGGCACTCCATGATGATCCTGTGAAGAGGTGGTTTGCTACAGGGATTGCAGGACTGTCCGTTGTTGCTGATTCCCTCTCTGCAATCAGATATGCGAAGGTAAGGACCGTGAGGAATGAGCAGGGGCTTGTCATCGACTATGTCACCGAGGGAGAGTTCCCGAAGTATGGCAATGACGATGACCGCGTGGACAGCATCGCCTACGATGTCGTCCATGACTTCATGTCATATGTGAAGGGAAACCATACATACAGAAGGAGTATCCCGACGACCTCGATACTCACGATCACAAGCAATGTCGTGTATGGAAAGAATACAGGCTCCACTCCTGATGGAAGAAAGGCTGGAGAACCATTTGCTCCGGGAGCGAACCCGATGCATCACCGGGATTCCCATGGTGCAGTAGCATCACTCTCGTCTGTCTCGAAGCTTCCGTTCCGGGATGCCCAGGATGGTATCTCGAATACATTTTCGATAATCCCGGATGCGCTTGGAAAGGATGATGCGTCGATCATGAATGGCATCTCGTTCTCAATGGAACCCTGCATGGCATGCATGGAGCCGAATGCAGCGGATGATGAAATGGAGGAAGAATAAATGAAAGCTACAGAATCACAGATAGATAATCTTGTATCACTTCTTGATGGATATGCTGCCAAGGGCGGGCATCATCTGAATGTGAATGTCTTCACGAAGGATACCCTTCTTGATGCACAGGCGCATCCTGAGAAGTATCCTCAGCTGACCGTGAGAGTCTCGGGATATGCTGTTAATTTCAATAAGCTGACGAAGGAGCAGCAGGATGAGGTGATATCACGGACATTCCACGATGAGATGTGACAAGGGCCTTATTCATTCAATAGAGAGTTTTGGAACAGTTGATGGTCCTGGAGTGAGGATGGTGATCTTCTTCCAGGGCTGTCCGATGCGCTGCCTTTACTGCCATAATCCAGATACCTGGAAAATGGACAGGGGAGAGGAGATGAGTGTCGGGGATATTCTCTCTATATATGAGAGAAACAAGGCATTCTACGAGCCTCATGGTGGCATAACCGCCACAGGGGGAGAGCCGTTGATGCAACTAGGCTTCCTTACATCTCTCTTCTATGAGGCAAAAGAGAGTGGCATACACACCGCTCTCGATACATCCGGCTGGCTATACAGGAAGGAGATGGATGCCGATTATGATGAGCTTCTCTCCTGTACGGACTATGTGCTCCTTGATATAAAGCACTCCGATCCACAGGGGCATATCGATCTGACTGGAAGGACGCAGGAGCCGGTGCTTGCATTCCTTTCAAAACTTGATGAGAAGCGCATTCCGGTGCTGATAAGGCATGTGTCTGTCCCGGGGATCACGGATTCGGAGAAAGAGCTTTCTGAACTTGGCCGGATCCTTGCGCATCACGATAACATCGCCGGCCTTGATGTCCTGCCTTATCACACGATGGGAACAAGAAAGTACCGTGAACTTGGTATTCCATATCCTCTTGAAGACGTGTCTGCCATGAGCAAGGACGAGGCGAGGAAGAACCGCGATATCGTCATAGAAGCGTATCACAGGGAAAGAAGCAGGCTGAATCTGAAATACGGCAGCTGAAAATATGGCTTTGGTTTTCTGAGAATGCTATTGGGTAGTGTAAGCTAATTATCTTAATGGAGGGGTACAGTGGTAAAAGAAAAAATACGAATAGGCACGCATGGCGAGGATTATGGAAACTGGATGTCCAATCCTGTGTTTTATATGCTAGGTGTTCTTCTGGCTCTTTCCGTTGTGCTGACAGCGATGTCGTTTACATTGTTCAGGCTGACAGTACTTGGCGTGATATTCGCAATCGCTTCAGTCCTTTTACTTATCATGCTTGGCTGGATCACCTGGATCCGCCGGCAGTATGCCTTTAATGGAGGAGGTATGATGGGACGGGTACATGGCACCCTTCTTTCATATCTGGATTATGATGGAGACGGTTCTCTTCTGGATGTGGGCTGCGGCTCCGGAGCACTGTCCATACGGGCCGCACTGACATGGCCAGAGTCAAAAGTGACGGGTATCGACTACTGGGGAGCTGTCTATGGATACGGGCAGGTCATGTGCGAGAAAAACGCTGTCAGTGAAGGGGTTGGTTCCCAGTGCATATTTCAGCATGGTGACGCAAATAGACTGGATTTTCCAGATGAGAGCTTTGATGCTGTGATGAGCAACTATGTTTATCACAATATCACAGGGGCGGATAAGCAGGAACTTCTGCTTGAGACGCTGCGTGTCCTGAAAAAGGGCGGGGTCTTCGCACTGAATGATGAAATGAAACCAAGGCTTTATGGCAATATCGAAGCATTTGCAGAGAAGCTCCGCAGCATGGGATATGCGGATGTTCGGATAATAGATACGGCTGAAGAGGTATTCGGTTCGCACCGCAGGGCCGCGCTGATGATGCTGGGATATTCCCGCATGCTTGTTGGACGAAAATGGGCTGTATAAAGCCTTTGTCGCAGATCGTGAGGAAGCCTCAGTCTGGAAGGTCTGATTATTCTGAGAGCGGGGAGGGGATAGAACCTCCCCGCCTTGTCAGGCTACATATCTGGGCCACTCTATCCAGTCCATCCTCCATATAAGACTGCTCGGTACTGTGGAAATTCTTTCGCTTTTCCGCTGCTTGTCTGCCGGAAAGAAGCAGTGAAGGGATGCTCTCCCTTCACTGATATTCTTCAGGCAAGCTTCCAGACCGCACTTTGTTTCTGAAGCTCGACCATATGGGCAAAGAGCCCATTCTTGGTCATCAGATCAGAAGGTTTTCCTGTTTCCTCAACCATGCCGTCTTTCAGCACAACTATCTTATCAGCATTCTCCACAGTACGCATTCTGTGTGCAATGACAAGAACTGTCTTGCCTGCAAGCAATCTTGAGAGGGCTTCCTGAATCTTGGTCTCGTTCTCGACGTCAAGGCTCGCCGTGGCCTCATCAAGAAGAACTATCGGTGCATTTTTGAGCAGCGCCCGTGCTATCGATATCCTCTGTCGCTCTCCTCCCGAAAGCTTTGTGCCGTTTTCTCCTATCATGGTGTTGTACCCCTGTGGAAGCCTGCTGATGAATTCTGTGCAGTTTGCAGCCTCTGCCGCAGCCTTGATTTCCTCATCTGTGGCACCATGTTTTCCAAGTCTTATGTTCTCCATGACGGTGTCGTCGAAGAGGATGACGTCCTGGAATACCATCGAGTAATCTGTGAGAAGGACTTCTGGATTTACTGTTGATATATCCACCCCTCCGACCCGTATCGTTCCTTTTGTGATGTCCCAGAGCCTGGCGGCAAGTCTGGCACATGTGCTTTTGCCTGACCCTGAAGGTCCTACAAGTGCTGTCACTTCTCCTTCCTTTGCTGTGAAGCTCACATTTCTGAGGACATCTTTTGAATCATATGCAAAGGAAACATTATCAAATACGATGTCATGTCCGTCCGGCTGGAATGTATCGCTTCCGCCTGCTGTGGCTGTGTCGCTGATTTCCATCATGCGGTCTGCAGATACCTGGGAGATGAACATCTCTGCAATCAGCGTAAGGCTCTGGTCAAATGGAGCGTAGACGCGGGTTATAACAAGAAGGAACATGAAGAACAGCATGAAGTCTATCTCGCCTGAGAGTATCAGGGATGCTCCTGCGAGAATGGTTGTTGCGATACCTAACCTCATGATGACACTGGCGCCGTTTACGAAGATTCCGGTTCCCAGCTCTCCTTTTGTCTGAATGCGTTCATGCTCATCAATCTTCCTGTCAAGCTCAGCAAGGTATCCTTCCTTCTGGTTTGTCTCCCTTATTTCCCTGACGTTCTCAAGAGCTTCCTGTATTCCGTCAGAAACTCTCAATGCAGCCTTTTTCGTACGCTCGGCACTGCCTGAGGCGAATTTCCTGCTTCCGAAGAGGAGCGCGAATGCTACAGGCACGCCCCAGAGGGCAGCGATGGCAAGTTTCCAGTTATACAAGAGCAGGCATAGTGCAATGATCGCAGTAGAAATATAGGCTCCGTACAGGTAGCCGAGAACGTGTGACCAGACATGCTCCATACGGTTCACATCTCCCATTACGGTTTCTGTCAGGTCAGCGATATCCCTCTTGCCGAAGAAACTCAGAGGGAGCCTTCGCAGCTTCTCTGCAAGGGATATGCGTGTCGCTTTCACCTCATTGTATACAAGGCCGTAAGTCGCATTATACTGTTCCAGATGTGTCAGGAACGACAGTATGATGAAAAGGATTATCAATGCAGCCGCAAGACCCGCGCTTAAAATATGTCCTGTTTCTGTCAGCTCTGCCATGAACGAGGACATTGCAAGATAGAGTATGCCGACTCCTCCCATTACAACAAGGTTGACGACAACAGTCCAGAATGCACCTTTTCTTGTATTCCTGATTCCCTGATCCGTGAGAGCATATTTACGCTGGAATTTCTTTGAGAACATTACATCGCCTCCTTTGTGCTGGAAATCTTCCACTGTATCGCTTTCGTGTAATCGCTCCACATGCGGGCATACAGACCGTTGTATTCAAGTAGCTGGGAATGTGAACCTTCCTCTGCTATTGACCCATTGCTGAGGACGATGATCTTGTCTGCTCCTGTGACTGTAGAAAGCCTGTGGGCAATCATGATGACGGTCTTTCCTTTTGTCAGAGCTGAGAATGCTTTCTGGATGAGCACCTCATTTTCAGGGTCTGCAAATGCAGTAGCCTCATCCAGGACAACAATCGGAGCGTCTTTCAGTATGGCTTTTGCCAGTATTATGCGCTGCTGTTCTCCTCCGGAAAGGTACGTCCCTTCGGATCCCAGGACCGTGTCCATTCCTGCGGGGAGTTTTTCAAGTATGTCAAGGCACTGGGCTGCGGCAAGTGCTTTCATGACTTCCTCCTTCGTCGCCTCAGGTTTTGCCGCGCGTACATTCTCGAATATGGACGCCTTGAAGAGATGACTGTTCTGGAAGACAAATGACACATGATCCATCAGGACTTTCTGGTCTATATCCTTCACATTTATTCCACCGATTTCTACAGCTCCTTCCGTTGCATCCCAGAACCTTGGTATCAGGCTGGCAGCTGTGGTTTTTCCACCTCCTGAGGGGCCTACAAGGGCGATGGTCTTTCCTGGTTCAGCCGTAAATGAGACCTCAGAGAGGGCAGGGGTGGTGGATCCCGGATAGGTGAAGCTTACATTTCTGAATTCAACTTTGTTGCTCTTGGGAACCTGGGGGCTGACTGCGTTCTTCTGCAGCGGAGCATCCATTATCTTGTTGATGCGTCCTAGTGCTGTATGTGAAAGCATCATGCCGGCTGAAGCGAACATGATTCTTGCAAGAGCAGTGGATATTATCGCTGAAAAGACTGCATAGAAGGCGAAATCCGTGACAAGGGATACGAGACTTCCATCTGCAATGGCTCTTGGTGCGAGCAGCAATGCAACTGGTACCAGAAATACGAATGCGCCTTCTGTGAATGTAAGGTTTATCGCCTGCGGAACCCTGCACACTTTTGCCTGATAATACTCAGCCTTGGCGCTGTATTCTTCTATCGCTTCCTTGAATGCCTTGAATGAATAGACTGTCTGCTGGAATATCTTCACGACTGGGATGCCGCGTACATATTCGGTTCCAGCTTTCGTCATCCTGTCCTGTGCCGCCTGATACTCTGCCATGAGTTTTGCATTTTTACCTCCCATCATGGCTGCCATCGTGGAGACTGAGATGACTGCTGCGATTATGCAGGCAAGCCCCATGCGCCAGTCAAAGACAAGCATCAGTACAATCATTGCAACGAACAGGACAATTGTACCCACGATGTCTGCAAGATTGTGTGCAAGAAGCGTTTCCGTATCCGCAGCTGCTGCATCAAGGCGTCCTCTGATGAGTCCTGAGGCATTTGAGTCGAAATATCCGAGTGGTGCATCCATTACATGATGAACCCCTTGTTTGCGGATATTCGATGCGGTCCTGAATGCGGCAAGGTGTGTGCACATCAGACCGGCAAAATAGATTGCAATTCCTCCGAAAGCAAAAATGAAGGCTGTCCATCCATAACGGGTTATGTCCACAGCCTCACTCCAGTGCGGTGCAACTTCGATAAGACTTCTGGCAGTCAGCCAGATACAGATATATGGAACCATGCTGAAAAGCATTGAGATTCCAGAAAGAATCAGTCCGATAAAGGTGAGGATCTTCCGGTTTCCTGCGAACGCAAGAAGCTCAGAGATGTCATTTTGTTTTTCGCCTTTCATAAAACCTCCGTTATATTTCTTAGTTAGCATTAGCTAACTCATGGTGCAAAAAATAATCCTTTCCTCTTTTCCATTTGCTTCTAAAGCTGTCCCATCAGCCTCTGCCATCCTGCTGAATAGAATTCTCTCAGCAGTTTGATATTTCTTTTTGCCTCATCGTATGGTATGTCATGGATCACAATCTCAAAGATGCTGTCAAACATGGTGCTTGCAATGATATGGCAGAGAGACTTATCCAGGGTGGGGATATCCTTTCCCATCTGCCTGAGCTCATCTAGATAATTGAGAGTTGCCTCTTCTTCGATTTCCACCATGTTGTGGATGAAGTTGTCATAACTTGTCCCTTCCGCGCAGGAGAAGAGAATCTTTACAGGGTCTTTATGCTCATAAACATAATCAACCATCCAGTCGATATACTCTCCTGACTCAACGCCGACATGCTGTGGTTTCTCGCTTGAGGGCAGAGCAGAGAATGAAAGCTGCGCATCTACAAATCTGTTCATCAGGGCTTTTGCATGAGGTTCGACTATCGAAGCAAAAAGAGCTTCCTTGCAGGAAAAATACCCATAAAATGCGCCTGTTGTCACGCCTGCATTGCGTACGATCTGCCTAAGGGAGGCGCCTCTGAATCCTTTGTCCAGAAATTCCGCAATGGCAATTTGCTGGATTTTCTCAAGAGTGCCAGATTCTTGGTTTTCCATTTTTTCCAAAGCCTTTTATAACAGTGCTATATAACACTGCTATATCAATATAGCACTAATGGTTTGCTTTATCAATAAAGATACGGGATTTTCAACACCAATGGCGGCTGCTTTAATCATTGTTCCTCACTCTTGCTATATTTCTTGTCATCTTCCTACAGCCGATATGCTCATACATAAATGAACGTACAAATCCTAAAGATTGGGAATGCTCCTTGAAGAACGAATCAGGATCCGGGTATATGCCATAATCCTGCACTATCGCCTTACTCTGGATGAACGTATCGCAGCCATTCCAGTCAACAGCAAAATGAGGGAAGTCATCAACAGCTATCGCATACTGACGGAAAGCTCCTTTCGTATCTGGATATTTGCTTTTCACTGCATCAAGAAACTTCTTGTCGATTATCACGCCTTCAAGCGCAATCCATTTCCCGTCAAAGAAGACTTCGACCCAGGTGTGAACAATCTCATCTGGTGCCACCAAGGCTATAATCCCTGAAACCGATCCTCTCTGGAAGCCCTTTGAGACTGTGAAACCATGAAGACGGCAGGCTATGCCAAGCCCTCTGAAAAGAGCCATGAGGAGCGTGGACTTCGTATTGCACTGGCCTATACCGGCGCTCAGTACCTCAGAGGCTTTGAGAGTGTCACAGCTGTTGTAACCAAAATAGAATCTCATCCTTGACGAAATGATATACGGCCCCTATGGCATCATATTCGGAGAGATTCCGCCATCCTTTATCGGAAATAAGAGACTGAATTGAAGGCGAACTGTAATCGAGAAGCTCTGTTTCCCTTAGACATTCATTTCCCATATTCATCCCTTCCTGAAGTGGAAATCGCAGCATTCAGCTCCGTTTCCAAGAGTTCCGCTGCGCTCAAACCTGATCTTCGGCAGCAGCCCGGAAAAAGCGATTTCGTCATTCTCACAGTAAACAGTGCACAGCTCAGGGCATCCATATTTACTGCATAGATCATGGTAGATGCAGCTGTGGACATTGAAGTGTATCTCCTTTCCATCGCATCTTACCCATTCGGTCTTCCAGCCTTCTTCAGGGGAGTTCTTTGTCATGAATTTCCTGACGCCAATGCGGTAGATTGAATATGCAAATGGCAGCCTTGCCACCTTCGACATGGACTCTTTCTTTTTCTCTGCAGTCTTCTTCTCTTCAGCCCTGACGTAATCCAGGGCCTCTGTCCTGGAATACCCGACAGAGAGAAGGGCCTTGTAGTAGGCAAGGGGAGGAAGAAGCTTCATCTGGATATGTTCTCTTATAGCTTCATTGCCTTTATAGTCAGATTCAGCCTCGAGCTTTGAGAATATCTCATCTGCTGCCTTATAGATTTCCAGTCCATTTGATTCACCAAATTCCTTCATGCAGTCATCAAGAAGGAAAGCGAATGGAGTCTCATTTATCCTCATCTTTTTCCACTCCTGCGATTTTTGCAAACACATCAGCTGCATATCTCTGCAGGACATCTGACTTAGTAACAGCGATTCCCCATTTCTCATCGCCAAGGACTATGAGTGTATCTCCTGCTTTGATATCGAATTTATCCCTCGCTTCCTTTGGGATTATGATCTGTCCACGCTCTCCAACCTTTACGGTTCCGAATATGTAATGACCTTTTGGAATCTCCATGTCTGACCCCTTTATTCATATAAGCATGAAATATCATATTTATATGATTACTTCAAGAAGAAACTTTGCACAATGGTATAACTTCGCTAATCAATCACCTCATTCCAAACAAGAATCCTAAACTAACTTGATTCATGATCGGCAATATGAGATGCTT
>CALXLE010000039.1 GCA_944389115.1 uncultured Spirochaetaceae bacterium
GTGCGAGGTCTGCCCATTTGATGTTGACCTCGGCAAGCAGATCGGCAATCTTGTTGTAAAGGTCCTCGACCTGTTCCTGTATGACTTCCTTGTCCTGTTTCGACGGCATGACCAACCTCCCTATAGAGGGAAAGTATATCATAGAATATTGAGTCCTGACAGAGAGCGAAGCGTTCAAAGCATTCAATTTGTTAAATATTCTCCGGGTTTCCATAGATCAGGTGGTCAACGCTGGTACCGAGAGCTTCAGCCATCTCCTTCGCACTGCCGATCGAGACGTTGCTGTTGCTGGACTTCTTCGAGGACAGCGTTCGAGGATCTATGTCGAGCTTACCCGCAAGCTCCCTCCATGTCATTCCACGCTCCTTCAGCACAAAGTCTACATTGTGCCAGAAGTTCGTTGCCAGTTTATCGTATTTGCCGTTCTTCGGTGTATTCATTCGGTATCAATTCCCTTTGTCCATAGTATAGCAGAAAGACGCAGAAAAACAAGCGATATGGTTTAATATATTGAGCATAAATATCTCATATTCACGTATATTCAATATCATAATCTATTTTTGCGATATATCGCTGAAATAAACGCAATATTTTGAGACTTTTCCCTTGCCAGATGCTGAATCAATACTTATAATAATATGTGCATCGTCTGGATTATCACCTCATTATATTGAATTGCTGAACGGGAAGGACATGGCAGGATTCGAGGAAAGATACCGCAACATCCTCATCTCCAATCTGAACGACCTCGAAAAGGAGGCCGAACGGTTCGTCATGTCTCCGGGGCGGGACTTCAGCAGGAGAAGGAAACTGCCGTTCGCAGAGACGATGAAGGCTGTGCTCTATATGGAGGGCAACTCCCTCAATAAGGAACTCTGCGATCTCTACAACCTCCAGCCGGACAATCCATTCATCACAAAGTCCGCATTCGTCCAGCAGCGCGGAAAGATCAGGCATGAAGCATTTGAGGAGGCATTCAGAAGGTTCAATACCGATACGGGAGTGAACGATCTGAATCTCTATCAGGGCCACCGCCTCATTGCAGTGGACGGTTCTGACGTGAACATCGCACTCAACCCTGATTCCGATACCTATTTCCCGCCGAACAGCAGGTCGGATACTGGGTTCAACCAGCTGCATCTGAACGCCCTGTATGACATCCTCAACAACACCTTTCTCGACTGCGTAGTCCAATCCGCTCCCAAGGAGCACGAGGTCAAGGCAGCCCGCATGATGGTGAAGCGGTTGCAAAAATCATCCTGCCGCACCATCGTCATCGCCGACAGAGGCTATGCGTCCCTTGACCTCATGGAGACGATCCGTGACCAGAACGTCGATTTTCTCTTCAGGGTTCCGAATGGTTTCATCTCGGAGTTGGCGCGGATGCCGATGGCGGAATTCGATACCGACATCTCCTTCACCATCGTCACAGAGCAGACCAAGGAGACGAAGCATCTCTTTGCTGAGGGAAAGGTCAAAATCCTTCCTGGCCCCAGCAAGTTCGGAAAAAGGAAGAAGGATGTATCATGGTTCCATCCATCACCGTATTTGATGAGGTTGCGAGTGGTCAGATTCCCGTTGGAGACCGGTGAATACGAGACGCTGGTGACATCACTGAACCAAAACCATTTCCCCATCGCGAAGCTGAAGGAATTGTACCACCTACGCTGGGGCATCGAGACGTCCTTCAGATGGCTAAAGTACGCCATCGGGCTGACGAACTTCCACTCGCGGAAGGAGGAGTCCATCAGGCAGGAGATCTTCGCACGGCTCCTCATGTACAACTTCTGCGCCCGCATAGCGAACTCGGTAATCATCGAACAGCCGGAAGAAAACATCCATGTCTACAAAGTCAACTTCTCCCAGGCGATACACATCTGCTTCTCTTTCCTGAAAAACAGCCTCGATCTCGATATTCGGGAGTTGATACGCCGGTATGTCGAACCCGTCAGGCCGGGGAGAAGCGATAAGCGGAAGCTCCGCCCCAAAAGTGTCATCTGCTTCAACTATAGGGTCGCATGACAGCCATTCCAGCAAGGATGGCTCATTCCATCATGTACCAGCATCCACCAGGAAACTCAATTCCCATTACTCGTTCGCAGATATCAGTCATCCATCTCACATGAAAAAGGCCACAGTCCCCGTCTCTGAGGAGGCTGTGGTCTTTCTGTCTGGCTGGGAGGTTCAACCCCGTTTCCAGCCGGTTCTTAACTTAACAGGACGTTTCGGAATGCCATGGTCTTGGAACCTTCATGATTCCTTAACTAAACGACATTGGCCGTGAAGCTGCCCTCTTCTGGTTATTCAGGTATGACCCTCATATAGCGTTTCTTGCCGGCTTTGAGCAGGAACTCTCCATGCTCATCGAGATCGGCTGTGGAAAGAACCATCTTGGGATCTGTGATCTTGTTTCCGTTGACCTCAGCCCCGCCCTGTGTGACAAGCCTTCTGGCATCGCCATTGGAAGCTGTAAGACCCGATCTGGTATAGAGCTCGAGTATCCCCATGCCGTTATCGAGATCAGCTTTTGGAATCGATACGGAAGGAATACCTTCTCTGTCAGCAGCTGCACCGCCCCCGAAGAGCTTCTTCGCAGCGCTCTCAGCCTTCTCTGCCTCTTCCTGGCCATGGATGATCCTGGTCACCTCATATGCAAGCCTTGCCTTCGCATCATTTATGTTCCTCTTCGGATCCTCGTACTCCGCAATCTCATCGAGCGGCATGAATGTGAAGAGCTTCATGAAGCGTACGGCATCGGCATCGGCTACATTCCTCCAGTACTGATAAAAATCATAGGGAGAATAGAGCTCAGGCGAAAGGAATACAGCACCCTTCTCGCTCTTTCCCATCTTCTTTCCATCAGCCCTCATTATGAGATTGAACGTAAGACCGTAGCACTGCTCTCCGCCCATTCTCTGGATCAGGTCGATTCCAGCCACTATATTGCCCCACTGGTCAGCCCCTCCGATCTGCAGGCGGCATCCAGCAAGGTCATTGAGCATCTTATAGTCATAGGACTGAAGAAGCTGGTAATTGAACTCGATGAAGGAAAGGCCCCTCTCCAGACGCTGCTTCACTCCTTCGAATGTGAGCATGCGGTTGACAGAGAAGTATACGCCTACCTCACGCAGGAACTTTATGTAGTTGAGATCGACAAGCCAGTCAGCATTGTTCATCATCCTTGCCTTGCCGCATCCCGGCGCAGGCTCGTCGGAGAAATCGACGATCTTGCCCAGCTGCTTCATTATGTTCCCTACATTGGCTTTTATCGCATCCTCAGATAGGATCTTCCTCATCTCTGTCTTGCCCGACGGATCCCCGATAAGACCGGTACCGCCTCCGACAAGCGCTATAGGATTGTTTCCCGCCTCCTGCAGATGATGCATCGCGAAGAAAGGAACGATATGCCCGACATGGAGAGAAGGACCAGTCGGATCAACACCGCAGTAGAATGTGACAGGCTCCCTGTCCATGAGGTCGGAAAGCCCATCGAAATCGGTGCAGTCCTTGACGAATCCCCTGTCGATAAGTGTCTGAAGGCCCTTGTTCATCAGATTCCCCTCTGGTAGTTCTTCATAGCATCATGGATGAATGCGGAAAGCTTATCGGCAGCAACGCGCTCCTGCTTCATAGAGTCACGGAAGCGGACTGTTACAGTATGATCCTCAAGCGTCTGGTAATCGACAGTTACACAGTAAGGCGTACCGATCTCATCCTGCCTCCTGTATCTTCTGCCAACAGCACCGCTCTGATCATAGAAAGTGAAGAAATCGGAGCGGAGGTCATGCTCAAGCTTCGTCGCATACTCAGCAAGACCATCCTTCTTCACGAGCGGAAGGACAGCCACCTTAATCGGAGCGATTGCAGGATGGAAGTGAAGGACGGTGCGGACATCTCCCTCCGGTGTCGCCTCCTCATCATATGCATCGCAGAGTGCCATAAGCACATTCCTTGTAAGTCCTGCTGAAGTCTCGACGACGTATGGAATATATCTCTCATTCGTCTCTGGATCGAGGTATGTGAGATCCTTGCCTGAGAACTTCTCATGCTGAGTAAGATCATAATCCGTTCTTGAGTGGACACCTTCAAGCTCCTGCCAGCCCATTGGGAAGAGGAACTGGATATCATAGGCATCCTTTGCATAGAACGCAAGTTCATCAGGACCATGCTGGTGCCATCTGAGATGCTCAGGATGGATACCCATCTTCTTATAGAACTCCATCCTCTGCTCTCTCCAGTACGGGAACCACTCCTCATCGGTTCCAGGCTTGCAGAAGAACTGCATCTCCATCTGCTCGAACTCGCAGGAACGGAAGATGAAGTTCTTCGTCGTAATCTCATTGCGGAATGACTTTCCAACCTGGGCGATTCCGAACGGGAGCTTCACACGTGAGGACTGGAGGACATTCTTGAAGTTCACATAGATACCCTGGGCTGTCTCCGGCCTGAGATAGACAACAGATGCAGCATCGGCATTCGCACCGATATGCGTCTGGAACATGAGATTGAAGTTCCTTGGCTCTGTGAAAGTGCCCTTGTTTCCGCAGACCGGGCATGGAGCATTGAGATCGATCTGATCGGCACGGAAGCGTGACTTGCAGACCTTGCAGTCTACCATCGGATCGGTGAAGTTCGAAACATGGCCTGAAGCCTCCCATACACGTGGATGCATGAGGATGGAAGCATCGAGTCCAACGATGTTATCATGCATCTGGATCATTTCCTTCCACCAGAAATCACGGATGTTGTTCTTGAGCTCTACGCCCATCGGACCATAGTCATAAGCACCATTGAGACCACCATAGATCTCGCTGGACTGGAATATGAAGCCGCGGCGGCGGCAGAGTGATACGATTTTATCCATTGTTGCTGCTTCGGACATTTTCAGTTCTCCTCAAATATGCTGAGGCCACGCATCAGGCGCTTTTCAGCTTCATCGAGCCCCAGAAGTCTAATAGAATCAAAGAGCGGTAGTGATACCGTCGAATTTGTTATTGCCACACGGATTGGCTGGAATACACCATTGACCTTGATACCAAGCTCAGAAGCCAGAGATGCGAGCTTTGCCTCTATATCAGCCTCAGGCTCCCCGCTCTTAAGCCCGGAAAGAAGAATCTCCGATCCGGCTTTCAATGCCTTGTGGGTACTCTCCTCGTCTGAGCCCTTTGCAATATACACAGCCTTATCCTCAACGGGCTTATCCTCGAAGAGGAATGAGGTAAGAGGCACAACATCGGAAAGCACCTTCATCCTCTCCTTCACAGGAGGAACGATAGCGCTCACGAGATTCTTCTCATCCTCTGTCAGCGGATCATGGACGTATCCTGCCTTCTGCAGGTATGGAGTTATGAGCGAGGCAAGACGCTCATCGCTGCATGCTCTGATATACTGCCCATTGAACCAGTCAAGCTTCTTGTAATCAAATACCGCAGGAGCCTTGTGTATCCCCTGGAGCGTAAAGCACTTCTCGAGATCCTCCTTCGAGAAGAACTCCGTGGAACCATCGAGGGACCAGCCTACAAGGGTGACATAGTTCATTATCGCCTCAGGAAGATAACCCTTCTCCCTGAAATCCCTCACAGCTGTAGAGCCATGGCGCTTTGAAAGCTTCTGCCCATCCTTTCCCATGACCATCGGAAGATGGCAGTACTGTGGGACTTCCCAGCCGAATGCCTGATAGAGAAGCACATGGAGAGGTCCTGAGGGAATCCACTCCTGGGCCCTCATGATATGAGTGATGTGCATAAGATGATCGTCGACGACATTCGCAAGATGGTATGTCGGGAAGCCATCGCTCTTGAGAAGTATCGGATCAGGAGAGATATCGCGATTGCGTCTTGTTATATCTCCCATGAGGATATCATGGAAAGTGGTCTTGCCCTCTGTCGGAACGCGGAACCTGATCACAGGCTTTATGCCCTGAGCCTCATACTCCGCACGCTCCGCCTCTGTGAGATTGGCGCAGTGCCTGTCATATCCCTGGTACTCGCTCTTCGATTCCACCTGCTGCTTTCTGACCTCCTCCAGTCTCTCCGGGGAGCAGTAGCAGTAATAGGCCTTTCCTTCAGCCACAAGCTGCTCAGCATACTTCTTGTATATATCGAAGCGCTCGGACTGGATGTAAGGACCATAGGGACCACCTACGACAGGACCTTCATCCCACTTGATGCCAAGCCACTCAAGCGTACTATAGAGATCCTCCAATGATTCATCGGAATACCTCTCCCTATCTGTGTCCTCAACACGGAGTATGAACTTACCCCCTGAAGCCTTTGCGAAGAAATAATTGAAGAGCGCAGTGCGCACACCCCCGATATGCTGAAGCCCTGTCGGGGACGGGGCATAACGAACGCGGACGTCCATGTTTTTCTCCTTGAATTGTCAGGTGTCTATAGTATTATTTTCAAACTTTATTGGCAACCGACACGCCTATGCCGAAAACCAATCCAGAACGGCCTTCACCGCTTCATTCTCTGCATCCTTGTCCTTGTCATAGAACATGTAGTGCGTACAGCCTGGAATGGAGACATGCCTGTTGTGCCCTTTTCCCGCCTTCGCGATATACACAGATGATTCCTCCCCGATTATCGTATCAAGTCCGCCGGAGACTGTGAGCGTATCCACAGTCAGAGACGGAATCATCGACCGGGTCTCCTTCATCAGAGCCAGAAGCTCATGGATCTGCCTTGGATAGAGCCAGGACCAGTACTGCTGCCCAAGATACAGATCATCTGCGGGGGCATTCTCATAGTACATTACATACCCCGGATCATTGTGCCAGTCATTCGGCTTTCTCCTGAATATGAGTGAATACAGATATATCACTGGGAGCGGAACAGGCGGTTTCTGCCCAGGATACGCTACAGCAGGACCAGCAAGAGCAAGTTTATCGCATCCGGCCTGCAGAGCGGCAATCACGGCAAGCGCACCGCCCATTGAATGGCCAAGTATATAGAATGTGCTGTACTTCTTTCTGAGATCCCTAGCTGCATTCACAGCGACAGAGGTCCAGTCCCGGCGGTCCGACCTGAGAAAATCCTCTCCTGTAGTCCCATGGCCAGGAAGGCGCGGGGCATAGATATCGAATCCAAGAGCGAAAAGATCCTCCGCCGGACGCACAAGCTCCCCGGGATACCCTGTGTATCCATGGATAAGGAGAACGGCCTTGTCGCTTCCTTCCTTATGCTTCAATGTAAAAGGACGCCCTGCTTTGCAAGGCGCTTTCCTATCCTCATATACCCCCTCATACCATGCCATGGGGACTGTGTATCTATATATGATCACCAGGATGCCTCCTGAAGGAGGTTGAGAAGATCGATACGGCTTCTGACCTCCGTTTTTGCGAATATGTTCGCGATATGATTGTTCACCGTATTCACAGAGATATCGAGCTCGGAGGCGATCTCCTTGTTCGTAAGCCCTTTCTTTATCAGCTTAACCACCTCCGCTTCCCTCTCTGTGATGTGGTACATCTCCATTGCCTTGGCAAATGAGATCTCCCTGTTCTCCGGAGTCTCTTCTTCCTTCCTGCCTGTTGTACGGGCTATGGCGATGAAGAGGAAGACAAGGATGGCTATTGTGTATGCCAGTGAGACAATCGGAATCGAAAGCTCCCGCAGATGGCTGAATACCATGGCGAGGATTATGACAGGAAGCATAGCCAGCGATATGATGACAAGCGTCATGCACATTGTCCTGACGGACTTATCCTCGACAGAGCTCCGCGCCTGGGACATTATGACAATGCAGTATGTCACGGAAACCATCCATATGGCATACTGGAGCATTGAGAATATCTGCATCGGGATGATTATCCAGGCTATGGAATCACCTACATAGAGCGCTGCCAGTATTATCGCAAGCGCCTTCTCATATCCAGCCATAGGCCGCGCTATTATCCATGACGCGAAGAATGGCAGCATCCCGAGAATGAAGGCGGAATCCGCTGTAAGGAGTATCTCCCATACGAAGTGGAGCACATACTGCACCTGCCCTGAGAATGCAAGATAGGAATACTGGTCAAGAGCGAAGCCGACGACAGCGCCAAGAAGCGTTGCCGTAAACACAACACAAGTGCGCGACCATGTGTATCGCGCACTGCGGTTCCATACGATAGCGAGTGCCAGATCCATGCTGACAATCGCCAGCGCTATCAGACTGAGTAGAAGAGGGACTGCCTCCATTACTATCTTCTCACCTTCTGGTTATGCGACATATCCGCAGATCCGCAGATTGCCGTTATATCCTCATTGAGAAGAGGCATGGTGGTTGCATCGAGACCTGTCGCAGCTTTGGCAGCAGCATTGTAATTGCGTGCATTGATGTCAGCCTGGGCATGTCTCGGGAACAGCCTGATATGCATGTTCAGACCCTTCGTGAGAAGGTATTCCGGTGTTAGCTCATACCCGGGCAGAGCCTCGGCAAGCTTTCCTCTGAGAGGGGAAATATCCCTGAGGAACGAGCCAGGAGCTCCAAGATGGAGTATGAACCAGAGTTCGAATGATGGATTGAAATAGCAGAGTCTCACCTTCTTTTTCTGCACATACTCATCCATCTCCTTTATCTCATCTACAGATGTGCCTACATCATCAAAACCAAAGAGTGCCCATGCAGAATCAAACTTGCCATGATTGCGCTCTTTTGCCGTGTAATCCACAATGCTCTTAAGGTTCTTCGCATTAGGAGCCGCAAGCACAGTGAGGTTCACATACCTGCAGTCCTTGCGCATCTGCGAGAAGTAGAGAGCTTCTGCCTCCGTTGCGCACACAAGAAGCAGAGTCTGCTTCGGCGCTGTTATGTTCTTCCTGCGCTTAATCATTTGCTTCCTCCTCGCTCTTCTCCGGCTCTACCGGTGTGCCATCATGCACGAAGTAGAACTCGCTCGTAATCGGCAAAGCACCGAAAGCACCCTGCATATACCTTCTCGATGTCGGTATCTTTCCACGTGCTCCCTTGAAATCCGAGAGTGAGTAATAGACTGTGGAACTCTCCTGGTCCTTCTGTGCGAACCATACGGCATCGCGCCTGAGAAGCCCATCCTTGAGAAGCGAAGGATTGCAGTCCACTACGAGCATCTGGCTCTCCTTATCGCAGTTCTCGAATATCTCGACAAGATGGCAAAGGAGATCAGGATGGAGAAGCTGTCCGAAGTCATCGATGACAAGTGTCTTACCGGTGATGAATGCTTCAAAGAATGCGAAAGCCATGACAGTAAGCCTTCTCAGAGAGAGGCTCTCACCCTGGAACATATTAGCATAGCCCTCGGCCTTTTTGTCGTTGACGTAGATATGAGTGAAGCGGAGATGATCCTCGCCCTTGTCGTTCGTCCTGACCTCGACTCTGGATATATCCGTGATATCAAGAGCCCAGAAGTAGTTCAGGATCTGCTCGCCCCAGCCCGGATGGGCCTTAAGCATCTCGCAGGCATAGGCCTCAGCCTTTGAGCTGACTCCCATAGGAAGAATATGAAGCGTCTTCTCGAACCATGTATAGAGCTCAAGCGATGTCTGCCCACCCTTCCTTGCAGAACCGGCAAGGAATGTCCTGTTCTCAGGAAGCTTGGCAGCCTGGCGCTTCTTCTCTCCTCTGTAGAGCTTTCCGAAGCGGTAGTCATACTGTCCAAGCTCCTCTCCGAGGGTACGCTCGAACATGAGCTTCTTCGAGTTGTTGATTATATAATAGAGCGACTCCTCGTAGATCCTCTCCTTGTTTGCCTTCAGCGTATAGCGGGCAATAGTGGTAGGATGCTCATCGCTTCCATCACCTTTATCAAGGAGAACCTCGATCTGGATAGTTGCAGGAGTAGCCTTGTCTATGCCATACGCGAAAGTCGTTCCTGTAAGCGTTCCCTGCAGTGGATTCTCTGGTCCATCAGCAGCCATTACGATTCTCTTCAGAACTTCAAGAGCGCGTACGAATGAACTCTTTCCCGCTCCATTCGGTCCGATGATCGCACATGTCTTTATAACATCGAGACGATCATTCACACTGACGACCTTCGATGCAGGAAGGCGAGAATCCTTTACTGCCTGGAAGCTGATCGTCTGCGGAGACTTTACGGACTTGAAGTTCGCAATAGTCATGTTCAGCAGCATTTGCTACCTCCTTGCGATGGCACAGCCACCTTTACTGACCGATTATAGCAGAAGCGCTGAAAACTGCAAAAAAAGATTGAAAACTGTCTGAAAAGACAATCAGTAGCCTGAAAAGCCACTGATTGCATCTCAAAAATGATGGAATACAATGATTAAAACCGTATTTTAATTATCATAAGACTCCTATTCAGGATATCAAATGAAGAAAATTTACAAAAACTAGCTAATACTTATTAAGTAGTTTCTGCCATCACCTCGTCAGATAGTCGTATACGGAGTATTCCGGTCCCATATCATCAGGCACCACGACCGATGCAGGAGGCGCTGTCAGCTGCTTCTCCGCCTCCTCATTATAGCTCTTGACGCGCCTGAGATCCGTCAGCAATGTGCTGACCTTCCTGTCGCTGCTGTAACGTGCGAGATCTTCCGCAATTGCTATCGCTCCATCGATGTCCCCAAGGGCAGCGGTCAGAACCGCGGCATTGAATCCAGAAGGCACATGCTGGGATCTCTTCCACTCTGCCATGAATGCATCAAGGGCATAACTCGTATTGCCATCCTTTGCAGCATCATACGCATCCTTCAGCTCCTTTATCTCTGGCTTATTGTCCATAAGCGCTACGTTGTAGTTATGCATCGTAGGTACGAACAGCCTTATGATGCCTGCATCGAATGAGCGGATCATGCGCTGGAAGAGCAGCTCGGCCTTATCGAACCGCGGGAAAT
>CALXLE010000040.1 GCA_944389115.1 uncultured Spirochaetaceae bacterium
TATGTCGATGTCGTATTCAGGAATACGAAGCTTGTGCTGATTCTCTCTGGTTCATCGCGCAGGTTCATTGAGGAAGATATCCTAAGCAGGCAGAGCCCGCTTTATGGACGAAGGACAGAGCAGATGAGGCTGTTCCCGTTCGCGACGGCAGAGATGTCTGAGATGTTCCCGCTCTGGAATGTGTCTGATCTGGCTTCGGCTTATGTCATTACCGGAGGAGTGCCTTACTACCTAAGCTTCCTTTCAAGGCATGAGGATATCAGGAGTGCGATCCATGATGAGTTCTTCCTCCCGGGAAGCAGCCTGCTTACTGAGGCTGAGCTATTCATGAAGGGAATATACAGGAAGACCAGTACCTATGATGCGATACTCAGCCAGCTTGCAGGCGGAACCAATGAGGTTAGCAAGATAAGCGGGAAGACCGGCTTGAGCGAAGCTAATGTCAGCACGGCGCTTTCCTCTCTTGCTGCACAGGGCATCGTGGCCAGAAGGGAGAAGATCGCTGGTCATGGGATAGGAAGAGGCTGGGAGCTTATCGATGGATACTTTGCGTTCTATTACCGATATGTCTATCCGTATCGGTCATTGATAGAAAGAGGCCACGGTGAGGCCGCCTTTGAGACTGCAATCGAGGCATTGGATGGTTTTACGGCCAAGGGTATCGAGGCTGTTTTCCGTGAATATGTGCTTTCGCATTCAGGCCTTCTGATCACAGCCATCGGATCAATCGATTTCCCGAATCCTGCCATGAGGCGGAATGAGGAGCTCGATCTCTTTGGACAGAGCAATGACGGTTGGATCATCGGTGAGTGCAAGTGGCAAGGGCATCCTGTGCATCGCGATGTGCTTGATCTGCTTGAGATGCGTACGCTGCTTCTCGTAGGTGGTGAGAAGACTCATTGCTTCCTTCTCTCGAAATCTGGCTTTTCAGATGATTTGATCGCACTTTCCCGTGATCGTGATGATATCCGTCTGATCACGGGAGAAGAGCTTTTCGGGAGACAGCCTTCTGCGTCTTCGTGATTCCTTATTTATCCTTCATGTATTTATATCTCTGATTCCTGTATTAGAATATAAGGCGAGGTAGCAAGTGTTCTATGATTATGAGATCAGGGCTATAAACGAAAGCCTGGCATTATATGAGAAGGAGTCAGGGGATCCTGGCGTTAACTTCATCCGGTTCATATCAACGACGCAGCGTCATAGATGCTCTGTGGTCGGACAGTACCAGAAGGCCGATAAGTCATGTGTCCTTTCGATTGATTCATGGATGGAGGCAGTCGATGATGGTGTCGCGTATGATGTGGCTGTCGATATACCCGAGCTAGCCGAAGGGGAGTATTACCACGGGATCGCTCCATCCTTTACCGCTGAGAACATAAAGGCGATGATCCAGCAGGGGGCATTCCGCAATATAAGGACATTGGTATCATTCCTTGGCAGATACCGCTCGCTCTATAACTGGGTTTTCCCCGCACCTGCCGATGCCTCGGATTATCCTTGGATGGAGGAGTATTACATCTATACCGTCATCCGCATGGCCAGGCATTTCGGATTCGTGTTCAGGATAGCCGATAGCGAGACGCTGCAGAAGCTAACGGATGTGGCTTCTCTATATCCTGACATCTTCATACCATCAGTTACGTTCTCGATTAGCGGGAAGGGGAAGGGGGAGGCTGAGCTAAGGCTGATCGGAGGTCCTTCGGATACCCTTATCGAAAGGCTTGCGGGTCTCTTCATATCCTCCGGCATGGTGATCTCCTCTACCAGGAGGGAAGGGATGATCCCTTTCAGCATGTTCTATGAGAACACGAGGAATGAGTTTCTCAAGGTGCGTATGCTAGGCCGTGCAGGCTATTATTCCGGCGTGATATCAAGGCTGATGAAGATAGACGTGCCATCCTCATCCGAGGATGGGAACAATAACATAAGGGTGATGAAGCTCAAGGTCGGACGGACGACATTCGCAACCCTGGATGCCTTTGACAATGGTGCGGATATCCCTCATCCGCTGCTTAGCCAGCCTCTTCAGGGCAGGGATCTCTCCATCGCTGATGCCGTGCGCCGAGTCCGCCAGGCCGAGTATGAGCGGATGAATGGCGTCCTGTCGTATGACAATAAGCCGGTAGGCAGGAGGTCCCATGCAAGGACGCTGGTGGAGCTTGTCAATGAGTACCTCCTTGGATCGATCAATTCGAATACGATTGCCGTAAGCGCGAACCTTGTCTCCCGTGATGGATGCCTCATAGCGGCTATACGCGATGGCAGCTCGATCGATAGCAATACCGGCTACTGCTCTGCGAATGGCCAGACTGAGTTCCGTGATAACCTCGTGACATTCTATCGCAATAGCGTGTATGAGGATCTGCCATCCCTGATAGTCCCCGCGGATAATGAGGCTGACCTCGTCCGGCTTGACTACACCAGTGAGATAGAGCGGGAGACGATCGCAGAGCTGAATTCCTCCCACTTCTCAGCGAACTGGATCTACTATGGCATCTCGGTCCTTGGCATCAGGGACAGGATCGGCACGGACGCATCCGGCAGCATGAGGCTTCATTTCAACATATTGATGAAGAACATCCTCTCCGATGATTTCCTGGACGTCTGTGAATTCAGGAACGAGGCGACCGAGAGCTTCGAGAACAGCCGGCTTATCGGGTTGAAGCCGATAAAGGCCTCCGTGCTGGCTGAGCTTGGCATTGGCTGGATCCTTGATCATGGCGATCTGCTCACGAATCTGCTGCTGATCCTTTATGTGATCTATACCCGCCTTGCCGAGGGCCATGTGCCTGATTTCTCGGATTATGCGATGACCATATTGTTCACGGCCCTTGAGCTGGCTTATTTCGGCAGTCTCATAGCCAGGTATATGAAACGCAAGAGGGATACCCGTGCGAAGGTCCTCTTCGTGCCGAGGATGGCGCTTCACCGCAGGGATAAGGCAGGCAAGGATCTGGATTCCAGGCTGGCCATGCTTACAGCCGAGCTTCATGGGAGCCTGTGGAGCATGAGCCGGAGGATGAGAAACGCCGGTCGGTATGGTGCATATCCGAACGCGATCCTCCAGCTTATGTACCTGCTTGATATAATGGGTGACACGATAGAGAAGTAGGAAAAGGCATGGGTTGGCAGCGGAATAGCATCAATCTGGATATCGGGGGTAAGGGAACGTATAGGAAAGGAGGCAGCCGCTTCGGGGGGAGGCCTGATGTGCCTGATGGATTCGCCTGGCCAAGGTTCGTATATAGGGAAGGCCTCGATCCTATTCCTCTCTCGTTTATCGCGCAGTTCGACTGCAAGGAGCTGGGTGAATATGACACGGAGCATATCCTCCCGGATCATGGCGTGCTTTCATTCTTCTATGAGACAGGCTCCATGCGTTGGGGGTATTCTCCTGATGATGCGGGGGCTGCGAGGGTCTTCTGGTTTGAGGATGGATCCTCGCTATCCGAGGCGCCTTTCCCCGAAGACCTGCCTCCGGAGAGAAGGTATCCCATGCTTCATATCGCGATGGAGAGCCTGCCCTCCTTCCCCGATCCAGAGGATTGCTATGAGTTCGGAATACCAGTGGAGGGGAATCCTTATGAGGATAAGAACACTGGATCGAAACTGCTTGGCTGGCCTGATTTGATCCAGGGAAGCATGGCTCTGGAATGCGAGCTGCTGGCCCGGGGATTCTTCACGGGTAGCGGCTGGGAGGATATTCCTGCTAAAGCCATGGAAGACGCTAGAAGCCATGTGCTTGGATGGAGGCTCCTTTTCCAGCTCGATATGGTAGAGGACGATGATTTTTCCTTGATGTTCGGGGATTGCGGACGTATATACTTCTTCCTTCCGCTTGCAGACCTGCAAGTCCCCCGGTTCGATCATGCATGGCTCATGCTGCAATGCTATTGATTTGTCCGATAGGTTTTCCTTTCTCCAAGGCTATATGAGTGTATAATTAGCCATAATGCTAAGCACGAGGAGGACAATATGGCTGACCTGGATTATTTCTCGCTTTCTGAATCGACGCTGAAGGAACTGGCAGGACAGGGTGGTGCTGCGGCGATGATAGCGCTTGGCATTGGGTATTATTTCGGATCCTTCGGAGAAAAGGATGTGAGTTCAGCTTTCGATTTCCTTGCCGAGGCGTACAGGAAAGGCGATGTGAAGGCTGCCCCCTTCCTTGCAGAGATGATCTACTTCAGGCAGGTCAGCATCTCCGGCTTTGATTCCGATGAGGATTATTCCCGTAAGGCCTATGAATTCTATAAGGAAGGTGAGGAGATCGGGATGATTGCTGCAATCAGGGGCTTATGCAAGATGATGATCCGCGGCGATTATCTTGAGGAAGATGTCAATGGGGCATATGAAAGGCTCAAGGAGCTGGAGGACAAGGATGAGGAATGTGCCCATCTAGCGGCTCTGCTCGAGGAGGGGACGCTCACCGATGATGATATCATTCCGTGCAATGAGTTCGGGGATGATGAGGAGGAAGAAAGCGAGGAGGAAGAAAGCGAGGAGGAAGAGAGCGAGGAGGCTGATGGGGATGAATGCATAATCCGGCGCTGGCTGGAGAGGGATGCCCCTGAAAGTGACGGCTTCGCACTCCGCATAGAGATTGATGATATCATCGACCATCTGGATGATTACATCAAGGATGATATCGATGAAGGCATCTTCCGGTTCAATGAATGCTTTTCAGGGGAGAGCGTGAAGGACCTTCTCTTGGATGTGATTAACAGCGGTGATGAAGCTGTGGAGGAGCTTGTCGCACTGGCGAGATGCTATCGGTTGATGTCGGGAGCTGATGCGGATGACTTTGCCCGTGCTGCATACTGGGCCCATAAGGCCGCCGTTCTGGCAAGGAAGGGGTGGAATGATAACTCTCTGGATGATGGCCTTGACCTCATGGCGTTGGCTTACGGGGAACTCGGAAACGTTTTTTTCTCTTATCCTGGATATGCAGATGACCGCTTCCCAGATGTTGAGGCTGCCGCGAAGTATTACAGGATGGCAGCAGAGTATGATGCAATAGTCTACAACTATGATTTCAATATAAATGCAGGCCGAGCATATGCGGCACTGGGCCGCTATGAAGAGATGAAGGAAATGTTCAGCTCAAAGTGGGGAATCGATGAAATCGGAGATGCATGGTGCGGCCAGATGCATTATGTCGTAGGAGACATAAGTACTGCGATGGAATACTGGAAGGCCTCATTGGGCGAATACTTCGGATGGGGCGAGTATTTCCTTGGGAGGTATCAGTATTCTCATGGGGACAGCTACTCTGCCATGAAGAACTGGGAGAAGGGTGCCGGGAAGGGTAACGTTGAATGCCTGGCCGAGCTTGCTGCCATGGAATTCGGGAAGAGAATAGATATGCAGAAGAACTGGGATATACTCATGGACCTTTATAACGGAGGGGAATGCTTCGGAGTATTCAAGTATGTCTATCAGTATTGCAATGATTATGATTACAGCTTCGATATGAATGAGATACAGCGGAATATGCTAGCTGGAGAGGCCCTTGCCAAGGGAATGAGGATGTTTTGTCCTTACTGTGCCTCACTCTATCTCGATCAGTTCAAGGAGGATGGCAGTGCGGATATCGGAGCTGATAAGGCAATGAAAGCCTGGGGCTTTGACTATAATCTGCTTGATTTCTCATAGGACATACGGTTGTGTCTCCGGTGAATGCCTTTTAAGCATATATGAGAAAAACAGGCGATGTTGAGCGCTTGCACGGGCTACCAGGAGTGAGCCGGCTCCAGGCAATTGAGCGTGTTTCGAGGGAGAATGCAGGCTACGCAAACGGACGTGTCGGAAGGCCGGAGAGATAGGCCTGGATAACTAGAATTGAGCTGAAATCGACAAAATTTTGCACCCCGGAAAAGGGGTGTGTTTTCATGACGTCAAAATGGTCATTTTCAGGGTGTTTTGGACAGACCTCAGCACACTTTTTTTGCCCACAAGTGAGAAAATCCGTGGGCAAAGCGTGGGCAAAATGCGATTTTTTCGAGTTTTCCAACACGGTGTTTGATTTTAATTCCTTATATTATAATACCTTAATTGCGTCGAATGGACAGACCTCATGGCAGCAGTAGCATGTTATACATTTCTTCTTCTCAAAAGAAACATGACCATCCTTGATACTCAACGCCTTAGCAGGACAAATCTCCACGCATCGTGAACAGGCCTTGCATTTATCTGCATCGAAGATAGGACGCGGTCTATCTGATCCATGTCTGTGGAATGCATTGATTATCGTAGCGCCGACTATGGAACGAAGTGTGTTCTTCTTTCCTTCTCCTATTCTTTTATAGTCACTTATGATGATGTCTTCAGGTTTGAGAAGAGGGTAATCTGCGTCGGTTATTCCAGGTTCCGCTTTCTCTGCTGTAGCGATAAGAGGAACGCTTTCGTATCCCATGATCATCGCTTCTGCTTTATCAAGAGAATAGGCATTTTCAGAGCCCATCATGAGTCCCACATGCCTAGGGTCACCGTTTCCAGGTCCTGGGCCCTCCATTCCGATAACCGCATCGATGAATGCATAATCGACATGGCACTCACTGAAAACCTTCATGATGAAGCGTGCGAAAGATTCCGGAGTCCTGTATCTGAAGTGCATAGGGCTTTTATTTAGGCCTGGTATAGTCCCGAACATATTCTTTACCGCACCGGTTGCGCTCATCAGCTGATGTGTCTTGAACTTGGCAAAGGAAATGACGACATCTGAATTATCGAGGGCTGCTGCCATCGGAATCTTCAGCCCGTCTATCTCATGTATTCTGTTCGATTCTCTGAAATCCTGTATGACAGCGCCGGTTCTTTCCGCAGTCTTATCGAAAGATGAAAGACGAAGAGAGAGCTTTCCTGTCTGGGTTCCAGGAGAGTCTCCGAGGATTATCTTCTCAGCGCCTTTCTCCTTGAGGATGTTTATCAGGGCCTCGACAGCTCTGGCATCTGTGGTGATTGCCTTCTCCGGAAGTGAATCAGACAGGATATTCGGCTTGATGAAGACGACCTTTCCATTTACTTCAGGGAAATCGGTATTATCTATTATCGTTCTCAGCGCTGTATCAAGGGACAGGGGAGAGTAATCATTGCATCTTGTAATTGCGCATCTCGTCATAGCTTTTTAAGAAGAACTCCATACATCGGTCCTCTGCCTTTTGCTTTATCAGGGAGGACTATCATTCCATATTCCATTTTCTCGCCATATTCAAGCAGAAGTTCAGCTTCTTCTGCTTCTCCGGGATGCTTATGCATGAATCTTTTCACGATTTCCTCGTCCTCACCTTTGTTTATAGAGCAGGTGGAGTAGAGGAGGTAACCGCCTTTCTTCAGCGCGAGCATTGCAGAAGCGAACATCGAATATTGCAGTGCCTGAAGTCTCTTAGGACGTGATGGTGACCAGATAGAGTAATGTTCAGCGCTGTTTATCACATGGCGCTCTGAGGAGCATGGTGCATCAAGGAGAATGGCATCATACATATCCTTCTCGTATAATCCCCATTTCGATGCATCGTGGCCAGTTATCGTGGATATCGCTCTGATGTTTTCTGGGAGGGTTTCGTTTATCGCGCGCCTCATTCTTTCCCTTCTGTCAGGCGAGCGGTCATTCGAAACGAGTTTTCCCTTTCCGCAGAGTCTCGTGAGAAGAACTATTGTCTTGCCTCCGGGAGCTGCACACATATCGAGGACTGTATCACCTGGCGTTATCGGAAGCTTTGATGCAATTTCTATTGAAGCCCTGTCCATGTAATATGGAGAAAGGAGACCTTCTGGAGATGTCTTATCTTCTTCCTCGGAGAGCATCGCGGATCTGAGACTTTCCCATCTCTCTCCATACTGCTCTGAATAGAATTCATCGAATGTGATCTTGTTCTTAGACATGGAATTCCCTGAAATATGTGAAAACGCTTCCTGTGATAAGCCCCAAGAGTGCTCCTGCGGCGACCTGAAGCGATGAATGTCCGATCATCGTCTTGAGATTCTCAGGAGAGAACGCTCCGTTTTTATGGATTTCTGAAAGAAGCTCTGACCATTTGTTTATTATCTCAGCCTGCTTCCCGGTCTCATATCTCACGTTCATCGCATCATTCATGATAATGAGCGAAGCAACGAAGGAAATCGCGAACAGATGACTGCCGAGTCCTTCAACCATCGCGATTGATACTGTCAGTGCCGCCATCGTGGCTGAATGCGAAGAAGGCATGCCTCCAGTTGTCGTCAGCATCCTCATATTCCATCCCTTTCCATCGAGGAGACCGGTGAATGGCTTGATAGCCTGTGCAAGCACGAAGGCTATGAATGCTGCCCACAGCGGAGTGTTGCCGAAAAGCTTTTCCATACGTGAAAGGGTATCATTGCAAATTCTCTCCATCAAGTGGCCTATTATCCTCAATATGTCTATAATCAGGGGCATGGGTAAGACACTTTGCTATAAAATACTCTCTTCCCACCTTGTTGAGGGAAGGTTAGAGAAGGGCGAAAGCATAAAGATAAGAATCGATCAGACGCTTACACAGGATGCCACCGGTACAATGGCATACCTTGAATTCGAGTCGCTCGGACTCGACAAAGTCCGTAATGAGCTTGCAGTAAGTTATGTCGATCATAATACAGTCCAGGTCGGATTCGAGAATTTTGATGATCATGAGTATCTGAGAACTGTTGCAGACAGGAAAGGAATCATCTATTCCAGGGCTGGAAACGGAATATGCCATCAGGTCCATCTGGAGCGTTTCGCGCTTCCGGGAAAGACTCTTCTCGGTTCTGATTCCCACACTCCTACGGCAGGTGGTATCGCATCATTTGCAGCCGGTGCCGGAGGACTTGATGTCGCTCTTGCCATGGCAGGTGTTCCATTTGAGATAGTAGCTCCACGTGTCGTTGGGATAAGACTCTCAGGAAAGCTCAGGCCTTTCGTGTCTGCAAAGGATGTAATTCTGAAGGTTCTTGAGCGCTTTGGCGTGAAGGGCAATGTAAATACTGTATTCGAGTATATCGGTGAGGGTGTCAGTACTCTGTCTGTTCCTGAGCGTGCGACGATTACGAACATGGGTGCTGAGTGCGGTGTAACAACATCTCTTTTCCCCTCCGATGATAATACCTACGAGTTTTTGAAAGCGCAGGGAAGGGAGGATGGATATATTCCTCTCTCTGCAGATGCAGATGCTGAGTATGATGATATCTTCGACATCGATCTCTCATCTCTTGAACCGCTGGCAGCATGTCCACACAGCCCCGGAAACATAAAGAGCGTGAAAGAGCTTGAAGGTATGAAGGTCAACCAGATTCTCATCGGTTCATGTACGAATTCAAGCTACATGGACCTGAAGAAGGCCGCAAGGATCCTCAAGGGACACAAAGTCGCTGACTCTGTATCTCTGGGAGTTGCACCGGGCTCTAGGGAAGTACTGCTGATGATTACAGAAGACGGTACACTTGAGACTCTCATCAAGGCTGGTGCTAGGATACTTGAATCTGCCTGCGGTTTCTGTATCGGCAATCATCAGAGTCCCGGAACTGATAGCGTATCGCTGAGAACGAGCAACAGGAACTTCTACGCTCGCTCAGGGACTGCTTCCGCCTCTCTTTATCTTGTATCTCCGGAGACAGCGGCAGCTTCCGCCATTACAGGTGTATTCACTGATCCACGCACTTCGGATGCAGATCTATCTGATATAAAGATGCCGGAACGCTTCATCATTGATGATTCGATGTTCATATATCCATCATTCTCAGAGGAGATAAAAAGAGGGCCGAATATCGGGAATCCTCCGGAGAATAAGCCGCTCTCCGATACGATTCACGGCCATGCTGTGATTAAGGTCGGGGATAAGATAACAACCGATCATATCATGCCTGCAGGCGCAAGGCTTAAATACAGATCGAATATAAAGAAGTATTCTGAATTCGTGTTCGAATCCGTCGATCCTGATTTCCCATCCAGAGCTTCCGCTTACCGCGATAAAGGCGAGGGTGGTTTCATAATCGCAGGCGCATCCTATGGTCAGGGCTCATCAAGAGAGCATGCCGCAATCTGTCCGATGTATCTTGGTATAAAAGCTGTGTGCGCGGTATCGATTGAGAGAATACATCAGGCGAATCTCTGTAATTTCGGTATCCTTCCTCTGATCTTCCAGAGTGAGAAGGATTATGAGTCAATCGATGAAGGAGATGAGCTTGAGCTTCTTGATACCCATTCCTCACTGAAAGAGGGTCATTTCATCCTTCATGACATAACGAAGAACATGGAGATTCCTCTTACGCTTATGGCAACGGAAGAACAGAAGAAGATGCTCCTTGCCGGTGGCAGGCTCAATGAGGTGAAGCTATGAGAATAACATCTGAGAACGGTAAGCTTAATGTTCCTGCAGATCCAGAGATTGTCTATATCGAAGGCGATGGTGTCGGGAAAGAGATAACGGAAAGGATGATCGAGACACTCGATGCTGCAGTAAGGACTGCCTACAGCGGTGAAAGGAGAATCGAGTGGAGAAAGGCTCTTGCCGGAGGCGAGGCTATCGAGAAGACGGGAACGAATCTTCCTGATGAGACAATCGAAGCGATAAAGGAATCCCTTATTGCGATAAAAGGTCCTCTGATGACTCCTGTGGGAAAAGGTGCGAGATCGATAAACGTCGCGCTGAGGCAGACTCTCGATTTATATGCGTGTGTACGTCCTATTGAGTATTTCGAAGGTGTGCCTTCTCCCGTAAGGCATCCTGAGAATGTCGACATGGTGGTCTTCCGCGAGAATACGGAGGATATATACGCCGGCATTGAGTGGGACAAGGATTCCGAAGAGGTGAGGAAAGTCATTTCATTCCTTCAGAATGAGATGGGCGTGAAGAAGATAAGATTCCCGGAGACAAGCGCTATCGGGGTGAAGCCGGTTTCAGAGGAGGGCTCTGTAAGACTTATAAAAGCCGCGATTGATTACGCTATAGCTAACAGAAGGCGCAGTGTGACGCTTGTCCATAAGGGAAACATAATGAAGTTCACCGAGGGTGGTTTCCGTCGCTGGGGATATGAGACGGCAAAGAGGGATTATGGTGCCTATGAGAAGGATGGAAAGGTATTCATTCCTGCATCTCACGGGGATATTGAGATAAAGGACTGTATCTGCGATGCCTTCCTTCAGAATATTCTTCTCAAGCCTGAGGCTTATGATGTCATCGCAACACTGAATCTCAATGGTGACTATGTCTCAGATGCACTGGCTGCAGAGGTCGGTGGTATCGGAATAGCACCTGGCGCGAACATAAACTACAGAACAGGCGCGGCTGTGTTTGAGGCAACGCATGGCACTGCCCCTGATATCGCGGGAAAGGATATCGTGAACCCTCTTTCGATAATCCTCTCCGGAGTGATGATGCTTGAGTATATTGGATGGAATGAAGCCGCTTCCCTGATAAGAAAAGCGGTGAGCAGTATGATTTCATCCGGATCAGTCACAAAGGATCTTTATGATCTCATGGTAAAAGAAGGCAGAAGTGGTACATGCTTGTCCACATCTGCCTTCACCTCAGAGCTGATAAACAAGCTCTGAGAATGAATCGATGAGGATGACAGAAGGGAAGGATGTGAATTTCTCCTTTCCTTCTGTTCCCAATCTGTATATAATCTTCGTCCCTGAGTCGATTGCGGCTTTTACTCCAGATACGGAGTCCTCGAATATTACGGTCTCTTCAGACCTGAGTCCAATTGAAGCTGCGGCAAGACGGAATATAGTGCCGTCCGGCTTTGATGGGATATCATCACGTCCTGCGATGATATTC
>CALXLE010000041.1 GCA_944389115.1 uncultured Spirochaetaceae bacterium
ATGCTGTCGCTGCAGCGCTTTCAGCATGCGGTCTCGACTTCAGCGAGGAGAGTGCTGATGGACTGTACAGAAGGACGATCTCCCATAATGGTTCCCTTATATGGGAGATGACTGTATCGGGAAATGAGACTGTGGTTGTCAATCATCTCAGAGACTACAGATATGGTATAATCTCGCTGTGAAAAAACGGTATCATATCTCCAGACCGGTGCTCGTAGGGGCAGCCGGCAGCAATACAGATGAATTCATGCGTACAGTTCTCAGCGGCTCATGGGAATGCATGAAGAGAAGCAGGAAGGGCCATCTCATCGCAGAGTCTGACCCTGACAGGAATTCTGTATCCACCTCGCTCCTTGAAGCGTCTCTGAAGCTTCTCAGCGATGATGCGTCGCTTGTTCTATCGTACTTCAGCCCCGACCGGGTTGGTGTTGTGCTCGGTGCATGCGATTACGGCAGCTCTGCTTCCTGGAAGGCCCATATGGAATTTATAGAGACGGGGAGCTTCGGTTCATATGATATCCAGACGCAGAATCCTTCTGCCCAGCTTGAGATAATCAAGGAGCGCTTTGGATTCCAGGGTCCTTCATTCACGGTTGCCTCTGCATGCTCATCTGGCGCTCAGGCGATAATCCGTGCAATCGACCTTCTCGAGGCGGACTATGCCGATGCCGTCCTTGCTGGTGGAATTGATATCGCGAGTGATATCATCGAAGATGGTTTTACAGCCCTTACCGCGATAAGCGACGGACATACGAATCCCTTCAGCAGGAACAGGGATGGAATCAACCTTGGTGATGGTGCAGGCTTCATGTTCATAACAAAAGAGAGGATCTTCCCGTTCCCTGTATCGGTGACAGGTTTTTCTGAGTCATCCGATGGATACAATATGACAAGCCCGGAGCCTTCGGGAGAGGTTGTCGCTGTCACACTCAGGGATGCCCTTTCCATGGCAGAGCTTGAGCCTGAGGATATAGGGTATATCAATCTTCATGGGACGGGGACGCATGACAATGACATGATGGAATCAAGAGCTGTCCATGCCGTCTTCCCTGAATCAGTTCCTGTCTCCAGTACGAAACCCGTAACAGGCCATACGCTCGGCGCAGCAGGTGCTATCGAGGCTGGAATCGCTGCGATGACGATTGCTTCAGATCAGCCTGCGCTCCTTCCGCCCCATATCTTTGACGGGGAGGAGGATCCAGAGCTCCCGCACCTCCATTTCGCAGGAATGGGAGAGAAGGCCACAGTCAGAGCCGCAATATCCTCATCATTTGCATTCGGAGGGTGCAATGCTGTAATCTTATTGGAGAGGGATGAGAATGAATGAGGTTATCCTGCCTCTTAAGGGCAGAGAGAATGTTGCGGCGATTGTTCCGCATAGGAATGACATGCTTCTTCTTGACGGAATAGAAGCATTCGGGGAAGGAAGCCTGAAGGCATCTGCTGTCATTTCTGATTCTCCCTTCCTCCGCCAGGGCAGAGCTCCTTCATATATAGCATTTGAGCTTATAGCGCAGTCAATCAGCGCATACTCCTATCTCAGAGGCCTCCGCAATGGGGATGAGCCTCTTATAGGATTCATACTGCGCGTTTCCGACTTCACCATTTCCAGGCCTTTCCTGGCTGATGGCTCTGAGGTTGATATCTCAATACACGAAGACTGTGCGCTCGGTGATGATCTATATAGCTTCACAGGAAGTGTATCATCCGATGGCGAGGAGATCGCATCGGGAAGGCTTCTCGTGATGTGTTCTCAGAATGGGGGAATCTGATGGATAAGAGTGTCCTTGTAACGGGAGCCGTCAGGGGAATCGGCAGGGCGATTGCGCTCCGCCTCGCATCTGACGGATACAATGTTGTCCTGAACTGCAGGCCAGGAAGGGAGGAAGCTGCTGAGCTTCTTGCTGAAGAGATAAGGAATAATGGAGGTTCATGCTCCATCCTTCCTTTTGATATCTCATCGAGGGAAGGGACGAAGATGGCAATCGAGGGATATCTTGCCGATAATCCCGTCTTCTGGGGTGTTGTCCTTAATGCCGGGATATGCCGGGACAATGTCTTTGCGGCCATGACAGGCGAGAACTGGGATGATGTCATACATACCAACCTCGATGGATTCTTCAATGTCCTGAGCCCTCTCATGCTTCCTCTATGCAGGAAGCGTCGTGGCAGGATCGTAGCCGTATCATCGGTATCGGGGATCATCGGCAACAGGGGACAGGTGAACTACAGCGCTTCGAAAGCCGGTATAATCGGTGCTTCGAAAGCGCTTGCGGCGGAGCTTGCATCGAGGAGCATAACAGTCAACGTCATCGCTCCGGGGATTATCGAGACCGATATGATTGAGGGAATCCCCGTGGAGGAGATGCTAAAGGCTGTGCCTATGAAGCGTCTTGGAAAGCCTGAGGAGATTGCGGCGCTCGCATCATTCCTCCTTTCCGAGGATGCAGGATATATCACACGGCAGGTGATTTCAGTCAATGGGGGACTATGTTGAGACGTGTTGTTGTAACTGGAGGAAGCATCGTATCGGCACTCGGAAGTGATGACGATGCAGTCTGGGCTTCACTGAGGAAACTTGAGAATAAAATCGCTGTAATGGATAGCTGGAAGGAGTATGAAGGACTCCGCCCAATGCTTGCTGCTCCTGTCACCGAATCGCTCCCGCAGTATCCGAGGAAGGATGTCCGCGGAATGGGAAGGGTTGCACTTCTGGCGCTTACCGCAACGGAGGATGCTCTCAGGAAAGCGGGGCTGAAGGATGTTCCTGTCCTCAAGTCAGGTAGGACTGGAATAGCATATGGCTCATCATTAGGAAGCATCGAGGCACTGCTAGGCTTCTATGAACTTCTTGCGAACAAGAGCACGAAGAAGATATCTGCAACGACATACATAAAGAGCATGCCGCAGACATGTGCTGCCAATCTATCCGTATACTATGGCCTTACAGGAAGGCTTATATCGACGAATACGGCATGTACCTCCGGCAGTATTTCCATAGGCTATGCCTATGAAGCGATAGCATCGGGAAAGCAGGATGTGATGATTGCAGGGGGCGCTGAGGAGCTCAGTGCTGCAGATGCTGCTGTATTCGACAGCCTTTTCTCCGCATCGACGCGGAACGATGAGCCATCGCTTACCCCGCGCGCATACGATGCTGATAGGGATGGGCTTGTCGTGGGCGAGGGAGCTGGTACGCTCATCCTTGAATCCTATGAGAGCGCTGTTGCACGCAATGCGGAGATCTATGGCGAGATTGTCGGATTCGCGACGAATACCGATGGTGTCCATATAACACATCCCAACAGGGACACGATTGCCCAGGTAATGAGGGATTCGCTGAAGAGCGCAGGACTTGAGCCTCGTGATATCTCATACGTCAATACACACGGCACTGCAACGATATCAGGGGATGTGGTAGAGACGAATGCAATGCACGATGTCTTCGGGCCTGGCATTCCATGCTCAACCCTCAAGAGCTATATCGGGCACACCCTTGGTGCATGCGGCGCGATTGAGGCATGGGTGACACTGATGATGCAGAGGAAGGGATGGTTCTGTCCAAATCTCAATCTTGTCAATGTCGATCCGGAATGCGCAGATCTCGGGTACATAACTGGAAGCGGGATGGATCTCGATGCGGAGTATGTCATGTCGAATAACTTTGCATTCGGAGGCATCAACACCTCCCTCATCTTCAGAAAGATATGAAGAGCTATGATAAGCTTTCAGCCATGAGAGCTGGAAGCAGGGGAGAGGGACGCGGCGGAAGGCTCTCAGCATATGAGCGCATTCTGCTGCTTACCGATGAGGGATCATTCCATGAAGTCCACCGTTTCGCTTCCGGAAGCAGCGGGAAGGCTGGCGATGGTGTAATAACTGGCTTCGGTACGGTCGATGGCCGTACGGTCTTCATCTCCTCCGATGATTTCTCTGTAGCCGGAGGTTCCCTCGGCTCGGTCCATGCACAGAAGATAATGGATATCATGGACAGGGCCTTCAATGCCCGTGCCCCATATATCGCCATCCATGATACAGGAGGAGCAAGGATCGAGGAGGGTATCAGGTCTCTTGCAGGCTATGGCGGGATATTCCGCAGGAATGTTGAGTACAAAGGGAAGATCCCGCAGATTGCTCTCATCCTCGGTCCTGCAGCAGGCGGTGCAAGCTATTCCCCTGCGCTGATGGATGCGATATTCCTCTCTAAGAAGCATGCAAGGATGTTCCTTACAGGCCCGGATGTCACAAAGAAGGTCACGTTCGAGGAGCATACTGTGGAGGAGCTTGGAGGATGGCGCCTCCATATGCGAGAAAGCGGTGTTGCCCATTATGCATATGATGATGAGAAGTCCTGCATTGAAGGCGTGAGGCGCTATATATCATACTACTCCGATTCATCAGCTGAGGTTGCAGCTGGCAATCAATCAGCGCTTTCTGCCATCATCCCTGAGGAGAGCAGGAAGCCCTATGATATGCACAGGATCATAGAGACGATCTTCGACAGCGGGAGCATCATGGAAGAAAGGGAGGAGTATGCACGGAATGCAATCACAGCGCTTGCCCGTCTCGATGGAAGGACTGTCGGTATAGTTGCGGATAATCCGATGCACATCGCCGGTTCCCTTGATATCAATGCATCGTACAAGATTTCCTCATTCATCGATTTCTGCTCAGGAGCAGGTTTCCCTGTGATCACATTCGTCGATGTTCCTGCATTCATGCCGGGCATCGGTCAGGAATCCGGCGGGATAATAAGGCATGGCGCATCGATCATCAGATCATATGTCTCCGCATCCGTTCCGCTCCTGACTGTCATAGTCCGAAAAGCGTACGGAGGAGCATATATAGCGATGGGATCAAAGAGCCTAGGTGCTGACTTCGTCTATGCATGGCCATCTGCCGAGATTGCTGTGATGGGAAAGGATGGGGCGAAGGAGATACTCAGGAAGAAGCATCCGGATGCAGATGATGCAGAGCTTGAGAACTATCTTCCAGGCATGGATCCATGGTCTGCAGAGGATGCGCTCCAGGTCGATGAGGTGATACTCCCAGAGGAGACCAGGGAGCGGCTCATCGCAGCACTCAGCGCGCTGTCATAGATTCTCGCTTCCTGCTTCCTCCCGGAAGAATGCCTCCATATCATCTGTGAGGTTTATGGCATCGCTTCTTTGATTGCCTGTATCGTACTCTGCAGGATCGAATACCTTGTCCGGGCGTCTTATTGTATAGATGTATCTGCCGGTATCGTTGACTGAATAGAAGTGGTTCTTCTTCCTCAGCCCATCCTTGCTGTTTCCCCCGATTATTACAGGGACAATCTCCGCTCCTGTATAGAGCGAGATATATGCTGTCCCGCGCTTGAGGTTTATCGGGATATTCTTCTTCGTGCGCGTTCCCTCTGGGAAGATAATCAGCGTATTCCCCGCATCAAGCGACTTCCTGCAGTCCTCCTTCAGCGTATCGAAGTCCTCGCTATTGACGATATAAAGGGCTCTGACGATGAAGCCTGTGACAGTCCTCGTAAGTGCTCCTCGGACGATGCAGTCAGCTCCAGGGATCAGGGCGAACATTATGACGACATCGAAGAGCGATGGATGGTTCGGCGATACGATCTTCCCTCCAAGATCGGAGAAATCGGGGAGGGACTTCTCGATCTCCAGAAGCCTTATTGCCTTGCACAGGGAGATGAACGCCCTGTGTGAATAGGTTATGGTGAGCCTTCCTACATGCCTGAACCTTGATGCGGGATGTATAAGGATGCGCTCTGCAGGAAGGATTATCAGCCCAATGATAAGCGATCCCACTCCGAAAACGAGGTAGGCAAATGATTTTCTTATAGACCAGAGAAATCTCAAAGCCATGCCTCCGGAATGTTATCGATAAGATACCTTGCAAGGTCTGCGGGCTGGATATCCGTATTGGAAGGAAAGAGCCCATCTCCGGAGGAGATCCTCATCCCTATGACCATAGGCTCAGGGATCCATCCGGCATATGGTCTGTACTCATCCGGCATTCTCTCATCTGCATAGATCAGGAGGGAAGAAGATAGTCTTCCGGATGCTATCGGCGCGCTCCCTGCCTTAAAGAGCGCATCGATCACATGGTCCTTTCCGGGGAATATGACCGAGTAGGGTGTGTGGGATTTCTCCAGGATCGTTGCCTCCGCAGCGGGAGCGTTGAATACGGATAGGGAGAAAGCCGCAGGCTTCACCTCTCCCTCCTTGATATGCATCATGTTGAGCTTGAGCTGGCTGTTCATCTCCCCGTAGACAGAGGAAAGAAGGATGCAGCCGGCATCAGGGCCAAGCTCATGGACAGCATATATAGTCATACGCGTAAGCAGGCTAAGGCGCCTGATGGCAATAGGAGAGGCAAATGAGAGCTTAGGTGAAAGGGACGAATCCTCAATCACATTCGAGCCATTCCTCCATTCAATCCAGCTTTCATGATCCTCAACCCCAGGGGCCCAGAGAACGAAAGAATCGATCTTCAAGGCTGTTCCTCCTTCCTGAACCGCAGGAGGGAATAGCTGAACTGGCCGATTCCTCCGATCTCATCGATAAGCTTCAGACCTCCGGCCTCGATGGCATCCTTCAGCTCATCATGGAGATACATCCTGCTGTTCCCATTCGCAATTGCGGCAAAGTACAGGCTGATTGCCTACAGACAGTATGATGAAGCCTGGTACTGCTGTCTGTCAATCAGTGGCTCAAGGACATAGACATCGGTATTGCATGATATCCTATCCGAAATGCCGGAGGAGATCATCGTGATCTCCTCAAGGGAGAAGCAGTCAAGGAACTGGCTCATCCATACAGCATCCGCATCGGATGGAATAGGGGGAGCTGCAGCAAGGACATTGGCAGGAATGGCATTGATCCTTTCCTCTAGTCCATGTTCCTTTATTGTCTTCTCAGCCATCTTCACCTGGCCCGGCATATCAATAATCGTGACTTTGACATCTTTGTCATACTCCGTGCATTTCAGTGCCCACCTGCCTGTATTGCCGCCTATATCGGCAATATGTTCAGGTTTCCGGCTGAATACCGTCTCAAGTACCTTATCGAAGGATATGTCCGAATAGGCATGGTCAAATGCCTGCCAGCTTTTCTTTCTCTTTTCCGGAAGCACGGACAGTACCTGATAGAGTGTTTCCCCCTCTACATCAAGCGCCTTGAGTCCTGCAGGTTTCCCTGAGGAAAGGCTTTCAGTAAGATATTTCATGCTGTCATAGCAGATGTCACGGACAAAATCGAGATTAGCCTTCGTTGTATAATCCTCAAGAAGAAAGTATCCGATCTTGCCAAGGATATAGTTATCTTCATGCTTCTTTACTATTCCTGCACCAAGAGCCATCTGGAGAAGGATCATTGCTGCATAGCGTGATACGCCACAATGCGACATAATCTTATCCAGGCTTATCCCATCCTCCCCGGAACTGCCGATCAGGGGAAGGATTCCAAGCTCATTAAGTGAAATGACGGAATTGAAGACGATTGGGGCAAATATGATCTTATCTGCCTCGGCACGTGCATCGACAGCGGAGATATCATCGAAATGGTAGAATGCCTCGATCTTATCCATGCTCACAGGTAATATCCCTCCGATATCTCTTTCTCAAGAATATTTATCCAGCGGCTGTACCTTCTGTGGATGTAGTTGCTCTGGATATCAGCATCAAGACCCGTTGAATCAACATATTCATACCAGTATTCATCCGGAGCAAAGCAGAAGCGCATTGTCAGGCTGATTCTTCCGTTGTCCAATCCATATGTTATCACCCCTGGCTCCGAGGAAAGGACTCTATATCCATGGCTGACGAGTCCGCGCCTGAACGCGCTCTCAAGTCTGGCTGTATCAATAGGAGCGGAGACTGCACCGCCCTGGATAAGCATGAAGCTATCAGGGTAGGGCGGGATAATCTTCTCCGGCTTCTGCCATTGATTATCCTCGATTATACTGATAGGCAGCATGAAGACAACCTCTGCCATATCCCCTTCGATGCCTGTTACATTCCCCTCGATGACAGAACCATCGCTCAGCGTTAGCGATACAGCTGAGAGCATGGCCACAGACACAAACAGCATTACAGATGCAAAAACAGTTTTCTTCATAGAAAAATGGTATTTCGTACAGATGATATAAGCAACAGTATTAAGTGTGATATCAGTAAATACGTGTCTTATATTTCTATTTGATCTCAAGTCTGGAAACAAATAAACGTATTATCCTAGAAATTATTGCTCTTTAATATAATCAAAAGACCGCCGCATTGGTGTGACCCCTTAAAGTTGGACACCTATCGAGAAGTCATCTTAAAGGTAAGTTTCCTGTATTGTAAAGGTGTCATTCCTTTCAGTTTCACCTGTATTCTCCTTTCGTTATACCAGGTTATGTATTCATCAATTGCGGAATACAGATCCTCTGGTTTCCTGTACTCCTTTTCCCTTCCGAACCATATTGCCTTCTTCAGTGTCGAGAAGAATGTCTCCATCTTGCTGTTGTCTAGGCAGTTTCCCTTCCTGGACATGCTTTGTATTATGCAATGGCCATCAAGCCTCTTGACCCATGTAGGGTTCTGGTACTGGTATCCCTGGTCCGAATGCAGTACGAGCCCGGCAAGGCAGCGGTTCTTGTCGAATGCCTTATCAAGCATATCCATCACGAGCTTCATCCCCGGCGAGGTTGAGTATGAATAGCTTATGATGGATCCATCACAGAAGTCCTTTATCGGGGACAGATAGACCTTGGTCGAATCGGTCAGCCTGAATTCGGTGACATCGGTTGACCATACTGTATTCGGCCTTGCCGCATCAAACCTGCGGTTCAGAACATTGTCCGCTATCTTGCCGACCTTGCCTTTGTATGAACTATACCGCCTATAGCCGTTCCTGGAGATATATCCTTGGAGTCCAAGCTCCTTCATTATCCGCTGTACCTTCTTATGATTGACATTCCTAAACTGCCTGATGTTCCTTAGAAGGGCATAAATCCTTCTGTAGCCAAAGCTTTCATTCTTGTTCATGAATCTGAAATACAGGCTTGCAATCCTCTTCTTCAAGGCCTTGTCCTTGTCGCCTTTCCTCATCAGCCTAAGCTGGTAATAGAACGTGCTTCTGGGTATTCCTGCAATACTGAGAAGATCATCCAAGGGATACTCATGCCTTAGTCCATCGATTATCACGACTGTTTCCCTGACTCGCGCTCGATCCTTGCCCGAACTAAGGCATCTAGTTTTTTTAGGTATTCATTCTCCATCTTCAGCCGGCGATTCTGCTTCCTGAGCAGCTCAAGTTCCTGCCTGAGCTCCATATCCGGATCGGCATCCTTTGGCTTCCTGCCGCGCGGCTGGCCTCCGGGGACCTTCTTCCCTCTCTTCTCTTCCATGA
>CALXLE010000042.1 GCA_944389115.1 uncultured Spirochaetaceae bacterium
GGAAGAATGTATGGTAGCTGGAATGATTACGGGAGGCTTCTGGATTATTAACGGGAAGTAATCAATACTCCTTCTATGAAGGAACAAGCTCGAGCATCTCTCATGTCCTCAGATTCTGCCCGCAGTAGGCGGTGACAATAAAGCCGTTCTTCATGTTCCAAAGTTGAGTTTTGCAAAATTGTTTCGAGTTTTGCCTGATAGTGTGGATTTACTTTTCCTGCAGCATATTCTACTTCAGCAGAAGTTCATATTGTTCGCCATCAACATAATTACCACCTAGGCAGAACAGCATTCTGAGCCCACCTGAAAATTCAAAACCATTTCTTTTGTAGAAAGCTATAGCTCTTTTATTATCAGCCCGGACAGTCAGGCCGATTATCCTGATTCCACGTCTCTTCGCTTCTGCTATCGCTTCTTCAAGAAGATGCTGTGCAATGCCTGCCCCCCAATATTCTTTTCTGACTGCAATTCCCATCTCTGCACGATGTCTCAGGCGCTCTCTATTCTGTATTCGAATATCGCAGGAACCGCATATGCTACCATCTGCTACAGCAATAATAGAAAAAGAGCCAGAGCCATTTGTATTTCTGATAAAAGATTGTTCATCCTCTACTGTCATCGCTGCCGCTTCCTTGGCAGAACACGCAAGATTATCTGTTTCAGAGACAACAACTCTGAAAAATTCAAGGTATGCAGAAGCATCACTCTCTCTCTTACAAATCTATATATCATAGCATATCCCTCCATTCCTATTGATATCAAAAAGTCAGATGCAAGCTATATGCCAAATTTCTCAAACACTAACTTTTTGATAGAAGATTCATAACCAAGGTAATCATAACATCTTTCTCTTCCGGTCTTGATTCAGCAATCATCAGCGTTATAGCAACTAGAGCTCCATTGGTAATCACCTGCCTGCTGAGGTAAACAACATTCCGTTCTTCTTCATCAACCTCGGCCATATGTGCGATTATCCTGGACTGAAGCTCAATGGTCTTTCCCTGAGCTTCAAGTCTTCGCTTGTTTTCGGCATAACCACGAAGCAGATAGTCATTGAGGACTGTTGTTGCCCACTTCCTGAATGCAATTCCACGTTTTGATTTCACTCTATAACCAACGGAGATTATGACATCAAGATTGTAATATTCAATCAAACGTTCAACAGATCTACTACCTTCAAGTTGAACAGTTGCATATTTTGCAACAGTTGCTTCTTTTTCTAATTCATGCTCAGAAAATATGTTCTTTATGTGTCTTGAGACTGTCGATTTATCCTTTTCAAAGAGCAAAGAGACCTGATCAAGTGTGAGCCAAACGGTATTATCTGTCGCAGAAACAGCTACATCAAGCTCAAAAGCTCCATCACGGAAAGCCGCCAGAGATGTTTTTATATTAGTGTTGTTTATCCTTGCCATATGACAATCTCTCATAAATCATAATTCACCGGATTCTATTCCCTTCCTAATATGCTCGTTTAAACGTGTCTGCCAGCCGATGGAAAGCTCTTGTTGAAGAATATACGAGAACTATGGTGCTATTGCATCTAAGATTACAAGTAATCTGCAAGATTCAGATTACGGTTTTATAATAAGTGCCAAAATCTGCCATCACTGCAAGAAGTTCCTGCAGCTTTTTCCCTATCTCTGTCAGACCATATTCCACCTTAGGAGGATTCGTGCAGTAGTCCTTCCTGAATATGATGCCATCAGCCTCAAGTTCTCTGAGACTGGTTGTCAGGACTTTCTGTGATATCCCATCAAGTGATTTCTGAAGCTCGTTGAATCTCCATGTCCGGGAAGAGAGGTTACGGAGAATAAGGAGCTTCCACTTGCTTCCTATGAGGCTTACTGTTGTTGCAACAGGGCAATCAGGCAGTTCGGATTTTGTTTTCATGATTTCATTTTACTACACATTCAAAATGAAATGCGCAGTTACATTTTTGTGCGTACTTTTCAGACGTCGATCAATGAAATAGATTATAGCTACAAGGAGAAAATGAAATGAGCAATTACACAAAGATCGGGAAGGTAGAAGGAGCAAGGACGGAGCTTCATGACAGACTTGGCCTTACAGGAGCAGAGATCAGCGTTAACACGCTTCCTGCAGGGGCATCTGTTCCTTTTGTGCATGCACATAAGGCGAATGAGGAGATATATTTCATCCTCTCAGGAAAGGGCAAGGTGATAGTGGATGGCGAAGATGTTGATCTTAATGAAGGGGACTGGATCAGGATCGCTCCTGCGGGAAAGAGACAGTTCTTCGCATCCTCAGATAGCCCGATAAGCTACATCTGCATCCAGGTCAAGGCAGGTTCTCTCGGCGCCTATACAGCTGATGATGCAATCTGAATGACGATTCCGGCTTGCATAAGGGAAATATGATTATGCATGGAGGTTTTCTCATTGATGGCATAAAAAAGTTTTTTTGCTTTTGCCATAATCATATTTCTTGACAGTGATATCGGAAAAAGTATATCCCATTAGCCATAAGGCAAAGGCGCTTTGGAGAAAGAATCCAAGGCGCCTTTTATATATTTTATACCTTCATACACAAAGGGGTGTGCAGAGAGCTTCAGAAACTCGATGTACACCCTTTTTCTTATGAATGGCGTAAGGAGGACGGGGATGTATTCAGCAACAGATGTCATCTGGGTACTGGTCAGTGCGATTCTTGTATTCTTCATGCAGGCAGGATTCGCACTCTGCGAAGCGGGACTCACAAGGGCAAAGAACACAGGAAACATACTTATGAAGAATATGATGGATTTCTGTATCGGAGTTCCATGCTATTGGCTTATCGGTTTCGGGGTCATGTTTGCTGGGGCAGGGCCGTTGATTGGCGGTTTTGATCCTCTTATCCGTGGCAGCTATGATTTCGGAACATTACCGACTTGGTGCTATGCGATCTTCCAGACTGTGTTCTGCGCAACAGCCGCAACAATTGTTTCTGGGGCTATGGCTGAACGGACAAACTTCAAGGCATACTGTATTTACAGTGCTGCAATCAGCCTGATTGTCTATCCGATATCAGGGCATTGGATCTGGGGCGGCGGATGGCTCTCTTCCCTTGGTTTCCATGATTTTGCAGGCTCAACCTGTGTCCATATGGTCGGAGGATTAATTGCCTGTCTGGGTGCCGCACTCCTTGGCCCGCGTATTGGCAAATACGATAAGAATGGCAAGGCAAGGGCAATTCCTGGCCATAACCTGACAGCTATGGCACTCGGTGTCTTCATTCTCTGGTTCTGCTGGTTTGGTTTCAATGGCGGTTCCACTGTTGCCATGAGCACCGATGATGATATGGAGCTTGCCTCTCTTGTAATGTTCAACACCAATCTCGCAGCTGCCGTGGCAACAGTCGTTGCTATGATCTTCACATGGCTGCGCTATGGCAAGCCTGATGTATCAATGACATTCAATGCAGCTCTTGCAGGTCTTGTTGCCATAACAGCTTCGTGCGATTGTGTTACACCAGTCGGAGCTTTCTTCATCGGGCTTGTCGCAGGATTCCTGGTCGTTCTGTCTGTTGAGTTCTTCGATAATATCGTGAAGATCGATGATCCCGTTGGTGCTGTATCAGTACATATGGTGAACGGAATCTGGGGCACGCTTGCTGTAGGACTTTTCAGCAATGGTGGAGATGGAATCGCTCCTGGTCTGTTTTATGGCGGAGGACTGCATCAGCTCGGGATACAGGCCTTGGGTATTGTCTCTGTAGCCGCATATGTTCTCATCATAATGTTCATTGTCTTCAAGATCATCGATAAGACCGTAGGTCTGAGGGTGCCAGCCTCTGTGGAGATTGATGGCCTTGATATGCACGAGCATGGACTTGCTTCCGCGTATTCCGGTTTCGCAATCAATGATATAACCGGGCTCGATATGGAAGTGAACGAGAATACAGATCTGGGCGAGGACAATTATGAGAAGGCATCATCAGCGCAGATAGGGGCTGCGGTCAAGGTATCAAGCAAGAAGACAATTGTGGATGGTGTGTATGACACAGGAATGCATAAAGTAAGCATAATCTGCAGACTGTCCCGGTTCGATGCTCTCAAGACAGCGCTTAACGCTCTTGGCGTGACTGGTATCACAATGACGCAGGTCATGGGCTGTGGTATACAGAAAGGTGCAGGGGAGAAGTATCGTGGAGCCGAGATTGACGTCAATCTTATTCCTAAAGTGAAGGTCGAGGTTGTTGTCAGTAAGATTCCTGTTGATTCTGTCATAGAAGCTGCGAAGAAGGCTTTGTATACGGGTCATATCGGAGATGGAAAGATCTTTGTCTACAATGTCACAAGGGTAGTCAAGGTTAGAACCGGTGAAGAGGATTATGCAGCTTTGCAGGATGTAGAGTGAAAAGCAGGAAGCGGGGTGCAAATACTCCGCCTCCTTTGTTGCTCTGGCTTCATACTGGATGTGGATTAGATTGATAGGTCTATGATATATTCCCGATAGCGGCGAGCAGAGTATCAGCACTGCAGGTTCTGATATTTCTGTATGTCCTCAGACCATCTTTTGCCGTTTCTGTATCAAACGTCATTTATCAAAGGGAGTCTTTATGAAAAGGACGTTTTATACTGAAGCTGCGTATGCTGCTGGTTTGATTGCACTTGCGTTGGGAACAGCATTGATGGAGCGGGCCGATTTCGGCATGTCGATGGTTGTCGCACCGGCCTATCTGATTTATCTGAAGACCTCTGAATGTTTGACTTGGTTTACATTCGGTATGGCAGAGTACTGCTTCCAGGCATTTCTCATCATTGTTCTTGCGACTGTCCTGCATCGATTCAGGCGCAGGTATCTCTTTTCATTTATCACAGCCTTCATCTACGGCAATGTGCTTGATGTCATGATGAAAGCTGTGAATCTGATCCCCGGGGATAGTATTCTGCCGAGGATTGCATGCTACACCTCCGGATTGCTTATATGCGCAATCGGGGTATCATTGTTGTTCAATACCTATATACCTCCTGAAGCTTACGAGCTGTTTGTAAAGGAAATATCCTCGGAGTATGGGTTCGATATCAGCAAGACAAAGACAGTCTATGATTGCAGCAGCTGCTTCATCGCAGTCCTCATGTCATTCATTTTCTTTGGCTTATGGCATTTCGAAGGTGTGAAATGGGGGACAGTCCTGTGTGCTCTTGTGAATGGCTGGCTGATCGGGAAATGCAGCGGATGGCTTGGAATGCACTTCGATTTCCGTGATGCCTTCGGCTTCAGAAGGAATTCCGTATAAGACCCGGTAAGGCTGCTGTCCACTTAATGACAAGCAGCCTCTGCTGGCTATGGATTCATGCATTCATGGTCCTGTTCCATATTCCATCTGCGACCGGGGCCCACTTTTCAGCCTTATCCGTGCATTTTCCCGCAAGATCCTCTACATTCTCCGGGGCGGCCAGGTCTGTAGATCCCGCCTTTGTCTCGTTCACTATCGTGACAAGCCTGTCAGGGTTATCGAGAAGAGGGCAGGGCCTCAGATGGTTGCAGTTGAATGGTTGTCTTGATCTGTAGGATACGAAAAGCGGCGATGACAGTATCTCCACAAGATTCTTCTCATGTATATTGCTGTCGGAGTAGTGGATGAATGCACATGGTTCAGCATCTCCGTTCGCGTTGATATGGAAGTAGTATCTTCCGCCTGCTATGCAGCCTTTCACATACTCCCCGTCATTCCAGAAATCGATCGTGAAGATTGGCTTTGTCTTACGGAAACCTCTTATCACACGGTACATCTCCGCTCTCTGCTCTGCAGATACCATGAGGTCAGTTGGGGCATCCTTCCCGACTGGCATATATGTGAAGAACCAGCAGAACTTCGCTCCGCAGTCTATCATCCAGTCGAAATACTCTTCCGATCCTATGCACGATACATTCGCTGATGTATAGCAGCAGGAGAAGCCGAAAGGAAGCTTTCTTTCCCTCAGTATTGATGTCGCCTTAAGTACACGGCGATAAGTTCCATCTCCACGTCTTGCATCGGTAGCGCTCTCAAAGCCTTCCACGCTGATTGCCGGTATGAAGTTCTTAACACGAAGCATGTCATCGGCGAACTCCTCATCAATCAGGGTGCCATTCGTGAATGCGAGGAACTCCGCATCGGAGTGCTTGGAGCATAGCGCTATTATGTCCTTCTTCCTGGCAAGAGGTTCACCACCGGAGAAAAGATACATATAGATGCCCAGCTTCTTTCCCTGTTCGACGATGCTATCAAGGTCATCAAAGCTGAGATTGAGCTTATTGCCGTACTCGGCAGCCCAGCAGCCGGTGCAGTGCAGGTTGCATGCTGATGTGGGATCCATCAATATTGTCCAGGGAGTCATGAAGCCCAAAGCGTTCTCGTTGGACTTCTGTATCTGCGACCAGCGGAAGAATGCATTCATGATGAAATTGCGGAAGGCAACCTTTCTTACATCGGCATCTACATCTGTCCATAGCGAGAAAAGAAGCTTATGCCCGGGGCTGTTCTCATCATTGATTGCCATTTCAAACAGTCTGAATTTGCTTTCATATTCCTTATCTGGCATCATCTTCCTTACCATGGCCAGAAGCTTTGGCAGGTTCTCTTCAGGATTGCGGTCAAGGTACTCATAGGCTTTGTCGAAGCCTACTTCCAGCGATTTTGTTCTGATATCCATTTGTTTCTCCTATGCCTTGAATATGGCAAGGAGAAAAAGAGCGCGCCATGTACGGATTAAACGGATTGTATTGATTTTTGACAGATGAGGGAGATCGTATAATTCACTCCTCTTCATGAAGGAATCTGATGGTGCTCTTCATATTGCATTCAAGGAGATTAGCGAAGCGGGCGAATCTATCCCTCTGCTCTGGAGCGCCGAGTTCAATCCATCTCGATATGAACTCCGATATCATCAATGCAGTGAATTTCACAGCAACATCCTTATCCTCTGCTTTCAGTGGGAATTCCCTGATCACATCATCAACCATTGTCTCTGCTACCTGATTCAGCACTGGATCAAGTCTGTGGTGTATCTCCCCGATCTCAATGTGGTGATAGATATTCAGAAGCATCTGTCGATGGCCGATGAAATAATCATATATTCTGAGCATGCAAGTGCTGAAATCCTTCTCGCCAGCTATTATGGGAAGAAGCTCGTCCTCAAGCATGAAAAGGGTAAGGTCATAGATATCTCTGAAATTGTAGTAGAATGTCTGCCTGTTTATCCCTGTCCTGTTTGATAAATCCGCGATAGTGATCTTATTGAAAGGCGTATCCTGCAGCATTCCCTTGAACGTAGAGACAATTGCACGCTGTGTAATCAATCTCGACATAAAACCACCTTCCAGTTCAGCTTTCTGCATTATAGCAGAAACGATGATCTTGATGCATAAAAAGAGTAAGGAAGGATGTACTCATCGAAGTTTCCTGAATACGTGCGTATCAACGCCCTCGAGTTCCAGAAGCCTTATCTTCCTGTCCAGACCGCCTGCGTATCCTGTAAGGCTTCCATTGGAACCGATCACACGATGGCACGGGATGATGATGGATATCCTGTTATGGCCCACTGCTCCTCCGACAGCTCTTGCTGATGCCCGTCTGCCTTCTTTTTCAGCTATCATGCTGGCTATTTCCCCATAGGCCATAGTCTTCCCATATGGAATCGTACGCATGATATCGGAGACCTCCCTGTGGAAATCTGAGCCTGTGACATGGAGGGGTGGGGTGAAATCAGGTCTGCTGCCGGAGAAATAGATATCGAGCCACCTCTTTGTCTCTGATAATACAGGTGTTTCCTTTTCCTCGTGGTTCTCCTCCAGATGCAGTGCAAAATAGCGCTGTCCTTCAAACCAGAGGCCTGTAAGACCTTCATCATCTGCAGCGAGAAGCATCCTGCCCAAGGGTGAGATATAGTAGCTGATATACTCCACCGGCTTTCTCCTTTTCATTAATGATATCCTAGATTTACCTGTATATGTAGGAAATTACCTGATGCATTGGATTGCAGATGCTGTTTCCAGTCAGGCAAGCATGAGCCGTATACCGTAAAAAGTGATAACCACTCCGCATATTATATTTATTATTCTGAGTATTCTCGGCGTGAAACGCCTGCTTGTCAGCGATATGGCGGATGATAGACAGAGGAACCACATGCAGGAAGCACTTGCGACTCCTGCTATGAAAGGGACTATGCCAGGTTCCGGCAGTGAGGCATGGAACGCACCGAGCATCATTGTTCCGTCGATTATCGCCTGCGGATTGAGCCAGGTGACAGCGAATGCCGAGGAGATTATCCTTGGGATGGATGCTCCTGCCGACCTGCTTCCGATCTCTGCGCTTTTTGAGAGTATGAGCCTTATCCCGATGAATATGATCACAACGCTTCCTGCTGCAGATATCACCGTCCTGAGCCAGCTGTATCGCTCCATCGCCGAGCCGATGCCAAAGAAGCAGGCAAGGGCAAGCGATACATCGAAGAATATTACGATGATAGCGGTGATTATTGCGCGGGACAGCTTTTCCTTTAGAGCGGAATTGATCACGAATATATTCTGGATGCCTATCGGGGCGACATATGCAAGGCCGAGCGTCAGCCCCTGGATGAAGAAGCGCATAGCAAGAATGTATCAGACAAGGATGCCTCGGTGAAGTCTCATGTGCGTATCTTTACCATAAGCTTCGTGACATGATCCTTCTCCTCCTTTGCCACAATCGGGGATATCGAGAGCTCCTCGTATATCTCTCCTTCCGGCTCCAGATGGCTGTTATCAAGAGCAGAGAAGAATTTGCTGTAGAATGTGGAGAGATTATCAAGTGGGCCAGAGAAGAACATATAGGCATATTTCCCTTTCGGGATGATGTTGTCCGATGGTTTTGCATATGTGGCATAGACCTCTCTGCAGATGCCTCCAAGATATTTCCTCGCCTCATCCAGATGCACTACGCTTCCCATTGTGATTATTGCCTTGCAGTCGGCTTTGGCCATGAGTCTGCTGTATGCATCCTGCCAGTTATCATCATCGGTCATGATGCCTTCCCTGTTTTTTATGGATTCCGTTATCACCGGGGTATCATCCAGGTTTGAGAAATAGAGCGTTTCCTTCTCTGAGTACATGGCTCCCTCTACCGATGACCTGATTGCCCCTACGATCTCAAGTAGTGCATTGCATTCGTCTATCTTCTTCAGTATGCTCTTCTCCTCATTCTCCAGAAGGGACAGGAATGATGGTGCATCCATATTCCCTATGACATCCTTGATTGAAGCAAGGGGTATTCCAAGATCCTTAAGAGTGAGAATCGTATCAAGTTCGTTGAGCTGTGCAGGCGAATAGCAGCGGTAGCCATTGCTTTTCCTCCTGGCGGGTGAGAACAGCCCGATTCTGTCGTAGAAAAGAAGAGTGTCCTTCTTTATTGAGAAGAATGATGCGATCTGCTGAGGAGTGTAGTAGATGGTGTCATCGATTTTCATATCGATAGTATACCGCTTGACTATGGAGTTAACTCAATAGTTTTGAATGGAATCATCATGAGTTCAGAACAATCATTCTTTCTGGAAACAAAACCATCCCGGCTTTTCTTCCGGGCTGCTATACCCGGCGCTGTTGGGATGATAGCATCGAATATATACTTCTCCCTCGAGATGCTTCTTGTGGGACGATTCCTAGGACAGACCGCTTTCGCAGGTGGAAACCTTGCCATGCCTCTGCTTCTTATCGCATATGCTGTCGCTGATATGATAGCAGTCGGATCCTCAATCGGCATTGCTCTTCGTCTTGGCGAGGGCAGGAGGGAAGAGGCGGACAGGATCTTCACTGCTGCCGTGATATCCGCATCGGTACTTGGAACGCTTGCTGCAGTCTTGCTTACAGCAACTGGTCCCTTCTTCTTCCATCTCATGGGAGCGGATGATGCACTGACGAAAGAGGCCATGACATACCTTGAGGTCTATACGATCTTCATGCCTCTTACCTGTCTTGTCTTCGTCTTCGATAATTACCTCAGGATATGCGGCAGAGTCCGTTTCTCAATGGCAATGAATATAGTCCTGGCGCTGCTCTGCCTGTCTTTGGAATTCATATTCCTCTATGTATTCAGACTGGGAATCGGATTCGCAGCGCTTGGTACAAGCCTTGGCATGTCCATAACATGCATAATCTGCATGCTTCCATTCATACGCGGGAAGATGTCACTGCGCTTTGTCAGGCTGCGCTTCTCAATGAGTGTGCTCAAGGAGATATTCACGCAGGGGCTTCCAAGCTTCCTGAACAATATGTCAGGCAGGATCACTTCTATATTGATGAATACTCTTCTCCTCCATCTCGGAGGCGGGATGGCTGTCTCGATCTATGGCGTATTCATGAACATAGACAGCATCATCGTTCCAGGAATGTATGGAGTCTTTGATTCCCTCCAGCCAGCTATCGGATACAACTGGGGTGCCGGAAGGAAGGAGCGGACTGCAAGGATCGCCCGCTGCTGTGTGATTGCCATTGCGGTCATGTGCCTTGTGTTCACGGCTCTCCTGGAGCTGTTCCCTGGTCAGATATTCTCCCTTTTCCTTGAGAGCGGCCAGGATGAGCTGCAGCTTGCTATCCATGCAATAAGCATCATGGGACTGACATACCTTGTGCGCTGGATAAGCTATTCCTGCCAGTCTTTCTCATCCGCTATAGGGAACAACAGGGAGGCAACTGTCCTTTCCATATGCAATGCGCTGCTCTTTCCGATGCTGATGATGTTCATCCTCAGAGGAACCGGTCTTGAAGGACTCTGGTTTGTAACGCCATCCGCTGCAGTGCTGACTTCAATTGTCGCTGCCGTAATCTATGCTCTGCAGATAAGGAAAATCCTTAGATGATGGCAGCCTTCCCGCAATTCTTCCTCTTTGCGGCTGAGGGGATTATCTCCTCATGGAAGAAGTAATTCACAACGATGGGAGGCTCATTGAAAGGCCTCTTCATCGAATCATCATTCCGCAGGTAGATAAGCCCTTCCTTTTCTGTGAATTCCCTCATCCTCATGTCGAGCTCATACCAGTAGCGTTTATCTCCTCTCTTGTAGATATCCTCATAGAGAGGGGAGAGGTCTGGATGTTCTGAAGCGATGTAATCAAGGATGGTCTTCCTGTAGTCACCCCTGAGATTGAGATTCTCAAGCCAGATGAGATTGCAGTGGTCCTTTGCTTCGATTATTATCTCTTCCGGATCTGTGATGCCGGGGAAAATAGGGGAGATGAAGCAAGTTGTCCTTATCCTTGCATCGTGGAAGGCTTTCATCGCAGCAAGTCGCCGTTCAATCGATACGGCGTTGTCCATATCCTTCCTGAATGATTCATCGAGTGTGTTGATTGACCATGAGACCCGGGCATCAGGGAATGTCCTGATCAGGTCAAGGTCTCTGAGCACCAGGTCCGATTTCGTTGCTATGCTTACGGAGCATCCGCTTCCCTTCATCTCCTCAAGCAGCGCTCTGGTCCTTCCATACTTCTCCTCGCATGGCTGGTATGGATCGGTCACAGATCCTATAAAGAGTTCTTTTCCCTTGTATTTCCCAGGATTTCTGATCGGCTCCCAGTATTTTGCATCAACGAAGCTTCCCCATGGCTCGGTGTGTCCGGTGAAGCGCTTCATGAATGATGCATAGCAGTAATGGCAGCCATGGGCGCAGCCAATGTATGGATTCACGGAATAATCAGCGACAGGAAGATTTGATTTTGTCAGGATGCCTCTTGTCCCGATAGTATTTATGAAAGCATTGCCGGTGTTTTCCATATTTCCTCAGTTAAGTTCAAACAATCCCGTATAGAGATCATAGTAGCGGCCATGCATTGCCATCAGATCATCATGATCGCCCCTTTCTATGATTCTGCCGTTCTCAAGGACAAGTATCGCATTGGCATTCCTGACGGTAGATAGTCTGTGTGCTATAACGAATACAGTGCGTCCTTCCATAAGCTGGTCCATTCCTTTCTCGATAAGATCCTCCGTCCTCGTATCGATATTGCTTGTCGCTTCATCAAGGATCAGCACCGGAGGATCCGCTACTGCCGCTCTTGCGATTGCGATAAGCTGTCTCTGTCCGCTCGAGAGATTGGATCCATCGCTGACTATCATGGTATCATAGCCATTCGGAAGACGGCGTATGAAGGAATCCGCATTGGCAATCATTGCGGCTTTCACCACATCATCATCCGATGCCTGAGGATTCCCGTATCGTATATTCTCCCTTATTGTCCCTGTAAAGAGATGTGTATCCTGGAGAACCATTCCCAGGGAGTGCCTGAGATCCTTCTTGCATATCTTCCTGATGTCTATCCCATCGAAAAGGATCTCTCCTTTATCGATATCATAAAATCTGTTTATCAGATTGGTTATCGTGGTCTTTCCAGCTCCAGTGGAACCGACGAATGCTATCTTCTGTCCTGGTTTCGCATAAAGCGTGATACCGTTTAGCACAGTATGGCCTTTCTCATAGGAGAATACGACATTGCTGAACCTAACATCGCCTTTAAGCGGTATCTCTGCATCTCCATCCTTCCAGGCCCAGCCGTCTGGCTTTCTCAGAAGCGTAACCGTTCCTTCATCAGTTTCGCTTTTCCTGTCGATGAGCTCGAATATTCTCTCGGCTCCCGCGAGGGAAGAGAGAAGGAAGTTGCTCTGCTGCGTGAACTGGTTGATCGGAGCTGCAGCCTGCCTTACGAACACAAGGTAGCTTGCCAGAGCTCCGATTGTCGTCAGCCCTGACATAGCCATGAAGCCTCCGGCAAGGGATACTATCGTATATGTCAGGAAAGACAGGCTTACAACAGCCGGTATCATCGTGGAGGCATAGGACTGTGCCGCAGTTCCCATCGCCTGCAGTTCCTCATTCCGCTTCCTGAAGCCTTCCAGATTCTCCTCTTCATGATTGAAGACCTTGATGACCTTCTGTCCTGCGACCATTTCCTGTATATACCCGTCGAGAATACCAAGGCTCTCCTGATGCTTTCTGTAGTATTTCTTGCTATGCCGTGCGGAGTAGCGTACATAGAGGAACATGACAGTATAGGAGATGGCAACGATCATTGAGAGCTTCCAGTTTAGTATCAGCAGCATAAGCATCGTTCCCGTTATCTGGAAGCCATTCTTGATAACAGCCGCGAAGCTGTTGTTCAGCGCATCGGAGATCGTGTCGACATCATTTGTATAGTAGCTCATGACATCGCCATGCTGATGGCTGTCGAAGAAGCTAAGCGGAAGTGTCTGCATATGGGAGAACAGATCCTTCCTTATGTCATAGACAATCTTCTGGCTGGAGACCGCCATGATCTGGCTGTAACCGAGAGCAGCGAGCACTCCTATGATGTATATTGCTGCTGTGAATGAAACTCCTTTGATCAGGGATTCCATCCCGCCTCCATCCACAAGTCCATTTATGACTGGGTTGATCATGTATGTGCCCATGAGATTGCAGAATACGCTTATGATGACCATTACGGCGACTGCCAGCAGGGAGATCCTGTGCCTTCCCATGTATGCCAGCAGCCTCTTCACTGTGTAAAGGAGATTCTTCGGTTTTCTTGCGCTTACCATCCTTGGCATCAGAGAGACCCTCCTTTCATCTGCGAATCATATATCTCGCGGTAAAGACTGCTTGATTCCATCAGCTCTCTATGCGTTCCCGAAGCCGCTAGTCTGCCATCATCGAGTATGAAGATGCAGTCGGCATCCATCACCGTAGATATCCTCTGAGCGATGAATATCTTCGTTACGCCAGTAAGCCTGGCAAGCCCATCTCTTATCTTCTTCTCCGTTGCACTGTCTACAGCGCTCGTAGAATCATCGAATATGAGTATTTTCGGACTCTTCAGGAGGGCACGTGCTATGCATAGCCTCTGCTTCTGTCCCCCAGAGACATTGACTCCGCCCTGTCCAAGGTCTGTATCAAGACCATCTGGAAATCGCTTCAGGAACTCTGCCGCCCCTGCGATATCGCAGGCTTTCCAGATCTCCTCATCGCTTGCATCCTTGTTTCCCCACAGCAGATTCTCCCTTATCGTTCCGCTGAAAAGCAGATTCTTCTGAAGAACCATCCCAACAGCTTCTCTCAGGGAATAGAGGCTATAGTCCCTTACATCAATCCCTCCGACAAGAACCTCTCCTTCATCTACGTCATAAAGCCTGTCTATAAGCTGGACTAGGGATGTCTTCCCGCTTCCCGTTCCTCCAAGGATGCCTATTGTCGAACCTGCCGGGATTTCCATGCTGATATTCTTCAGTGTCTCCTCTTTGGCTTCTGCACTGTACTTGAAGGATACATTCCTGAATTCAACGGAAGAAGAGGGGACTGCCTGTATGGCGTCTGGCTTCTCTTTCATCGCAGGTTCCTCATCAAGAACCATGCAGATTCTCTCTGCAGAGGCCAGGGACCTCGTCAGCAGGAGAAAGACATTCGACAGCATCATCATTGAGTTGAGGACCTGCATCACATAGCTAAGGAATCCAGTAAGCTCTCCTATCTGCAGTGTTCCGCGGAGAACCATTGATCCTCCGAAGAACATGAGGCACAGCACGCAGATATACATTGCAGCCTGGAAGAATGGTAGGTTCAGCATAGCAAGTCTATTGGTTGCGGTTGCGGTACTCTTCAGCCTGCTGTTCCTCTCTTCGAATTTCTCCTCCTCATAGCCATCCCTGACAAAGGCCTTGACGGTCCTTATTGCCCGGAGATTCTCTTCGACAACCCCATTAAGACCATCTATGGTACTCTGGAGGACAGAGTATTTCGGAGCTACTCTCCTGACTATGCTATACAGCACGATACCGAGGACCGGGGTGATCACAAGGAAGACTACTGCAAGCTCTGCATTCATTGAAAAAGAGAATATTATGCCAAGCACAAGCATTACAGGCGCTCTTACAAGAGGTCTTAGACCATTGTTTATCGTATTCTGCATCACAGTGATATCACTGGTCATGCGTGTGACAAGCGAGCTGGTCTCATACTTATCGATATTCGAGAAAGCATATTTCTGGAGTATTTCATACTCTCGCTCCCTGATCTCAGCGCCCCATCCATAGGCTGCTCTCGCTGCGAAGCGGGCGTAGCTGAGACCTGTAATGAGCGCAAGAAGCGCACAGAGAGCCATCTCCCCACCTTTTGAGAGCATATAGCTGGTATTGCCTTCAGCCACACCATTATCGATAAGGTCCGCCATCATGGTCGGGATTATCAGTTCAAAGCTTGTCTCGATCATGACAAGAAGGCATGCGATGATGATATCCTTCCTGTATTTGCCCAAGCATGAAAGGAGTTTTTTAAGATTCCTCATATGATCTGCTCCTCTCAATATTGCCGAGCAGCTTCCCAAGAAGTCCCCGCAGCTGCTCCTTATCTGATGAAGAGAATCCTTCCAGCAGTTTCTCATCGATGCTCTGGCATTCTCTGGTCCATATCTCTGCGGCCTCTATCCCCTTATCAGTAAGCTCAAGCCTGTTCGTCCTCCTGCAGCCCTCGTCGGCAACGCGTGTCAGGAAGCCATTCTTCCTCAGTGCCTCCGCCATGCGTGATACGGCAGCAGGATCTATCCCCAGATAGGAAGCGATGTCGCTCTGGGAGCTCGGACCGTACGTTAATAGATAGGAGAGGACCCGGGGCTGTCCTCTGCCAAGACCAAGCTCTTCCCTGATGGGCTGCAGCATCTTGTCTTTCCCATGGAATGTCCTGAAGAGAAGCTGGTTGAGAGTAAGCGGCATAG
>CALXLE010000043.1 GCA_944389115.1 uncultured Spirochaetaceae bacterium
CCGATGCAGCAATCGAAGCTGCGGATGTCGTTCTCATGGATGATGATCCACTGAAGATACCCAAGGCCATAAAGATCTCGCAGAAATGCCTGAGGATTGTCTATGAGAACATAGTATTCGCTATCGGCATAAAGCTTATTTGCCTTGCCCTCGGAGCTCTTGGAATAGCGAACATGTGGCTTGCGATCTTCGCCGATGTTGGAGTGATGATCATCGCTGTCCTCAATGCGATAAGAGCACTCTATGTGAAGAATCTATAATTGAAAAACAAGCCTGACCTCATTGATGAATCACTCTCCAAAGAGGCAATCCGAGCGTCAGGCTTTGCAATTAAAAGATTAATTCAGAACTTATTCCCATCTGGATCTCATATAGCACCTTCGCCTATCAGGTAATCAGTATACCAGTCTGCGGCTGCGAAGAAATTATCAACCATGCCGATAAGGAGATCGTCATCTAGGCCAGACGCAGGATACATAATGTCATAATCGCAGTAGAAGGTCCTTGCCATCGGCTCATACCAGCAGCGAGCGAAAAGAAGATTTCTGTTGCTTTCATTCACAAGGCTGTATGCTTCCCTGCTTGTAATATCATCGGTAGCAAGCCAGCATGACTGTATCCAGATCCTATTCTCCTCAGGGTAGGCAATGATCCAGTATTCCATCCCGTATTGGTCATATACCGCAACATCCCCATCCTCATCGAGCCCTGCATCATACCCTCTCTCCAAAAGAAGCGAGAGGATGCTATCAGCATTGACATTCTCTGCAGGAATGGCAGAAAGACCTGATACAGCAAATAAAGCTATTAATACAATCAAAAGGAATCTTCTCATGCCATAAGTCTAGCATGGATTTCCGATATGCATATTATCTTTTCCAGTCAGGACGGAGAACCGAAGCACCCTTCAAGTAGACCATTGCAGGATTCTTCTCTTCCTTATCCACAGTGACCATCACACGCACGGCAAGAGGAAGAGCGCCTTCAGTATCCGCCTCCTGGACGCAGAAGAGAGGAACTTCCTTGCAGAATCCACCTTTGCGGCATGCTGCAGCAGCATTCCTGCTCCTGATATCCTTCGTCTGGGAGAAGATAACGGAGACGATATCATCATCGGAAAGGCTGTTGGCAGCATAAAGCTCCGACATAAGCTCCTTGACTGCGATGTCGACATCCTCCGCTTTGTCGGAATCGACCGTTATAGCTCCGCGTATTGCATAGATCATGGTGTACCTCCCCCATATGAGAATCCGCTTACGATTATAGTATTCAGGATATCGAGGACAATCGATATGACGAAGTATGCTCCAAGCCGGAGCAGTGTCATAAGCACCGGTGCGATGCATGCGACATGCGAGTAGAAGAACTGGTACACCGATGCGAGGATTATCCAGCACCCTTCAAGGAATATAGTCCATCCAAGCACCATCTGGCAGGCTGTTACGAATGTGACAAGTATCTCGCTTACAGGAAAGTAGAGAAACAGCACAAAGAGCAGCGCGAAGAAAAGATAAAGCGCCAGAAGATAGGAATGAATCCTCGAAGAGAATGCGAGTATCCTTCTGAATGCAAGCATACAGGAATAATAGCACCCTGTCTTTCACCGGGCAACAGGGCGTATCTGAAGCTCTCTGAAGACATCAGGAGAGACACGCGCCATAACAATGCCATCGGCATCGATCAATATATGGCCTGTATCTGTTCTGTTTGATAGCGACACAGCAGTCGAGGAGAGCGGAAATTCATCCAGTTCCCAGACAAGCCCCTCTGTATGGGCATGGACCGTACCTGAAAGCGCAAAGAATGATATATCGGTCCCTGCCGGAGCGGAGATCTCTGTCGCTGCATCGATACGGAATACCGTATCAGATGCCATATACCATACCGCAGGAGCTCCAAGCCTCTGCATCATCGACAGCAGCTCAAGAGTATGGTCTATTCTACCCTCGCCTCCGCCTATCAGGTCATAATCCCCGCTGCCGCTGCGCACAGCAAGCTCTGTATCGGAGCAGTCCTTGTCATGCGAACATGGTACAAAGCCTTTTCCAATAAGCTCATTTCTGAGAGATGTTGAATCGAAATCCCCGACTGCCGAATCAATCTCTATCCCAAGCTTCCGGGCTGTATCATAACCTGAATCCGCGGCAATAACCGCGGAATAGCTATTTCTGTCTATATCAAGCTTATCAGGAGCCTTGCCTCCGACTATAATCAAACGCTTCATGCATAAAAAATACAACATTGCGTTCTCTACTGCTATAATATGCACGGAGGATTTATGAAGGATCTTGGATTTTCACCTGCAGACATACTCATTCCGGCAGAAGGAATCGATCTTGAGAAATGGGCAGTGGTTGCCTGCGACCAGTTCACATCCGACAGAGGATATTGGAAGAAAGCGGAGGAGTTCATAGGCAATAGCCCTTCAACGCTCCATATAACCCTCCCCGAGGTCTACCTTGAGGATGATGACAAGGAAAAGCGGATCGATGCAATTGACAGGACGATGGAGGACTATCTAGACAACGGCGTACTGAAGACGATTCCTTCAGCCTTCATCCTGGTAGAAAGGAAGACGGAATCCGGCACCAGATACGGGCTTGTCGGAAAACTGGACCTCGAGGAATATGACTACAGCCCTGACTCACTTTCCCTGATAAGGGCCACGGAAGGAACTATCCTCTCAAGAATTCCGCCAAGGAAGGAGATCAGGAAGAATGCTGTGCTGGAGGTTCCGCATATCATGGTGCTTATCTCCGATCCTGCACGGTCTGTCATCGAACCTCTGAGAGACAGGAAAGAGAGTCTCGAAGTTGTCTATGATACAGACCTGATGCTCGGAGGCGGCCACCTTACGGGGTATCTTGTCTCATCAGATAAGGACATCGCCTCCGTTCTTTCCGCAATCGAAGGCATATACAGCACGCTGGACAGATCCAATCCACTGCTTTTCGCGATGGGGGATGGCAACCACAGCCTTGCCACGGCAAAGAGCTCCTGGGAGGATATAAAGAAGACAATCCCGGAATCAGAGCAAAAGGACCACCCCGCACGCTATGCGCTTGTAGAGATTGAGAATATCTTTGACGAAGGTCTGATGTTCGAGCCGATACACAGAGTCTTCTTCGGGCTCGATACGGAAACGTTCGAGAAAGCTCTCTCAAAGCACTGCGCATCATTCAGCAAGCATGATGCGGACAATCTCGATGATGGCATAAAGGCCATAAACGAAGGACAGGGACGGTTCCTCTTTACGGATAGCAGCGGGAAATTCACCGTATATGCGACAGAGGGAACGGAGAAATCGCTCTCTGCATGGACAATCCAGAGCGTGATCGACACGCTTCTTGAGGAGAATGCATGCAAGATCGATTACATCCACGGAGCTTCTGAGACCGTATCGCTCGCCGCTGAGGATGGGAATATAGGAATAATCCTCCCTGATATCCACAAGGAGACATTCTTTGATGCCATCCTTCATGATAAAGCATATCCAAGGAAGACATTCTCCATAGGACATGCGGAGGAAAAACGGTACTACATGGAAGCAAGGAAGATTGTCAGATGATATAAGCTCCCTGACGGATTATCCTGTAAGGCTCTGATGTAGCATCAATCAGCGTAGAAGGCATCCCTCCCGAGACGGAGGGATCTTTTACGATGAAATCGACCAGCGAATCGAATACAGGAAGGATATCCTCGAATGACAGGAGGCTCTTCTCCCCTGAGAAGTTCACTGAGGTGGAATAAATCGGACCTGCTGCCTTGAGTATCTGCTGCATATAGCTGTCATCTGGAACGCGTACAGCATGCGTGGTCCCCTTCCCGTCTGAAAGAATTGCAGTGAGCGGAGCCGGCCATAGCCTGAGGATATCATCGGGAACGATGAGGCCAGAGGTTAAGAGATCCTCCTTTGCCATAAGCGTTATGAATGACTTGGACTGGGGGCGTCTCTTGATTTCATAAAGGCGATCCGACACGGCCTCTCCAACACATCCAGATAGACCATATATGGTATCGCATGGGATGATTCCCACCTTCCCTTCCCTTAGGAGGGCCGCAGTCCTGGCTGCGCTTCCTTCCTCGCTTTTGTCTATGATAATCGCCATAAGCATCCTCCATTCACAGGCCCCTTCCATGTGTCTGCATCTATTAAAAACATGCGGAAAATCATTGCAAGAAGGGAAATACGCCCGATAAAAGCAAAATTTAATCCTTGTTTTCGTTATATGACAATGCTATGATAACAGCATAGGCGTACTTTGGTATACACGGAGGAAATATGGCCAGACCTTCAAACACTGCAAAGCTTGTCATAACAAGCATAATAATCTCGCTTATTGTGCTTGCCGTATTCGTTCTTATCTTCATCAGCTATATCGTCCCTGCATACCAGATTACGGAAGAGCAGATCTACGCTGTTCTGGTCAAGCTGTTCCCGGTACTTATCGGGCTCGTACTGATACAGATTGGTGTCATGGCAGGAAGAAGGGGCGAACCTGATTACAGCGATACAATCGATAAGCTGGCTCCGAACGCCTATGACAGTCCGCTCTATACTTCCCCGAAGGATGATCCGATGGCTCGCGGAAAGGTTGATGCATCAGCACTCAGCACTGGCACTGAGGAAGGCGCGAAGGTCGTTGAGAGAATCGTGGAGAAGGAAGTACCCGTTGAAGTTGTGAAGGAAGTTCCTGTAGAGGTAATAAAGACTGTTGAAGTCCCTGTGGAAATCATCCGTGAAGTACAGGTCCCTGTCGAGGTTGTGAAGGAAGTCACTGTTGAGAAGGAAGTACCTGTCGAGGTAATAAAGGAAGTCGTCGTAGAGAAGCAGGTTCCGGTTGAAGTAGTAAAGGAAGTCCCTGTCGAGATCATAAAAGAGGTCCAGGTCCCCGTTGAAGTCGAGAAAGAGGTCGAGAAGGCGCCTGAAATGCTTGGATTCCATGATGTCCTCAAGGCTGAAGCCGATGATGCTATCAAGGGCTGTTATGATCTTTCCATCGTTGCAGTAAAGGAAAGAGATGGGCTTACTGAGGATGGTATCGAGGCTGCATTCGGAGAGGATACGCTTGTATTCGGAGAGAATGGATGGTTCTATGCTATCCTTCCGCTGTACAGCAAGGAAGAAGCGGAATGGGCCTCAAAGGACCTGGAGCCATGCGGCATCTCATCGCTTGCAGGCAGGAGCATCGATGGAGAGTCACTTCTCCGGGAAGCATCGGCGGAGTAATTCCACGCCTCCCCTAGTGGGAGGTTTTCTTTGGCCCTTATGGAAGATAGCAAGCTAAGAAAATTTGCGACTTTGTTCTCATCAGTCTTCATGATAAGCGCATTCACATTCGGAGGAGGCTTTGTCATTGTTCCTCTGATGAAGAGAAAGTTCGTCGATGATTTAGGATGGCTCGGAGAGGAGGAAATGCTTGATCTGACAGCGATAGCACAGTCTTCTCCCGGAGCGATAGCTGTCAATGCTTCAATATTGATAGGTTACAAGACATTAGGGATATCTGGCGCACTTACAGCGATTCTGGGAACCATCATTCCGCCTTTTGCAATCATCTCGGTGATATCTATGTTCTATGTAGCATTCCGTGATAACAGATTCGTATCGATGGCAATGGCTGGAATGCTTGCAGGAGTCGCAGCAGTAGTCACCGATGTAGTGATAACAATGACAGCATCGATTCTGAAGGAGAAGAGACTCATACCGGTTATCGTGCTTATAGCTGCATTCATCGCGCTCCGTATATTCAATGTCAGCATCATACTGATAATCCTCATAGCAGGCGCTATCGGATACATCACATCAAGGAGGAAGGCATGATCTACCTTGACCTCCTTCTTGCATTCATGCAGATCGGGCTCTTCAGCATAGGTGGCGGGTATGCGGCAATGCCTCTTATCCAGCATCAGACAATCGACGTCCATTCCTGGCTCACTATGTCCGAGTTCGCTGATATCATGACGATATCAGAAATGACACCTGGGCCGATAGCGATAAACAGCGCAACCTTCGTCGGGATACAGGTCGCAGGCATTCCGGGCGCACTTGCCGCAACGCTTGGATGCATTCTCCCCTCGTGCTTCATTGTCACATTCCTTGCTTTCATCTACTACAAGGCACGAGGCTTGTCATCGATACAGGGAATACTCAAGGGAATCAGGCCTGCGGTTATCGCAATGATTGCATCCGCCGCATTCTCTCTGATAACAATGGCTCTGTATGGAACGAGGTATCTTCCCTCCGACTACAGCAGCATAGATTGGATAGCAGCAGCACTCTTTGTCATTTCTCTGGCAATACTCAGGAAATGGAAAGCAAATCCAATTGCTGTCATGGCGGGATGCGGATGTGCGGGACTCATCCTCTATATGATCTTCTGATCAGCCTTCCACATTATCCTTCAGAGGGATATCAAAGGCCATGCGGTCACGTGTGAGTACTGTCTCAGGGAATACCTCCTGCGCATCACGGAGCAGAATCTTGAGCTCCCTGTCACTGTAGCGTGGGGAATAATGCTGGAGACAGAGCTTAAGGCTTCCGCTGTCACGTGCGACAAGCCCAGCCTCATACGCAGTCATATGCTTCTTCTCTCTTGCGGTATCCGCAAGCGATTTCTCGAACATTCCTTCGCAGAAGAGAATATCGGAATCATGGACATAATCCGCAATCTCAGGAAAGTACATCGTATCTGTCACATAGCTGATCTTCCGCGCTTCCCTAGGCGGTCCCATGACCATATCGCTGGTTATTACCCTGCCATCATCGAGCGTGACGGGAGTTCCGCTCTGCAGCGTTCCCCAGAGCTTGCCCTTGGGAACTCCGAGCTCGATTGCTTTATCAGGGAAGAACTCCCCCTTCCTCCTCTCCTCGACCAATGAATAGCCAAAGCATGGTTTCGTATGCATAAGAGGGAAAGCCTGTATCGTAAAGCCATCTCCTGTGTAGACAATACCGGTATCAACAGGAATGACCTTGATCTCATAGTTGATGTACATATCGAGAATGCGGCGCTGCGACTCGATGTAATCCTGCAGCTTGCTGGGGCCGAAGATATACAACGGCTCCGTTCTGTCAACCTGTGAAGAGAGCATAAGCATTCCAGGCAGCCCTGTAACGTGATCAGCATGCATATGGGAGATGAATATAGCGGAGATCTTCTTCCAGCGGAGATTCAGCATCTTCATCGAGACCTGCGTCCCCTCTCCAGAATCGAAGAGGAACAGATCACCATCGCGGCGGACAAGTACAGATGTAAGAAAACGCCCAGGAAGCGGCATCATACCGCTGGTACCGAGCTGGAAAGCTTCAAGGTTCACGATGAAATACTATCAGGCTACAGCCTTGTCTGCAATATGCCCCACGAAGACGGCTCGAATGATACTGTTTTATTTTATCGAAGTCGATTTCTCGTAAAGAAGCTCTGGTGCTATATCACTATCATCAGGCCAGACAACTGTCCCATAGAGAGCCTTCGCCTGCATGAAGAAATCTATGTTCTGCTGTTTTCTGAATATTGGACGTGACAGATCGGGACGGAAATCATAGATACCATTCTTACCATCTTCAAATGTAAGAAGAAGGGTATAGTCTTTTCGTGGAACGACTTTTCTGACAACCCAGGCAGGATTCCCCATACCAGCCTCCTTCTTCTTATCTAGGATAGTATAACTACGGGGATATGGGTTTATCAAAACATACTATCCATGTCAGTTAATACAGTTATATACAAAATTGGTTCTTTATACTTTTTTCCCTTTGATCATCCGCCTCAGCGAGATTTCAGCGCTTATTGCTGCTATTGCAACTATGAGCAGTAGCATCAATGCGATTCTCAGCCAGGGAAAGCTTATCGTGAATGATGTTACATAGTAGCTGAGTATCTCTGGGTTATATGATGCGATAATCTTGAATATATATGGGGAAACAAGACCGATTGCTGTTCCAAGCATTGTTCCTGCGATAACAGCGAAGGCTGTTCCTGCCATCGTTATCCGCAGATAGATTCTCCGCATCATACCAACCGATGCGCCAAGCATCATCATTGTGCTTATATCCCGTCTGTCCCTTGAGACATATACATCGGCAGCATCCGATGCAAAGTACGCTGCGAGAAGCGCTACAGCCATGAATACTGCATAGAGAG
>CALXLE010000044.1 GCA_944389115.1 uncultured Spirochaetaceae bacterium
TATTTACACGGCAGCCGGATATATCAACAGTTGTCAGTTTATCTCCATCAGCATGCCCGCAGATACCACCCGTCGATCCTTCTGATTCAATCGTTGATCCGGAAACATAACAATTCTCGATAGTAATTAATGTATGGACAGGGCCATCTCCCTCTTTAGAATACCCAGCACCATATCCATAAAGTCCTCCAGCATAGTGCCCGCCATTGAGATGGGAGGAAACAAGATGGCAGTTCTCGAGCGTAACGGATGTTGTGGCATTAATGTTCCCAATGAAGCCACCGACACTGCTGTACTCCCCATCGTCCATATTTGTGAACTTCGAATCATTCAGTGTCAGATTCTTAATGATGAGAGAAACACTGCTCCATGTCGAACCAATCAATCCCTGATGAGCAGTTGATTCGTCACTTCCAGCTGTAAGATGAGCTATCGTATGGCCCTTTCCATCGATTACCAGAGTCTTGCCATTGAACGGAGTCGAATATCCATCCAAGGAAGGAGACATCCATTCCTTTCCTGTCATATCGATATCATCAGCGAGGACGACATCATAGCAGACAAGATCATACTTACCATTGATATCCTTACCGAGCTGCATGAGATCATCGGCAGTACCTATCGTAATTGCTTCGCGTGTGATTGTCTCACCGCAATCCTTGCAGACGCCAGTCTTAGGATAATGATTCTCGGCATCAAAATATGCCGACACATCCTTAAGAACCGGGTGAAGGCATTCTTCAGGTTCTGTCTTCGGATCACATGCTGTGATAACAAGGAGTGCCGCAAGAAGAACTATCAACATTCCATAGATCTTTTTCATTGTATCCTCCCCAGAGATATTTCTCTGAGAACATGCTAAGGCCGCTCAACTGAAATGTATATTACCCCCCCCCTCTGCGAGTTTTCATGAAAATTTAGGGCCAGATGATAAAAGTCGGATAAAATAAAGAAGGCACTCCGATAGACGGATGGCCACGTTAGGTACGAAGACCCCGCAGTAGCTCAATCATCGGCGGGGTCTGCTTTCTTATTTGAGCCCGTAAGTCAAGAGGAATAATAAAGGAAGTTTTCCAGCGCTGAATCGTTGACAAAAAGGCATAGAAAAGCGAACCTTGGAATACAAGGTTTTAAAAGAAATCTAGGAATTGAAGCGCTCTATTTTACTGTGGAAGGTAATCGCAAAGAGCGCTTAATTTATATCCAGCAAGCTTTGTTCTGAGCTTCCTGCAGTTATCCTCCTTTGCTGTGCAATAGATATCATTGTGATGAAGGAGAGCAAGACCTATCTTGAGCATATGGTTTGCTACTGCCACTGCAACCTTGCCGTGATAGATGAGATCCTTCTTCTTGCGATAGGTGAATCTTGAGAGCGGGCAATTGTCGCTGTACTTCAGATGCGTTATGAAACTGCTTGCTCCCTGGAAGATGTTGCGTCTTATGATCCTGCTTCCCCTCTTTGTGATCTTTCCGTGGACATTGGTGATTCCGCTCTGGTTCTGCTTAGGGACAAGGCCTGCATAGTTCAAAAGCTGCTCAGACTTTGAGAATCTTGATCCATCGCCGACATATGCAATAAGCGTTGCAGCATTTATGAGACCTATCCCCGGTATGGAAAGCCATGCGATAGCCAGCTGCGGATGCTTGAGGCAGATATCGATCATTTCCTTCTCCGCGGTTTTAAGCTGGAGCTGTACCAGGTCGATGCCCTCATTCATTGTCCTCCCTATCTGCGCAGCCTGCCCGGAGAGGAGCTCAGCAGCAAGTCCATGCCTGTATTCGATGTCTTCCTTGCATCTCTTCTTATCGATGTCGGGATAGCCCATACCATTGAAAAGGGCAAAGAACCTGTTGAAATCCGCAGTCTCCTTTTCCTTAAGATACACATGGAATGTGACGATTGATCTTTCAGCCTGCTCTTCCTCTGTTGGGACGGATACGACAGGCCATGCTTCCTTTCTCATATCCCTTCCGATACACGCAAGTTTCATCGCATCAGCCTTATCTGTCTTCTTCTGGGAATCCCATATGAGACGCAGCTGGGCTGGATTTAGGACGACTATCTCTGCCTCTATGCTGTTCATCAAGAAGCGTGCAAGATTGAATGATGAGCTTCCCGCTTCCATGATCACAAGATCTTCTGGCTGGATCTCGTCAAGAAGCCTTCTGTACCCGTCTTTAAGAGCCAGCAACCAAGGTTTTATGCTGTCGGCTTTGATAAGAAAGCAATATTCGAGGACTCCCTTGATAAGATAATCCCTGAATCATACAGAGAGTATCCTATAGTCCTCTTCAACAGGGCTGGCATGGGATTCCTTACAGCCTATAAGAGTGTGAAGGGATATGGTTAATGATGGCTGGGTAATGGACTGAGGAGGCCATGGATAAGCTCTGCACAAACATCAGCGGGGTGATGAAGCCCCTCCTTATATGTATCATTAGAGTGTACCCTATTGATAAACCTAAAAGACTCTGATTCGTGTATCAATAGAGTTGTTTCCTGATTCAGAAGTCTATCAGAAATGAAACAGACTCTATTGACAGACTATTTCTCCTTAAGCTATGGTCCCAGGACCAAAAATGGGAGAAAGCATGAAAGTAGCCTATATAAGGGTATCTACAGAAGAGCAGAACACAGCAAGACAGGAAGAAGCTATGGAGGCTCAGGACATTGAGAAAGTCTTCATAGAGAAGATTTCAGGCAAGAACATGGAGCGACCTCAGCTCAAAGCTATGCTTGATTACGTGAGAGAAGGGGATACTCTTGTCGTGGAATCATACTCTAGGCTTGCTAGAAATACCAAAGACCTTCTATCAATCGTTGAGGAGCTTGAGAAGAAAGGAGTAGCCTTTATTTCCTTAAAGGAGAACATAGACACTTCTACACCGCAGGGAAAGCTCATGCTTACGATCTTTGCAGGATTGGCTCAGTTTGAGAGGGAATGCACTCTGCAGAGACAGAGGGAAGGAATAGCGATAGCAAAGGCAGAGGGAAAGTATAAGGGAAGAAAGCCTGTAGCTATACCTGATAATTGGAATGAGGTTATAAGCCTTTGGCAGAAGGGAGAGATCACAGCAAAGGTTGCTCAGAAGAAGCTAGGGATGACTCCTGCTACCTTCTATAGAAAGATAAAAGAGCTTTCCATTCTCTTCTAACCCCAGCCATCCCCCTGCGGAAAAAAAGCAAATTCCATCTCTTCCTATTTCTTACATATCAAATTAGAGGAGAAAATATGGAAGAGAAGTATTCTTGCATTATTCCAAACAAGTTCTGGTTTAACCTGAAAGAAGCCTGCACCTTGAAAGGGCTTAATTACAAGACAGCAGGAAACAAACCTTGGAGACAGCCGAATAGAGGTATTGGTGATGGTAAAGTCGGAGGAAGAAAAGTCTGGAGAAGAGATACAATCATTAAATGGCTGGAACAGACAGATGAGGACTTGGAGTAAATCACATTCTTTTATGGGCAGGGCATTTAGTTCTGCCCTTTTCTCTGCAATTCCCCTACTTCCCCTGTGTACCTTTTATTGTACCCAAAATGCAGGGGAACGCTGGGTAAATTAGGGGAATGTAGAGATTTGACCTCCTGCAAATAATATATTATATAGTAAGTAGTAAGGAAAAATAAGGGTTTATAGGGAATAAGTCATTATGACTCCCTCTGGGCAA
>CALXLE010000045.1 GCA_944389115.1 uncultured Spirochaetaceae bacterium
AGTACAGATATTGAAAGCAATACCATCAAAGCTGTCAGGATCTTTCTCATAATTACCCTCTGAAGGCGAAAACGCCCTTTCATAGTCTATCACAGTATTCTGCGGACAAACTACTGCTTTTATCGCAGGAAGAAGCCTTATTGCATGAATCGGATCCAGCTAAGGAGAAAAACCTTCTCGGAGTTGTGTCTTTGATTCGGTATAAAATGAGACTGATTGGCTCCGGGAAGGAAAATGCATTTTTAGTACGTTGCACTATGATCTGCACCATGGCAAGTACACGCATAATTAATATAGGCAATTCTCATTCTTTGCAAGTGCCATCTGTGTTGTTTTCGTGCATTTCCTGGGATTCCTGCCCAATAATTCCAATCTTGATATCACTGCTTCTCAGGCAGTACCGAGACGGAGAAATCGTGCGCATTGTATATATGCTCCCTCGTGAGCTTATCTATGTGCGAAAGCTCGGAGATAATTGGCTTGAGCCTAGCTCTCACATTTGTCTGATCATAGGGGCAGACAGGTTTGATGACAGGTATGTCGTAGCACTCGGCCAGACGTCTTGTCACATTCTCCCTCGTCTCGATAAGAGGGCGTATTATATGCATCTTTCTTTCAAAGAATTCCTGGACGGGAAGCATTGTGGAAAAGCTTGCCCGGAAGCAGAGATTCATGAGCGTTGTCTCCGCAAGATCGTCTAGATGATGTCCCATGGCAATCAGCTTTGCATTCTCCTTCTCCGCATACTGGAAGAGGATTCTTCTCCTGTTGCGGGCACAGAGATAGCAGTTGAAATCACCATTGAACGATTCCGGGAACTGATGTTCCTCGAAGATTATCAGGTCGATATCCAGAGCGGAGAAGTATGCCCGGAGCTTCTCTTTGTACTCAGGAGGAATCGGATGCTCTATCCAGTCAATCATGACAGCCTTCAGCGTATATGTCACCGGAAGCCATTTCCTCCTCAGGGATAGGGCTAGCGCGAGGGCAAGTGAGTCCTTGCCTCCGGAAGCTGCTATTATGACTTCATCATTCTTCTGGATCATCCTGTATCTGTTGATTGCTTTTCCGACGCCTTTGATGAAGCGCATGACCCATGGCGGTATATCCCCATCGATAAGGTCCTGGTACGGGAGTCTCTCATCCATTGTCCACCATCCTGAATGCGTTTTCGGCATCTCTGTCATCGATATAGTCAGGAAGGAACAGCGTAACTGTGCGGAGCGAGGATGAGAAAAGCGTCCCGGCCTTCGGGAAGAGCATTCCTGCCTCCGATGCGTCGGCAATCCTGCCATTGTCCAGCATTATCCCAATATTCGTCTCGAAGCTTATCCTCTCTGGAATATCTATGATGACGGCGTAGCGCGGCAGCTCTGGGTATTTATTCCTCAGCATCTTCCAGATTCTGTCCTCCGTATCGGAGCGTGTCATTATATCCAGAGCATACCTTTCGATTCTTCCGTTATCATCGAACGGCTTCATTGCCTTGCGCGGGAATGCCTTTCCCTTTTCCGCAAGCGCGATAAGGCCGAATGGCGGGTAATCGGGATGCATTCTGCAGAGACTATAGAAGCCATAGTCATCTCTTAGATAGAGGTCATCGTATGATATAATCCCATCCTTCAGAGCGGATACGACGGCTTTCTTTATCATCGCAGTGAGGCTTCGTACTCCTTTGTGCCAGTAAAGTGTCCTATACATCATGTATTTGGAGAACAGGACCTGCTCCACAGAGCTTATGGCTTCCATTCCAAGCACGATTCTCCCATATCTGATATCCATCGAGGCGATGATGAAATCGGTATCCTGTTTACCGTAAGGGATGCCCGCGAAGAAGGCATCGCGCGTAAGATAATCGAGCTTGTCCGGATCGAGCGTTCCCGAGAGTATGTTCCTATATGTCCCCGTCTCGCTGTCCGAACACATCCTTCCGTCTGCGATTATCAATGCTGCCATCTCACGGTTGCCGCCGGCATCATCTATGGCTTTCCCCAGTTCATCATTGCCCAGGATAAGCTCTGCGGCTATCTCCTCATGCTCCTTTATCGCAAGTTCCTTCAGTGAGTGGGCATATGGAAAGTGTCCTATATCGTGCAGAAGACATGCTGACAGAAAGCTCATTATTCCCTTCTCGGAGAATGGAAGATCCTCATTCTTCCTTGCAAGCGAAAGGAGTATCTCCCGTCCTAGGTGGTATACGCCTATCGAATGGCTGAGACGTGTATGCACCGCCCCTGGATAGATATGGAAGGCTGGTCCGTTCTGCTTTATTCCAGAGAGCTTCCCGACCTCATCGGCCGACAAGAGCTTTCTCAGGCCTTCCGTCATCGGGATATTCCCCCATAACGGATCCTTGACCGTATGTATGAATCCTCTGTTGAGTAGATTAAGAGCTTCGCTTCCTGTCATAGCGGAAGGATACCACAATGCTGAGCTTTGACAAAGCGGCCCATTAGCGGAGAGAATAGGCATATGCGTAAGGCTCTGCTGCTTTTGATAATCGCATTGATTCCAGCGCTGTATGGCGTTGCTCCCGTATCCAGGAAGATAGGTCCGGTAAAAGTATCAATAGAGCCTGGATCGATTTCGGAGACTGCGCTTGCAGCTGTCTCGGAGCCGTTCACTGAGGAGTGGCTGGAAAGATATACCTCAGATCCGATGGCGGCAGGGGAGATACTCTCTCCTGTGCTTTCATCGGTCCTGCCGCTTTCCGATCCCATCTCCGGAGAAGAGAAAGCCGGTGCTGTCGATATCCTCGATCTGGCAACCGGCTCCGTCTATTCATTCATCTTCATCGATGGGAAGATCGCATCATGCTACCCATCATATTCCCCTGATTCTCCTGAACTCTGAAAGAAGTGTCCCGAAGCGCTCTGCAGCCTTCCTCACTGGTTCCTCCGTACGCATATCGACACCGGCCCTGCCTAGGGACTTTATCGGGAATTCCGAGCCTCCGCTTTTGAGGAAGGATATATAGTCTTCCCGTTCTTTTTCTCCGCCGCTGAGGACTCTTTCGGAGAGAGCAATTGATGCGGAGATGCCTGTCGCATATTTGTAGCAGTAGAATGCACTGTAGAAATGGGGAATCCTGAGGCACTCGAGATCGCTTACCTCCTCAAATTCCATGATGGGTCCGAAGTATGCCTCAAGAAGTGCACGGTATGTGCTTCTCAGTGTGTCGGCCGTGAGAGGCATGCGTTTCTCTGCCATCTCATGGATCTTCAGCTCGAACTCAGCGAACATCGTCTGCCTGAAGAGGGTTGCAACGATATCATCGAGATTCTTGCCTATGATGTATGCCTTCTCATCATCATCCGAGGAGTGGGCGAGGAGATAGGAGGAGAGCAGGTTCTCATTGAATGTCGACGCGACTTCAGCCTCGAATATCGAGTAGCTGTAGCACATGAACGGATTGTTCCTGGCAGAGTACCAGGTGTGCATTGAGTGACCGCCCTCATGGATGAGCGTGAAGACCGAATCCAGCACCTCTGGCTCATAGTTTGTCAGTATGTACGGGTTTCCTGTGTATCCGCCAGCGGAGAATGCGCCGCTGCGCTTTCCCCTGTTCTCATATCTGTCAACCCATCTTTCGTCCGTCAGGCCTTTGATCAGCGTTGTCCTGTATTCTTCCCCGAGAGGCCTGACCGCTTCGCTTATTATGCCAACGGCTTCATCATAGCTATGGCAGGATACGGGTCTTTCAACCATCGGCACGTAGACATCCCAGTGTCTAAGCGTTTCCTTGCCCAGTGCTTTTGCTTTGACTCTATAGTACTCGTGCAGCAGTGGGAATGCTTCATGGACAGCACTGATGAGCGATGTGTAGACCTTTGCAGGTATATTGTCCGGAAAGAGCGCTCTCTCAAGCGAGGAGCGGAAATGGCGCGCACGCGATGCGAATATATCCTCATTGACCGATGCGATGTACAGATCGGCTATTGTGTTCTTATGGCTGTCATAAGCTTTGTAATAGCTCCTGTATGCCTCTTCCCTGATGCTTCCATCACGATTCTTGAGGAACTTGGAGTATGTTCCATGCGTAAGCTTCTCGCCACGGACCTCTCCGAAATCCAGTTCGATATTGTTCAGATCCATGAAGGCCTTTTCCGCAGATCCTGCCAGAGGTGTATAGAGCGACAGAAGCTGTTCCTCTTTCTCTGAGAGCACATGCTCCTTCTCCCTTAGATTCCTCCTGAGCCATACACGGAATTCTCTGTATCGCGGCTCCTTCATCCAGCTCTTTATCCTCTCTTCATCGATGGAGAGAAGCTCCGGAGAGAAGTATGCGATCTCCTCGGAAAATGCGGATGCAGCATTCTGGTACATCATATAGCGGCGCTGGACATCGGCATCGGAGCTGTCGGCCTCATAGCAGAGGAATGCCCAGCTGCCAATCCTCTCCGCTTCTTTTTCCGTATCCCTCAGATAGCAGAGTGCGGTATAGAGAGCATCCGAGCTCCTTCCAAGTGTTCCCTTGAAGCTCTTTGCCTTTCCGAATGCCTTCTGAAGCTTCCTCAGATCCTTCTCCCATGCCTCAGCGCTGGCTGATAGCAGCGATAGATCCCATGTATCCTCTCTCTTCTGTTCCTTTCTCTCAATCATCTTCCAGTCTCCTTATCAAGAAGCAGCTTCATCAGCCTTGCGGCCTTGCCACGATGTGAATATCTGTCCTTCTCACCCTCCGGCAGCTCTGCTGATATCATGCCAGCCTCATCGATATAGAATATCGGGTCATATCCGAAACCAGAGGTGCCAGAAGCTGCTGTGGCAATCGAGCCTTCGCAGGTCTCCTGTATTATATAGCGGCGCTCGTCGCTTAGAATAAGGCATAATGCAGCGACGAAGTGCGCCTTCCTATCCTCGATTCCTTCCATATTCCTCAGCAGCAGCTGGTATTTCTCCTCAGTTGTGAGCTTCCTGCCCGCTTCCTCGTCCCCATAGCGCGCAGAGTGTATCCCCGGTCTGCCTCCAAGGGCATCGACGGATAGTCCGGAATCATCTGCAAGCACAGGCGCATGGACGATCCTGTATAGCGCCTCGGCCTTTATGACTGCATTCTCAATATAGCTCGATCCATTCTCCTCCGGATCGAACTCTATGCCTTCATCCTTCGGAAGCACAAGCTCATACCCTCCGAGGAGCCTTGACATCTCAGTTCTCTTATGGTCATTGCCAGATGCGAAATAAAGCTTCATAACTAGAAATATAGCTGTATTCCCGCCTCTAATCCATGCCTTTCCCGATATCTTCCAGGAGAGCTTTCATCTTGCTTATATCATTGGCGACGGTAGAGCGGGGTATGCCAAGTATCTCCGCTATCCTTCCCTGTGGAAGGCCTCGCTTCCTGTACTTTATGATTTCAAGCCTCTTTCTGTATATCCCTGTAGCTCTTTCCGTCGCTCTCCTCAGGTCCTTCAGCTTCTCTGTATCCGCTTCCTTTGTCATCGCATGCCTGAGCCGCGCTATCATCTTCCAGTACCTCGCAGCTATCAGCTCGGCATTCTCTATTGCCGCATCGTTGTCCGCGAGCTCTCCGTTCCTCAGTTCATAGAATCGGCTTATGACGGCGCTGTCCACACGCAGGACCCTTGATACGCCGGCTAGAAATGATGCGGTCTCAACCTTGGGCAGATGCAGGAGGAATTCCAGGAAGCGCCTTCTGTTGACTGGCCGGGACAGATGGGTGGCCAGGACTGATTCGGCATCCGTCTCCTCGATCCTGCCGGGCTTGCTGCCCATTATGTATCCCAGAATCTCATTCATATCCATTGATGATACCTTTCTGGGAAAGGTGGCGGAGTAGGGCTGGGCCTGCTCCTTGAGCAGATAGCCCTCATAGAGCGATGGATCGGAACGTATGAGCGCGATCTCCGTCTGCTCATCCTTCTCCTTTTTCCTGATGTACCTCATGCACCTGTATCTGCATATCTGTGTCAGATATGCTATATATGATGACCCGGATATCGCAAAAGAACCGATGATTCTGTCCATATCCTTGATGACATCGAGGTAGAAACCTGAGAGATCCTCCTCGCTTATGTAGAGATTGCGCTGTGGTATGAGATAGAGCAGTATCCCTGTCCTTTCCTTGACGAAGGACTCAAGCCTGAGCCTCTCCTCCTCGCTCTCGGCATTGTTGTATTCAAGTACCTTCTTCCCGATATACCTATCGGCATCTGCCGTGAAGAATCTGTTCATGTAACCTCCTTGTGCAGGAGTTATCATGCAGGAATCATGCCAATAAATGGAAAAAGCCTCCCTGCTATCTTTCAGGAAGGCCCTTGCGCATAATCAGCGTTACATGTGTGAGATTATCAAATGAAATCCCTCAGGAGCTCTATGACTGTATTCCTTGCCTCGTCCATCGTGCCCGTAATCGTTGCGCCTGCCGCGTGCATATGTCCGCCTCCTCCGAGGACAGCTGCTGCTTTGCCGACATCCATTCCGGATTTGTGCTTCGATCTGAAGCCGATCTCAACCGTTCCCTCCTTATCCTTGAGGAGAACGACTCCCAGGATGCCTTCAGCTTCAAGAAGGGATGCATATACGCCATCGCTGAGTTTCCCGTCCTTCATTGAGGCACTCTGATAGGCCATGAGGAACTTTCCTCCGAGAATAGGCTCTGCGCCGCATATGACAGAGGCCATGTCCTTTATATCGGAGAGCTTCCTTCCGTCATGAAGCTCATCGTATACATCATATGGAGATACGCCAGCTCTGCAGAATGAGGCTGCTGCCTCAAGCGCATCAGGGGCGCTTCTCTGACCGAGGAAATGGTAGAACCCCGAATCTGTCGCGAATCCAAGGTAGAGGAAATAGGCTATCTCCTCTGTGAGATCGACTCCAAGAGCCTTCCTTACCTCATTTATGCACAGTGTTGTGGAGGGGGATTCCGGTACGATGTAGCTCATTCCCTCCGCTGCGAATGGTACTCCTGATGAATGGTGGTCAATCACAATCCTGTCCAGATTGCTGATCTTGCTGAAAGCATCCCCAGGACGGTCCGGAGTTGAGCAGTCAAGGACGATAACAAGAGGGGAGGTGCTTATGAATTCGCCTGTTGCCTCCTTCCGGAATCTATCCTCGAATCTCCTGATATCTCCTCGTAGGAATGGACCGTCATTCAGGAGCTCTGTCCGCTTTCCCATCCTTTCCAGGATGGCTGCCATGGCAAGTGAGGATGCTATGGCATCTCCATCCGGATTCTTATGGGCAACGATGATTGCCCCCGATGCGCTTCTTATCGCATCGAGGAGTCTTGAATCACATTGCGGGAATATACTTGCCATCTGCTGCAATGACCTTCGGCTGTGTTTTATTGATCACATTGTCCTTATCGACAATGACTTCCTTAACCCCTGACATGGAAGGAATCTCATAGCTTATGCCGAGCATGAGATTCTCAACAATTGCCCTGAGTCCTCTTGCGCCTGTCTTCTGCTCATAGGACTGCGCAGCAATCTGTGTAAGGGCGTCATCGGTGAATGTGAGCTTTATGCCATCGAGCTGGTACGATGTCTCGTACTGCTTGATGATCGAATTCTTCGGCTCTGTGAGAATCCTCTTCAGTTCCTCGAGCTTCAGGTTGTTCAGCGATACATGCACTGGAAGCCTTCCGATGAATTCCGGAATAAGACCGAATTTTATGAGGTCATCCGGAAGAAGCTCGCTGTAAAGCTCATCCAGATCCTTGTCCTCCCTGTCCTTGATATCCGCGCCAAAGCCCATCTGCGAGGCGGAGACACGGTTCTCGATGACCTTATCAAGTCCGACGAATGCACCTCCGCAGATGAACAGGATGTTCGATGTGTTTATCTTGAGCATCTCCTGGTTCGGATGCTTTCTTCCACCCTGCGGCGGAACAGAGGCATTCGTTCCCTCGATGATCTTGAGAAGGGCCTGCTGTACGCCTTCACCTGAGACATCGCGGGTTATAGAGACATTCTCTCCCTTCTTAGCGATCTTATCGATCTCATCGATGAAGATAATGCCATGCTCAGCCCTCGGAATATCGAAGTCAGCGGCCTCAATCAGCTTCAGGAGGATATTCTCTACATCCTCTCCGACATAGCCCGCTTCGGTGAGCGTCGTTGCATCGGCAATAGCGAATGGAACATCGAGTTTCTTCGCAAGTGTTCTTGCAAGAAGTGTCTTTCCCGTTCCTGTCGGGCCGATCATAAGAATGTTCGATTTGTCGATTTCGACGCCGGACTCTGCGATTCTGGCCGCGTATTTGACCCTCTTGTAATGGTTGTAGACAGCAACGGAGAGAACTCTCTTCGCCGCATCCTGGCCGATGACATACTGATCGAGATACTCCTTTAGCTCATGCGGGGTAGGGATCTCTCCGATCTCGATATCTGAGGTCCTGTCCATGCCTCCCTGATTGCTGAGTATGTCAACGCAGGTGCTGACGCAGTTCTCGCAGATTGCCACGCCTGGACCTGCAACATATCTCACCGATCCATCCGCAAGCGGCCTGCCGCAGAATGAACAGTATTTTGCGTTCCTTGCCATATTACCTTCTCATTATCCTGTCAACGATTCCGTACTCAAGCGCTGCTTCGGCATCCATATAGAAATCGCGGAGGATATCCTTCTGGATCCTTTCCTCGCTCTGGCCTGTATGCATTGCCATCAGACGCTTTGTCGTATCATTGATTCTCTGGAGCTCCCGTGAGCTTACGATTATATCGCTTGCCTGACCCTCGGCTCCGCCGGAAGGCTGGTGTATCATTACACGGGCATTCGGAAGTATCGATCTCTTTCCTCTTTCGCCTGCTGCGAGAAGGATTGCAGCCATCGAGCATGCCTGCCCGACGCAGATTGTGGAGACAGGGCAGGCTATATACTGCATTGTGTCATATATGGCAAGCCCTGCTGTGACGCTTCCGCCTGGACTATTGATATACAGGCTTATATCCTTCTTCGGATTCTCGCTCTCGAGGAATATGAGCTCAGCGACAACGAGATCAGCCATCGCATCGGTTATCTCGCCATCGACGAAGATGATCCTGTCCTTCAGAAGGCGCGAGAAAATATCATACTGTCTCTCTCCTGTCCCCGACTGCTCTAGCACATAGGGGACAAGAGTATTCATCCTTTCGTTCAATTATGCTTCTTCCTTTGAGTTCTCGTTCTCAGCCTCTGCAGCTCCATAGATGAACTCCTGATAGCTGAGCTTCTTTCCTTCCTTGAATGTGTTCTTCTCAAGAAGGAACGGAACGACCTTGGCAAACTGCATCTCATCCTTGATCATTCCCCTGTAGCTCTCCCTGTCTGCCTCTGGGATGTTCTTGAGAGTCTCATCGCATCTCTTGTTAAGCTCCTCTTCATCGACAGGGAAGTCCTCTTTCTTCATGATCTTGTCGAGGATTATCTGGGCACGGATCATCTCCTCTGTATCCTTCCTCCAGTTCTCAAGAAGATCTTCCTTCGTCATATCCTGCATCTTGAGCATCTTCTCGACGAACTCCGGCTTCATCCCGGACTGGGAGACAAACTGCCTATATCTCTGCTCAAGCTGTGCCTCGACCATGGAGCGGGGGAGTGCGAAATCTGTGGATTCAGCGATCTTCTTTACGATGGCATCCTCCTTGATATGACCGAGTCTCTCCTCAATCTCCTTCTCGTAGTCAGCCTTGATGCCTGCGCGGAGATCATCAACTGTCTTATAGTCGTCCTTCACATCCTCTGCGAATTCGTTGTCGACAGCTGGAAGCTCCCTCGTCTTCACCTCACTGAGCGTGATTGTGAGCTTGATCGTCTTTCCAGCATAGCCGGGGACGTGGTCCTCCTCTGTGTAGCTCTTCTCGACAGTCTTTGTCTCTCCCTTGCTCATTCCTTCCACATCCTTGTCGATGCGGTAGAAGTTGTAGCCTGAGCCGAGGGTGAATGTGAAGTCATTCCTCTCGGTATCTGCCTTCTTGCTGCCATCCTCATTGAGCTCTGCATAGGAGACTGTCACGATATCGCCGGAAGCAGCTGCACCGTCTTTTGTCCTGACAATAGCGTTTCTGTCCCTCAGTTCCTCGATCTTGTCATCGATATCCTTCTCGGTCACCTCAACGGATGGAACCTCTGCCTCGAGTCCTGTGTATGCAGGAAGCTCGAACTCAGGATAGATATCATAGATGACGGAAAATGTTACATCCTGTCCCTTCTGGAAAGGCAGGAGCTTATCCTCGTTCTGCAGCTCTGGTGTTGAGAACGCTATAGGCCTCTGATTCTCAGGAACATCCTTGAGAGCTTCCTCGAGACCATCTTCCATTACCTTGAAGGTGCTCTCTTCCCTTATCGAATCGCCGAACTTCCTTTCGAGAACGGATGCAGGGACCTTTCCCTTCCTGAATCCATCAATCTGGACTTCCTTTGCATATTTCGCAAGTCTTTCCGAATATGCCTTCTCGATAGAGGCGGAATCAACTGTAATCGTAAGCTCTGCTCTGGATCCTTCCAGTACCTTTACGTTCTTATCAGCAACCATAGTGCCCATCCTTATTCCAATCTTATAGATCTGTATTCCAGTTTACCAAATATAACTAATTTAGCGATCGATGTCATCACCCATGGTGATGGAAAAAGCCGCCGGG
>CALXLE010000046.1 GCA_944389115.1 uncultured Spirochaetaceae bacterium
GGCGATATCGTCGAGGTGGAGATAGAAGGGCTGGGCGTTTTAAGGAATCATGTTGTTTGACACTATCTGCCGATTGTGCTAATTTGCTTGTCGTACTCGGGCAATAGCGCAGGGGTTTAGCGTACAAGTCTGGGGGACTTGGGGTCGGCGGTTCAAATCCGCCTTGCCCGACTAGAAATGGCGGAGGGAGTATGGACAATGTTCTTCTTTCTGTCAGCAATCTGAGTATAAGAAAAGGAAAGGAAGAGGCTGTCAGGTCATCTTCCTTTTCTGTTTTCAGGGGCAGAATCACTGCGCTTGTCGGTGAATCCGGAGCAGGAAAAAGTCTGACAGCGCTTGCTTTATCCGGGCTCCTCCCTGCCGGCTTTACCGTATCCGGAAGCATTGTATTCTCTGGAAGGGATCTGCTTGCATTGCCGGAAGACAGCTTCCGCTCAGTAAGGGGAAGAGGTATCTCCCTTATGCTCCAGAGCGCAGCGGATGCCTTGAATCCTGTCTATAGGATAGGACAGCAGGTAAGGACCGTCCTCAGGATCAATGGCAGGGATTCTTCTGAGGAGAACATAAGGAGAATACTATCAGAGGCAGGAATAGAGGAGGCTTATGATATGTATCCTCATGAGCTTTCCGGCGGAATGAGGCAGAGAGCGCTCACCGCAATCGCCATGGCTCCCGGTCCGGAGCTCCTTGTCGCTGATGAGATTACATCATCCCTTGATGATGATATTGCCCATATGATGATGGATCTTGTCAGGAAGATGGCATCTGAACTGTCTGCATCTATTCTAATGATTACCCATGATCTTCCTCTCGCATCTGAATATGCTTCACACATCGCTGTGATGCACGGAGGATATACCGTTGAGGAGGGAGGTGCAGAGGATGTTCTTTCTTCCCCAAGGCATCCATATACATCGTTCCTGCTCCGGTGTGCGTCACTGGAGAAGGATGAGCGCGGCAGGCTGTTCTCCATTCCCGGAAAGATGCCTTCCCCATATGATTCTGTTCCCGGATGCTCTTTCTCATCAAGATGTCCATACCGTGCAGCGCAGTGTGATCTTCCAGTGCCGGTGAAGAGGGAAGGAAGCCACAGCTGGAGGTGCATCAATGGCTGAGATACTTTCAGCAAAGGATATCTCAAAGAGCCTTGGCGGCCGGATTATTGTCGATTCGGCATCCTTCACCCTGTCAAAAGGTGAGAGGCTTGGCATTGAAGGGAAGTCCGGATCTGGGAAGACTACGCTGATGAAGTGCCTCCTGCGCCTCGTGATGCCGGATTCAGGCAGTGTCATATTCCATGGCATCGATCTAGTTAAGGTTCCTTCTGGCAGGTTAAGGAAGCTACGGGTCCCGATCCAGATGGTTCCTCAGGATCCTGGTACCACGCTCAATGGGAGGATGAGTGCAAGGGATATAATCCTGGAAGGAGCGAGATACAACCATACGATAGATGGCTCGGAGGAGAGCTTCCTTTCGGGTCTTCTTGATTGCGTCAGTCTTCGCATCGGTGATATGGATAAGCGTCCAGATGAGTTTTCCGGCGGGGAGAAAGCCCGGATCGCAGTAGCAAGGGCTCTTGCGCTTAAACCGGAGATCCTCATATGCGATGAGATTACATCCTCACTTGATGCATCGCTCCGGTCGGAGATGCTGTCATTGCTTGAGTCTATAGATGCCTCGCTTATTGTCATAAGCCATGATAGAATGGCTCTTGAGTATATCTCAGACCGCATACTTTATATGGAAGAGGGAAGACTTCATGATCGTGATAGCAGGCAGCCCAAGAAAGGGAATGTATTCAGATAGGATAGCTGAGCGTTTTGCCAGGCTTACAGGCTCTAAGATCATCTATGCGAGGAATCTCCATATAGGACCGTGCAGGGCCTGCGGCTACTGCAAAGGCATAGGGAACGGGACATGCGTGCAGAAGGATGATATGCCCTCGGTTCTGGAAAGTGTCAGGACATCGGACGGCATTGCCCTTATCTCTCCCGTCTATTGGTGGCAGGTGACTGCCCAGATCAAGCTGGTCATAGACAGGCTCTATGCGCTCAGGGACGGAGAGCTCAGGGGAAAGAAGCTTGCTGTCATCATGAATGGGGAAGCAGAGGAGAGCGATGCTGAATACAGGATACTCTCAGAGCAGTTCTCTGAGATGGCTGAGTATCTCGGAATGAAGTACTCCTTCCTGGGCTGTGGCACTCCGGAGGGTGATGAAGCCGCATTTGCCGCTGCGCTTGAGAAGTTGGATGGTTTTGCAGCTATAGTTCAGGAATGATATATTCCTTTTAGTTTTTTAAACCTGAATTATATCGTTATTTAATAATAAAGATTATATAATTTTATATAATCAGTATATATTGCAGTTTGTGCGTATTGCTTGACAATTGGTATCACATTATGCAAAGTGTTACCATAACGGAGTGCATATGCAGAGTGGTGTGATTGACGGCATCCTCTCAGTAGAGGATGAAGCAGAAGAAATCATAGAGAATGCACAGAAGGAAGCCAGCTCGATTATAGCTGCTGCCAATGATAAGGCGGCAAAGCTGGTTTCCCAGTCCCTTGAGGAAGCAAGGAAGCGGGGCCAGAGCGATGTCGATGCGGCAGAGGCTCTCCTGGCATCTCATCTGGCAATGTATGAAGAGGAAAGGGCAAGGATTCTTTCCGGAGAGAATCATGTCGATCCGGAGGTTCTGGACAGGGCCGCTGAGCGTATCGTGAACCGCATACTCAGCACAGGAGTGCAGGACGAGTAATGAGCAGGGTTTCAGATTATGCATACATCAATGCCCGGCTGAGAGCACGTATCGGCATCATGCGCTCATCGGACATAATCGAGAACATGATCAAAGCTCCTACGCTCGTTGAGGCTGTCGCGAAGCTTGATGGAACGAGGCATCAGCACATTGCGGATGTCTACAGAAGCACGGGCGACCTTGAGGCCGCAGAGCTGTCTCTGATTGAGGAGCAGGTCGCGTCATATCGGGAGATTGTACCATTTCTTCCTCCTGAAAGCTCATTTTTCATGACTGTCCTGCTTGAGAAGCTTGAGATGGAGAATCTCAAGACAGCGATAAGGCTGTGGTACTCCGCTTCCATCATGCACCATAGCATTTCGGATAGGGCAAAATATGTCTGCCGCACGCTTATTGTCCATCCTATAGACTATGACAGGATAATGAATGCGTCAGCATTTGGCGAGGTGGAGACGGCTGTGGCTGGAACTCCATATAAGGATATCCTTTCTGCATTCACATTCGAATCTCTCTCAAAGAGCGGGCTTTTCCCCCTTGAGATAGCACTCGACCATATGTGGTTCTCTCATCTGATGGAGGCGATAAGGAAGCTGCCTGCTGCTGACCGCCATCTTGCTGAGAATATCTACAATGTGGATATCGATCTGAAGAACATACTGATACTCGTCAGATATGGATATTACTATCACCTTGAAGGCTCAATGCTTTCCGAGGTGATAATACCTGCTGGATACATAGGCACGGAGGCTGCCAGAAGAGGCGTCCTCAGGTCGGATGACCCGATTACCTCTCTTAAGGATATAGTGCATCGCCGCTATCCAGCGATAACAGAGGAAATAGACAATATAAGGCGTACTGCCGACGATTTCACGACTATGGAGGAGAATGCCAGGCAGATAATGCTTATTGAGAATTATCTTGCCGCATGGCGCCTGAAGGCTTATCAGCGCCTGCTTCTTGGCAAGCCTTTCTCCATCGGTGTCGTCCTATCGTATTTCTTCCTCGAGCGCCAGGAGGACAGCATGATCCAGGCGGTGCTCTCAGCGAAGAGCTACAGCTGGAGCGAAGGGAAGATCAGGGAGGCTTTGGGCTTATGAGCATGTTTACCCAGAAGATGAAGATGCTTACTGCGGTTGTCATGGAGAACGATAGAGACAGCGTTGTGCGTGCGCTTCTCAGGAAAGGCGTTATGGAGTTCGTCCATATAGATGCGCTCCCTGCGGATAAGATGTCCAGGCTTTCGTCCCATTCATCATCCGTTCCACGTGCGGCTCTTACCGATGCCAGGGTAAGGATCGAGACGCTCATGAGGGAAGCCGGCATCTCCCTTCCCGATATCGAGAGCGTGGATATCGATCAGCTTCCTCCTCTTGATATGGAAGGGTACAGGAGATTTCTGGACAGGCTTTCCGGTTCTCTTCAGACAATAAGGGCGGAGCAGAAAGAGCTCAATGAGAAGCTTCTGAGCTACTCTGAGATACAGCGCTATGCGGCAGAGGGGAAGAATGAGTATCTCGACCTCCGCACCGGTACGATTACCCATGGATCTGCCAAGGATCTTCTTTCAAGGCTGCAGCTTATCGATGGCATCTATCTTTTCGATTCTGAGCCGTATATCTCGCTCACATTCCGCCGCGATTCACAGCGGGTATCGGACCTGATGGATAAGTTCGGATGGGCGGAGAGCCCCGATCCGGAGACGCAGAAGAATGCTCTTCCAGAGGCTCTTGGCAAAGCAAAGGACCTGTCCAGGGAAATACAGCAGAAGCTAGCAGAGCTTTCGGAAGATGCGAAGTCAAAGATCCTCGAGAGCCGTGACAAGCTGATTCCGATGTGGACGAATGTCCGTGTCCATGAGCTCTGCGAGCATGTTGAGTCATGCTTCTCATATACGAAGAATACGACACTCTTCTCAGGCTGGGTGCCTGCAGAATATGCCGATGATATCTCTCGGATAATCTATGAGGTAACGAAGGGTGTATCGATAGTCGAATGGACGGATGCCGACTCGCTCCCGCGCGATGAGGTTCCTGTCGCCATGAAGTCCCCGAAGATACTGAGGCCTTTCCAGCGCATGGTCGACAACTACAATACACCGGAATACGGATCAATCAATCCGACACCGTTCACAGCTGTTGCATACATGCTTATGTTCATGCTTATGTTCGCGGATGTCGGCCAGGGACTGGTTCTTCTCCTCGTCGGTCTCATTGGAAGCTCTGTATACAGGAAGCATCCGGAGATGAAGGACGGACTTCTGTCACGATATCTCTGTACGCTCCTGATCTATCTTGGGCCGGCATCGATGGTTGGAGGTCTTCTATTCGGATCTCTTTTCGGTCTGCAGATACCGGCGCTATGGTTCCCATTTGATGCTGTTGTGGAAGGAGAGCCTGTACCAGGACTCATAAACTCTGTCTATGACATCCTTGCCATCACGATTTTCTTCGGTATCGGTGTCATATACCTTGGTCTCTTCCTCAACTGGATAAATCTTTTCAGGAAAAAGCGCTATATTGAGCTTGTCTTTGATAAGAACGGAATCGTCGGCGGTGTGCTCTATGCAGCTGGTATCTGGTTCGCATACGGTTTCGTCAGGTCTGGATACAGGGTATTCCCGTCCGCTCCATGGTTCATGCCGTTAGTTGCATTCTGCCTTGTCCTTATCCTGGTCAAGGAGCCTCTGGAATTCATCATCAGGAAGCACAGAGGACAGGATGCAGGAACAATCTCCCACCTCATTCTGAGCACTGTGATGGAGTTCCTGGTGGAGGTCCTTGAGATCTTCTCCGGTCTTCTCTCCAACACGCTCTCGTTCATGAGAGTCGCAGGACTCGGAATAGCACATGCATCGCTGATGATGGCTTTTTATCAGCTTGCGGCTCTTCCGGGGAACGCGATAGCATTCGTCATCATTGCTCTGCTGGGCAATGTGCTCGTCATAGTCCTTGAGGGAATGTCCGCAGGAATCCAGTCCCTCAGGCTCAACTATTACGAGTTCTTCACCAAGTATTTTACCGGTCACGGAATCGCTTTCGAGCCAGTGGGGCTCAGAAGCAGGATCGTGTCCGATTGATATAGGAGGGTCAACATATGACCGCATACGCATTCAAGAGAAAGATGGGTCTTTCGCTTGTGTTCACGCTTGTGCTGCTTGCAGCAACCGCATTCATCTTCACTCCGACTCTTTCAGCTGCAGCTGATGCTGTCCAGAATGGAGACAGCAATACAGCATGGGTCTGCTTCGCAGCGGCTCTTGCCTTCGGCTTTGGCGCAATCGGTGCAGGAATGGCTATATCAAATGTAGGAGCTGCTGCCATGGGTGCTATTTCCGAGAAACCGGAGATTGCAACGAACGCGCTTATCTTCATCGCTCTTGCGGAAGGTCTCGTCGTCTTTGGATTCATTACAGCCCTGATGATTCTCGGCAACGCATGAGATATGGAATATTTTGTTATCGGTGATTCCGATACGGTCCTGGGCTTCTCCCTCGTAGGTGTCAACGGCATTGCCGTTTCGACAGAGGCGGAGGCAAGGGCCGCGTGGGATAAGGCTCTGGAGGACAAGGAGCATGCTGTCATAATCATCACATCCGCAGCTGCCGGGATGATCCGCAGCACGGTTGACAGATTCCTTTTCTCTGAAACATTCCCGCTTGTCGTGGAGATTCCGTCTCCTGGCGGGGAGAAGGGGCCTGATCTCAGGGAGCTGGTAAATGAAGCTATAGGAGTGTCTCTATGACCAGTGAAGAGAATCCCCTCATCAGAGGCATACTTGATGATGCCAGAAAGAAGGCAGATGCAATCATCGGCAAGGCCAATGAGGAAGCTGCCAGTATCATCAGCGAAGGTGGAAAGCGGGCTGAGAAGGAGAGAAGCTCAGCTGAGAAATCCTATGCTCTGCGCCTTGAGCAGATAAAGCTCCGGGAGGAGAGCGCTAAGAGGAATATCGACAGGCTCTCTGAGCTGAAGAACCTTGATTCCTCCTACAAGGAGATCATGGCTGAGGTGGAGAGACGGATCGATAAGAGGATGAGCGAGCCCGGATTCAGCGATGTGATTGTAGACTGGATTGCGGAGGCTGCCATCGGTCTTGACAGGAAGGATGCCAAGGTCGCTTTTTCCGTCAGGACTCCTGTTACTGATGAGATTCTGCAGAGGGCTGAGAAGAAGGTGCTCGATCTTACAGGTGCTGAGGTGAATCTCACCATCGATCCTGTCAGGATAAGCGGTGCAGGTGTGATGCTTTCGTCAATGGACGGCAAGGTTTCATACAATAACCAGCTCGGGGTGAGGATCAGACGGTATCAGAGGGATATCAAGAGAATAGTGCAGGAAGAAAATGCAAGAGAGAATAGTAGGTAAGGTTAAGCGCGTAAACGGTCCTGTCCTGACCATCAGCGGCATTACTGATGCTATGATGATGGAGCTTGTGCATGTCTCTGATATGCGCATCGTAGGAGAGATCGTCAAGCTTGACGGGGATAGAGCTACAGTACAGGTCTATGAGGATGCCACAGGCATTGCTCCTGGCGACAATGTCTACGGATCCGGAATGAGCCTTTCGGTCGAGCTTGGTCCTGGGCTTATCGGGAACATCTATGATGGCATCCAGAGGCCACTCGAGGAGATCAGGACACTCTCCGGTGATTTTATTGGCAAGGGTATCGAAGTCCCTGCCGTCAGCCATGACAAACTATGGCATTTCGTGCCTTCAGCAGAGGTTGGGAGCAGGATATCGCGCGGTTCTGTATTCGGTACGGTCCAGGAGACTGAACGTGTCGAGCACAGAATAATGGTTCCGCCATCATTCAAGGGTGAGCTTACCATCACAAGCATAGCTGCCGAGGGCGATTACACCGTTACCGATACGATTGCCCAGATTGAGGATGAGAGCGGAAAGAGCTATCCGCTTACGATGATACAGCACTGGCCGATCCGTGTTCCTAGACCTGTTGCCGATCATCTTGATCTCAAGGTTCCTCTCATCACAGGCCTGAGGGTCATCGATACGCTCTTCCC
>CALXLE010000047.1 GCA_944389115.1 uncultured Spirochaetaceae bacterium
CTGTCTGTCAGGCTTCCAGAGAGGAGGGTTACGGACACCGCATCATTTATCGGTCCTGTCAGTTCCTCTATATCCGTATGGCTTTTATCCGTCCCGCCCAGTATGAGATGCACGGGCGTGCCTTTCATTCCCCTCATCGAGAACTGCACCGATATAGGCAATACCGATGCCGAATCATTTATGAAGGATACACCGTTATCGACGGCAACGAGCTCAAGCCTGTTCGGGATTCCCTTATAGCTCAGTATCGCTTTGTTGATATCCTTGCGTCTGAACCCGATAGAGCGTATGCATTCCCATGCAAGCTCGCTTCCAGCCTTATGCTTGAAAGGATTGAGCGGGGAAGGGTATGAGCGCACCTTCGCCTTTGTTATGATTCCTGAGAAGAGAAGCTTCTCCCTGAGAAACCTTGGGATGATAAGCCGCCTTGTCCATGGCCCGATGATCAGGCCACCTTCGGCAGAGAAGTCGGAAGGCGATGTCGGGAGCGCGATGTTATCCGTTATCCCTATGATATCTATCCTCGGCCAATGGAATGAGAGCGCCTCTGCCGTATCACGCACCTGCCACTGCGACATCTCGATAATCACCGCATCGTAGACCATATTGTCATTCTCGATTTCCGAGAGGATATGGAAGGCAGAGTAGCCAACTCCCTCCGTTGAAGCTGCCTTTATCCCAAGCTCCGATAATGCTGCCGAGAGCGCTGATGCCGTACTTGTCTTTCCTTTCGAGCCAAGGATGATGATCCTTTTCATACGCTCCGTTCTTGGATCTTCAAGAAGCGCTGCAATATCATTGATGATCCTGCGGGCTTTCTTCTTAATGATATACGGGACAGGGATGCCGGGCATCTTGACGACGATATCTGCATTTCCTGCCTCTGATTCAGCCTCCTGCCGCGTGATAAAAATGGCCCCTCTCTCTTCAAGGTTCCTTCTTGTCTGCTCATTCCGGCTTTCATCGGAAGGGGAGAGCACCATTACCTCATTCCCCTGATTAAGATAGTACTCAGCAGCCTCGGCCCCGCCTCCGGAACCTCCGATGCCCATTATAAGGACTCTCATCTCCTCTAAGGATTATATGATGAAGATCGGCATAATCATAGAGGGCTATCGATGGATACGCAGCCCCTGAAGAACAGCCTCCAGCCAGGGTTCTGCCGTTCTCTCTTCTGGTTCCAGCCCACTGCACCTTCAGAAAATCCTTTTTTTCCGGAATATCCGGAATTTCCGGAAGATCCGGGGTCCGCTTTCCGGGGATATATCAGGAGGCAATGGGTTCGAATCCGGCCTCTATACATACGGAGGACGATATCTTCCTGTCCGAGCCGGAGGGTTCGAGCTGTTCCGCTATACATATGGGGAACAGCAGGGTCCGCTTTTCCGGCAGTAATCAGGAGACCATGTTCTCCGAATACAGACAAGGAGGCTCTATATGGAAAAGAGCAGGGAAAGAGAGAACGGGATGGGCAGGAAGCTCATCGGGACGCTTGAGGACGGAAGGGCTATCATGATGGGCCTTTCCACGGAGGAGAGGGAGACCGCGGACGGCAGGCCGCATGAGCCGAGGGACTCGAAGAAGGGATGCACGATCGTGTACAGACGCAGTGAGGGCAAGCCCGATACCCGTCTCGAGATCTATGACGACGGCGGGATAAGGACAGCGGATGCCTTCATCGCATTCCTGAAAGAGAACCGCATCCCTTGCCACGAAGGGAAGGGCATATCGGATGGCGCAATGCTCATCAGGTTCCGCGTGATGGGCTACACACGCTTCGAGAAGCAGGCATTCGCATCGGTCGGATTCAGCCCGGATGGGAAGATGGAATACATGGCAGATGAGAACGGCATCGAGATCTATCCTGACAGCCTCGTGTCTGCCGCATTCCACAGGGATTATACCCGCCTGACGTTCAGGGCAGAGGGAGATATGGCTGCGAACGTCAGATGCCCCTCATGGAAGTATCAGATCTATGAGGGCTTCAGAACAGGACCGGACTCTCTCATCGCGTGCCTCAGGAGGAAGAGGGTCGGATTCATATACGATGAGGACGGAGATACAGCCAGGGTTTCTGTAAGAACAAAGGATGGCTGGGCAAGCATCCTCTATGACAGGCTCTCTGTCTATGGGAATGCGATAGCGGGCATCCAGTTCTATGACAATGCGTGGAATCTCCAGGAGAAGAAGCGCGTGTATGGATTCGCCGAGAGCCTCGCTGCCGAGGGAAGGAACGGGATCACGCTGCCGTTCCTTGCGGAGCCCGTTGACAAGGTCATGGAGGTGTGGAGGTCAAGGCCGCTCGTTGTTGAGGTCGTTGCGGAAAGGGAGAAGAGAAAGTAGTCCGGATATATGGTCTGCATTGGCATCGGATTGCTGATGCGGGCTATAATATATAGCGATAACCGAGGAGAGAAAATAGCAATGAATAGCGATAATAAGATGGTAGGCATCATTTCGGATAGGGCGAGCATCAAGGCGATGCTGGAAAAGGCGGATATCTCAGTTGCCGAGATTGCCGTCGATGGGAGCGTTTATCTTTCGGTCCCTCTTGTTGGCGTGTATCCGAAGAGGGGAATCATCCTCTTCGATGAGAAGGGGATCATAACAGGCGCGGTCATCACCGAGTCGGTCACGCTTATCTGCACAGGTGTTTTTGCGGAGATGAAGGAGATCAAGGTTCTCAGCAGCCTCGAAGGGAAGGAGTATTTCCTTTCGTTCACAAGGAACGGTGGAAGCTTCGGCTCGTTCATCATCCCTGATAGGACGCATGAGGCGGCTCTCAAGGATGTGAGAATGCTGATGCAGACGGAGGAATATCTGCAATGACAGGAACGGGCTATACGAAAGAGTCTGAAAGGAAGAATGCAGATGTCGCAGTTCGTTTCTGGAGAACGATCCAAAGGGTTTGTGATGAGCAGGGAATATCGGATCAGGAGCTGGCTCTGAGAACACATATTGGGGAGTGTGTTGTACGTACAGGATTATATAATCTCCGGACCGGAAAAGGAAAAGTAACATTTCCAAGTCTCACTCATGCAGCACTTATATGTTCCTATTTATCTATATCTATAGACAGTGCAGTATATCCAGAAGATTATGTGGTCAGGAATCCTCTACGAGAGAACAACAAAAGACTTGAGGCATTATGGAATGCTCCTGAACATAAGGAAAGAACAGATTTCTGCCGGCTGTTGCCATCTATGGATTTCAATGCCATCGGAATGATTCATTCGGCTATTTCCGTGACATTCGGACACCGTAAGACGATTCCTGCTTTAGGTAATCGGCCATCTGTAGCCTTTGCGGATTCGATGAGTACGTACAGGCGTCCAGCAGAGAAGTTTGAAAAGGTAGTACGTCGCACCCAGTCTTTGATAATCTCTGATTTGGATGAGATGCATACCGAGTATCTTGGTGGCATGTTTTCCGCATCTGAGCTTCCTGTTTTTGCTAATAGATTCTTTCTGTTCATGTTCTATGTGATTGCAGCCTATAGGGGAATATCGCTGTACCAACTGGCAAAAATCATAAAGCATGATATCGCCTTTGGTTCTCTATCAGGCTGGCAGAGACTTGATAGAGCCATAACACTGAACAAGGCCATCAGTCTTGCTGCGGCTTTGGGTCTTTCCATCGATTTCCTTATCTATGAGTTCCCAAGACTTGAGAATGCCTTTCGGAAGAAGCTCATCGGAACTGTATTCTCTGAGGATGTGAAGCAGATGGCCGCTCCTTATGCATTTATCAATTTTGCAGAAGACGAGGACATTCAGGATATGCTTGCAATGGACATGGTATGCATATCCAATGATCTGACGAATATTGCTACTGCTGTATTCGACATGGACGAAACGGAATTCAGATCTTTTCACTCTGACATATTTCAAATGATTCCCAGAACGATTAGAACTCAGAAGCTGGACATAATTAATAACCAAAAGCAGCTTGATGCGTTTAATCGGCTGGGATGGTGGAAATAGGGGAATAATCTTAGCTATGAGAAGGCCGCCTCGCAGCGGCCCTCATGAATAGGATTGTATTCCTCATGGAATGTAGGCATATTCGCCGTTCTCTTTGATAAAGCACGATGCAATGCAGTCAGCTATGCCCTGATTGCCTTCCTCCACGGCGTAGTGGTATGCGTATCTGATCTGAGTAAACAGTCCTCTTCTTTCTCCTGCAACAAGCCCATATCTCGTTCTGATGATTCTCCGGAGCTCAGAAGGCCTGATATGCCTTCCGTAGTTGTTCCAGACAGTATAAGCAATCTCTGTGATTGCACGCATAACAGCGTTCATGCGACTCTTCTTCATATAGCCGCCTCCTTCTCAGTCTCGACCAGTAGCGGCCAGCCGTCGTCATCGGTGAACGAGGAAGTGATGGCTACTACTAGCGAGTCATAGTTCATCCTTGCGGCAATGATTGCTGCATTGCGTACAAGCTGATAAGCGATTACTGAGGGTTCTCCCATAAAGGAAAAACCTCTCTTCTCTAACTTCCCGACAAGTCCGGTGCCGGACATTGTCATCCGTCTAGCAGAAAGTTCTTCTGCAATTTCTGCTATTGCGCTTAATAGGGAGATGCTCACGTAAATCTCCTCCTTTGATATCAAGAGTCTTTGCAGTCTTTCATATGCGCGGCCAAATGGCTCTAAAATGGGAAATCGATAACCGTTCAGATGTCCGTGAATATTGCTGATTCAGAAAAATGATGAAGCGTAAATTGGATTTAGAAAATGCTATGATAGAACCGATATCTTAAATATATCATTATTGTATAGCAGAAATTTAAATAAACTTGCTTCTTAGTATTTTCAGCCTCAAATAAAATTTCTGTTTCGCATCTTCCTGTAGATTTCCATTTCTGGAAGGAAGATCACTTCCAACCGGTTTCCTTTTGCCGCGCTGGCAGGAATGATGATAACATAGCTGCAGAGGAATGCAATATGAAATGTTTCATTTCTCTTAGTCATGATGGGAGGTATTGTTTCTTCATAGGTGTGTTGGAATCCTGTTGTAGATGTATTTCTCTTCCCATTCAGGATCCTCTTCCTTCCCGTATTCCGAGATACGGCAGTCTTGGAAGAGGTCATCAGCAATCTCCAGAATGATATCCTTCAACTCCAGATTCCTTATCCATTCATCGGGAATCCCTTCCAGTCCGAGATAAGCCCCTACGATATTCCCTGTTATGGATCCTGTCGAATCGCTGTCGCCATCATGGTTCACCGCAGCCGCCAGTGCTTTGCCGAAATCATCGCCATGCCTGAGAGAACAGAAGATCGCGATAGCCAGGGCCTCTTCAGCTACCCAGCCTTCGCCAATCATGCTTATGGCTTTTCGGTCATCAATCTTCCTGTCATATGAAAGATCAACAGCCTTTCCGATTATGCTGAGGAAAAAGTCGATAGATTTCTTGTCGTATTTCTGGTCCCTGATCGCAGTACGCATGGCAGCAACAGCCTCATCGATAGCGCATCCATGATGGACAATAAGCGTGATGATGTGGGTAAGCGCGACGGCGGGGATATAGCCAAGTGGATGGCCATGCGTAAGCGCCGCTACATCCCCGCCTACAAGATCGGCCGTATCTATGTCATATTTCCTTCCGAAATAGAGTCCGACGGGAGCGACGCGCATAACGCCTCCGCAACCCTTGCTGCTGTTGATTGGATTCTCAACAGTTCCCTCCGCATCCGAGGCAAGTGCGCTCAGGCATGTATTCCCAGGCGCTCTTCTGGAGAACAGCTCCGGGACATCATCAAGCCATGAATGATGATAGCCATCAAGCGGATATCCCTCTGTCTGAGTCCTGTACCAGTCCTTATAGCTGTAGCGGATATACACCCAGGGTTCAGCTGATATGCCGCGCATGCATTCCCTTGTGACCCCAAGCAGGATACCGGTCGCGGTAAAGAGCGTCATCTGGGTGTCGTCAGATATCTCTGCAACTCCGTTCCTAAGCTTATAAGACGTTATGCCTTCCGTGCCGTATTCCCTGATTATCTCGTCAAGACCCATGAATTCTACAGGATAGCCCAAAGCGTCTCCTGCGGCTCCTCCGATGAGACATCCCCTATATCTATCTATCAGATTCATATATGCAATATAATACAGCATAAAACCAAAGCATATGGAGGAAACCAATGCCACAGAACATAAAACCAGAGACAGTTGTAATCGGCGAATATCTTAATATCAAAAAGAACACGATATTTGTTATACCGGAATATCAGAGGGCATATTCATGGACAAAGGATAACTGCGATAAGCTTTGGCAGGATTTGCTGGATTATTCAGATCTCGATAGCGATGATAATTATTTCTTTGGAACAATCATTGTCAACTGTCAGGATAATGATACGAAATTCGTCCTGATTGACGGTCAGCAGAGAACAACAACCTTTTACCTGCTCTTCAAAGCACTTCTTATGAGAATCAACGAAAGGATTCCAATGGTGTCAGATGATAAGGATTCTATCCAGCTTCTTCGAGGTCTGAGAGGGAGAAGGTGTAAGCTGATTCAGATCCTCTACAAGGTGAAAGATGATGCCGTTTCATATGATCCAGACGAAAAAGCAGATGCTGAGATATACAGAAATACTAGGCTGATGGAGAATCATTCAATAAATGAACGCTACGAAGACGACTTCAATACGATTCTCATGGCTTCAGACTATAAGGAAGCGGAGCGTAATGTAAGAAGAATTCCATATAAGCAGAAAGATAATAAATTCACGAATTTTTTCCGCAACTTCAAATTCTTCTATGATAACGCTGGCCGGCTTTCCGACTCACAGCTCAATGCCGTAACCAATAAGATAATCGAGGAATGCGAAATCATCGAAATCATGAGCTGGAATGTTGATCAGGCAATCACGATGTTCAACTCGCTTAATTCCGACGGCTTGCCGCTTTTCGATTCAGATATTATCTCCGCTAAGCTATATGCAAACGCTGAATCACAAGGACTGAGTAATGATTTCAGTAATGCATGGGAAGAGCTCAAGGAGCAGGTAGACGAACTCGTCGGACTCGGCATATGCGATCTCGACTCTATTTTGATGCAGCAGATGTACTACGAGAGGGCGGCTGGCGGTGAGATCATCGGCGAATCTGGCTCACCTAACGTAACGATGCCTGGTCTCCGAAGGTATTTTACGGAACTGAACAGGAACATCCTGATGAAGCCTGTTAAGCTCAGCAATGAAATGATAAATATTGCGGAGATATGGAAGAAAGCGTCCGAATATGCCTCAGTGCAGGTGCTCTCAAGATTCAACGCGAACTTCAGATTCTTCCTTGCTACCTACTTCCACCGCTTCAAAGCCGACGACATAACAGAGAAGGATGTAACGCCGCTTGCCGATGCTATGATTAGGCTCTTTGCGATACTTGAGCTTGTCGATGCTGGCTACTCGAGCAGGAACTTTAAGACATTTCTTTTCGGCGAATTGGAGAAGCTTGCAGATCCATCCGTGCCCGTTTCGGAAATCATAAAGGATTTTTCGGACCACATCGAGAAGACATGGAAGAAAGAGGATATAAAGGAACTCATAACGGATTGCTGCAGAAATCCGCTTGTTTTTCTTAATGAATATCTTGTAGCTGCCGAAGACGGTATTCCGTTTAGCATTGACACGAAATACGATATCGAGCATATCATGCCTTCCAGCGGGAGCAATATTCAGGTTATACGGGCTGATGCTGGCATAACTACCGACGATGAATTCAACGGAACTGTGAACAAACTAGGGAACAAAATCATTCTTGAGCAGAAGATAAACAGATCTATAGGCAATGAATGGTTCAGAACGAAAGTATCAACAAGTCTTTATGATAAGAGCGGATATAAGGATAGTATATATCCGATGGCAAAGCGGCTCGTTTTTAGATATCAGGGAAATAAGAAAGCATTTTGGACAAAGGATGATATTGATAAATCTACAGCTGAAATCAGCAATCGGATCGTCAAATATATTTTCTCTTCCGTGTGATGAAGAGACCGTCATAGTGCGGTCTCCCAAAATCAGATATAATTCTCTGATAATCATGCTTTTGTTAAGCAAATGATTTCTTCATAATAATAAGGGCCCTTCTCAAAATGCCGGACTTCCAGAAGATCCAAGGAGGGGTCTGAACCATGAACACCTTAAACGAAGAGACAATCGCCGAACTCCACTACGATCCGCTGCAGGTCTTTGCAGGAAAGATATTCCGCCTTCCTATGCCGATGGCCTATACGCAGGTACCTACTGAAGACGATCCAAGAGGATACGTGGATCTTTATGGCGGTGACCCTGAAACCGTATATGAGATCTCTGGCAATGAAGGGGAACTGATCCATTATAGGGCTCTGACATGCTTCTATTCGCATATCAGCATCATCCTTGAGACTGCAGGCGGAGATCTCTCTGTATCGGTTGTTCCGGACCAGAGAGGAATTGAGATATGCATTGACAGGGAGGACGGCAGCAATCCAGAAGAGATCAAGCTACCACCTGCTACGGATTTCCTGATGTTCCTCTATGAGAAATCGAAGGAAGAGAGAAAAGCATGATGCATATTTCAGGAAGCCGCAATCATAGATTCCAGGAGACGGTGCCTTATATGGGTTCCGGATTTCCTTCCGCATTGCTTGAAGCATTTCATACATCATCCCGAATGGTACGGCTGGGGGCCGTGCCATCTGGTTATTATCAAGCATGCATGCAGGGAATCCATGTAAATGGTGCCGCCTCCATTCATTATACCATCGCAGGCGTTTCCAGAAGAAACGGGCAGATAGACAGATCTCTGGAATGGGGTTGCCTTGGGGGATCGCCTTATTCACGCAAGGCTGATCCGTATCCATCCGCCGCAGGATGCGATGTACCGGGAGACTTCCCTCCACACAGCTCATCTTATACCACCATAAGAGCTATCTTCCGGCCCGACGGCCCCATTCCAGCACCTGCGTTACATACTCATGAATCTTCTCCCGCGGAGAATCACAGGAGGGCATCATGACATACGAAGAATACATGTCAATGCTGAAGGAGAAGATCATCGAGGTAATGGAGAAGGGAATCCTTCCCTGGCAGGCTCCCTGGAAAGAACCGTTCAACGGGGCTATCAACCGTTACTATGATGGACTGAACAAGCTCTACCTCCGCATTGTTTCTCATGACTATGGTGGAGAGAACAGATTCTATACACTCAAACAGGCCAATGCCCTAGGGTGTAAGGTCAGGAAGGGCGAAAAGGCCTATCCTGTCATCTTTTTCCGCGAAAGGAAGCCTTTTGAGAAGGTAAGGAAAGACAGCGACGGCAATCCTGTTCTGGATGAAGAGGGGAATCCTAGCCCATTGCAATGACGCGGGAGATTATTCCAGTCGCACAGAAGTTCCTTCCGACCCCAACAGCTATAAGAGCCGCAATATCGCTCGATCCGAGTAAAATCTTATTTTTCTTGTAATTTTTCATACTTGTGACCCTCCCAGTGATAAGGGGAGTTTCCTCCCCTTGCAGAAGATTAGACATTGATGTCATCAGCATCAGAATCCAGGACAATTTCAGTTCCTTTGGATTTCTTGCTCTTAGCCTCGACATGGCTGCTCGCGATCTCAATCGACGTATGGGCTGATCCATCATTGGATATACCACAGACATTCTTCCATTGCATACATATGGACGCATTCCTTGAAGGGTCACTTTGAAACCATGTATCAATATGGAAAAATTAATAGATATGGCTTATATCTGCTAAACCATATGTAAATTGCATGATATTATTTCCTCATCAATTATTGAGAGGGAAGATATGAGGAAATTACTATTTCTGATACTGACTGTTCTCAGTCTTGCATCGTGTACTCAGCAATGGGTATTGCCGCCTTGGTATTTCGATAACATTGATTCCGATGAAAGCGAAATCACAACACCATATGATGTTGCCTCGGAAGAAGAATTCGATAGAATGATTTCCGAGAAAGGTGAGGCTAGGCTTACTCAGGATATTAGCATTGACTGGCTGAATCTCACACAGGGGGGGGTGAAAATAGACCTGAATGGTAACACCCTGAAAATCCGAGGTATGATTCTGCAGGAAAGGTGGTTTTACGGATTGACAGTCCAGCAGGGTGCTACTCTTTACATAGAAAATGGGATCATTGTTTTTGATGAGCCTTTCAGTGAGGCACTCAAAGAAAATACTACCATTATTGACATTTATGATGATTCGTCAGTTGTTTTTGATAAAGTTGAATTCAGTTCTTCAGCGTGTGGTATCGGACTTCTTTCTGATGGTTCATCGTTTACAGCTACAGACTCATTTATAAAGGCAAACGGAATCGCAATCGGTACAAATGCCAGCACTGCACCGGACGGGCTTCGTATAAGCCTTACGAGAACTGATGTGATTGCAGAGGGCTGTGCGGTCAACCTAACAATGAGCGGTACATATACCTTCCAGGATTCGAATATATCTGCGGGGCATGTTGGTATGCTTGCCCGCGGCGGAAATGTCAATATCACAGGAGGCAGTATCCATTCTGATGCATCCAGTCCTGTAGAGAGCAATGAGGATTACTACTTTGCTGAATATTGTGACGACTGGGGCGATGGAGACAGTGTTGCCTATGCTGCATTGACAATCGGGAATTACGGAGATGGATACAACTTTACGACAGATGTGACCGTGAGCAATTGCGATATAACTGTTTCTGATTCGGATGTAGCTCCAGAGGCTGCACGTATATACATCGCAAGTGACGGAGAAAGGGTTGAGCTTGATATAGATAATACCGCTTATGCCAATGAAATTAAGAGTGAAGGCTGGTATTGTGGAGATAATACACATCTTACAACCCCTGAAGGGACTGAACAGCTGATTACCCAGTCTTGATCAGCCTTATCAGAAAGAAGGCCGCTGCGTACACCAAAAGCAGCGGCCTTTATTTACGCGCATTCACCGTGTTATTTCAAAGGGTGGACGGAGGTGAAAGAAAACCATTTCTGAGGAAGATGGGGCGTGGGGGCATCCTCCTGCTGGCCTGGGGAAAAGGCTGCTTGTTATAGCAGCCGTCAACGACTCCATCTTATAGAAGCTGGAGCTTGATTTAGCCTGGCTGCCTGCCGGTCCTCTGGTTTTGCCCAGGTCCGTTCAAGTACCCTGACACGGCCCGTTGACGCGGCCCTACACAGTCGGAGGCTTATATCCCCCTTCTGCTTACTTCCCAGGTATCGCCTGAGTATGTTCATCGCTCCGTTTGTGTCGGCATTGATGAGATATCCCTTTGCCGTGCGGGAAAGTCCCCGCTTCACGCGCTTCCCCATGTACGTCTCATGATGGCATATCTCCTCTCTGTCTATCGCAGAGCATTTGGATGTATGGTCTTCTTCGATCTGCTCGAACCCTATGCCGAGCATCGCGCACCTGTACCGTATCCTCTGGAACAGCTTCTGATACGGGATCGACACGAACTTCTGG
>CALXLE010000048.1 GCA_944389115.1 uncultured Spirochaetaceae bacterium
GTAGGCATCTGCTGCTCGCAAGCTGTGAATACAACAAGCATCATAGCCGCGACCATGATTGTAAGAATCGTTTTCTTCATTTGATTCTACTCCTCTGATTAATATCACGGATAGGCTACCCCCCCCCAGTTGTGTTTTGTCAAGGAGTTTTTTGAAGATTTTTGATTCTTTTTGAAAATTGTTTAATTATCTTGGATTCAGAATTCTCTATTAAAATATTAGTAATATGAGGCAAAATAAGCCATTCATGCTAAAATATTAGTAATATGATAAACATTGATGAATTCATGCTTACACCTCAAGAGATCCTTCTTAACATAGCAAAAAATGAGAAACGAAAGAGAAAGATAAAAGGATTCACGCAGAAGAAGCTTGCAGAAATGTCTGGAGTATCTCTTGGCTCCATCAGGCGATTTGAGCAGACCGGAGATATCTCTCTTGTACATATGCTGAAAATAGCAATTGTACTTGATGAGGTTGATAGCTTATCAGCTCTTTTCTCTAAAGCTCCGGAGTATCGCACCATGAAAGAATTGCTTGAAGCACAAGAGCGGATAAGAAAGTTCCATTTATAAATGTTTCGAAGACTGTCTTCTTCACTTAATAGGTATTTCTACCATGAAAGTACTTCCCTTACCTTTCTCGCTGTCGACGGAGACTGAGCCGTTGTGAAGGGTTGCAATCTCTTTTACGATTGATAGTCCGAGACCTGAGCCGTTGCCTGCAGAGCGGGAACCATCAACTTGATAGAATCTATCCCAGATGCGGTTTATGTGCTCTTCAGATATCCCGATACCATCATCGCGGACAGTAATTATGGCGTTATCCGCATCTCTCGATATTGAGACCCATATATTCCCATTTTCCCTGCCGTAGGTTATGGCATTGGATACAAGATTTATAAGTACCCGCATAATCATATCGCGGTCAGCAGAAACTATCACATTGTCATCGCTTGCGGTATGTATGCTTATGTTTTTTTCTGAGGCTTTCTCCTCCATTGTCTCCACAACCATATCCATCAGCTCCGACAGGTCGATATCATCTTTCTCAAGCTTTATCGTCCCTTTATCGGCACGGGCTATATACAGAAGCTCGGAAACGAGCAAGGACATACGTTCTGCCTGATGGGATATTACACCGAATGTCTCCTTCGCATTCTTATCATCGGTGTGGGATAGGCCGTAGCTTGAGGCAGCAAGTATCACGGAGATAGGAGTCCTGAGTTCATGGGATGCATCGGAGGTGAACTGCTTCTCCTTCTCGAAGGATGTCTCAATTCTGTCCATCATCCTGTCGAATGATGCTGCGGCCTTATAGAGTTCACTGCTTCCCTTCTGGCACCCTATCCTCTTTGACAGGTCATTCCCGCTCGATATCTCCTCCGCTGTCCTGATCATCCTGTTAATCGGACGGAATGAGCGTCTTACAATCAAGAAGCCTCCGAGAGCTGCGATAAGCACAACCAAAGGCATCGCTATGAGCAGAACTCCTTGCATTGACGATACAACGGCTTGCATATCATAGCTTCCGATGATTCCTCGGACCCATACCGAATCTGTCTCATTGAAAGAAAGCCTTGTATCGTATATGTACCATTTGCTGCCTCTGGACGACAGAGTCCTAAGGATTCCATCGGAGAAACCTGAATACGGGACCTCCTCTGGCACGTTACCAGCGATGCGGAAACCCTGCTTATCATACAAAGCGATATATGCGCCGCCACGGCGGAAATCGACATCATCGAAGTCCAGCCAGCCATTGTCGTACTCGATCTCATTTATTGCATCATTGACTGCATCTATGACGCTGGCCTTCGTCCTGCGTTCGACAAGATAGCTGCTCCCGGAGAAAATACCCGCAAACACAAGCACGATCAAAAGAACCATCCAGATCGTATACCAGATGACAATCCAATGGCGTATGGAAAGCCTCATTCATTCCCATCCTTGAGCATATACCCAGCCCCGCGTATCGTATGGATGAGCTTCACGCTCTCGCCATCATCTATTTTCTTTCTCAGATACCTTATATAGACATCAATAACATTGGATTCACCATCATAGTCCCATGACCATATATGGCTACGGAAGCTTTCCCGTCCGAGAACAGCTCCCTGGTTGCGCATCATGTACTCGAGGATCGAGTACTCCTTTGCGCTGAGATCGATCTTCCTGCCACGCCTACGTACAGCATGGGAAGATGTATCCATAACAAGATCCCCGCATTCGAGCACCGAAGACGACGCTGAGGTTGTATTCCTTCTGAGAAGAACCCTTATCCTTGCAAGCAGCTCTGGAAACATGAAGGGTTTAACAAGATAGTCATCAGCACCTGCATCAAGCCCTACAACCCTGTCCTCAACGGCATCGCGGGCTGTAAGGATAAGGATAGGAGCCTTTCCGCCGCTCTTCCTATATTCCCTGAGAACAGCAATACCATCGCGCCCTGGCATCATGATATCCAGAAGCGCTATATCATAAGGGGTTGAGGAAAGATACTCGAGTGCAGAATCGCCATCGAATACGGAATCAACGGCATAGCCCTCATCCTCAAGGGTCTTACGCACCAGATCATTCAGTTCCTTCTCATCTTCCGCAAGCAATACTCTCATATATCATCGATGATAGCAGATTATGATTAAGAAATAATGAGAGCTAATACCTCTTTGCGCTTATATCAAGCACCTCAAGCCTTAATATTGCTGCATGGCTGAGAGCAGATTCAGGGATATCCCAGTCGTATCTGCCGGTATAATGCTCCATTATCTTCCTCATTCCATGGAGCTTCTCCGCTGTATCTTCGACTATCGAGATCCTGCCAGTCCCTATCACCGATTCGTATCTCATGCTGAATGCGCATGCTTCCTTGCCGGAGACAAGTCCATTGGCCTTATCGAGCTCGAAACCGGCGGCTGAAGAGGCTTTGACCATGTCTATCTTCCTGCCAGTGAGTGCAGAGTGCATATAGAACGATATTACACCGCTCCTCTCTTCGTACCCGAAGGAGAGCGGAACAATATACGGTCCTTCCCCTGCGTTCATAGCTATCCGTATCGTATCCATGCCAGCGATTATCGATACAATCTCATCTATATCCTTCACTTCCCTGTCCGTTCGTCTCATATCTGCATTATGGATTCTTTCACGGCAGAAGGAAATATCATCACACACTCTTAACGAAGATTTCATTCCATCTTGATGATTAGCCTTACCAGGAGGTGTACTATACACTCAGAGTTAGTTAAGGCCTCCAATGGAAACAGGCCGCAATCATGAGAGGAATGGATTGGCTGTTCCTCCTTTTTTTGTCTTCATATATAATCACATCCAAGGAGATCTCTATGGAATACTCGCATGATACGTATATAAGTCCGCTGACATGGCGCTATGGATCGGATGAGATGAAAACAATATTCTCTGAAGTGCATAAGAGGAAGCTGCTGAGACGGGTCTGGATAGCGCTTGCAAGAGCTGAGTCCAAGGCAGGCATCGTCACGGAGGAGCAGGTCAAGGAACTTGAGAGCCATAAGGACGATATCGATATCAACAGAGCAACGGAGATCGAAAATGAGATACACCATGATCTCATGGCTGAAATCAGGACATATGCGGAGCAATGCCCGAAAGCTGGTGGCATCATCCATCTCGGAGCAACGAGCATGGATGCGCTGGACAATGCCGATGCAGTCCGCTTCAAGGAAGCTCTTCAGCTTGTGGCGATACGGCTTGCAGATCTTATCGATGTGCTGGCAAAGCGCGCTTTAGAGATGAAATCGGTTCCAACCATGGCATTCACCCACATCCAGCCTGCTGAGATAACAACAATCGGGTACAGGCTCTCGCAGACGCTGCAGGATCTTTCAGATGATGCCGATGATCTCATCGGGACCATTGCCTCCATAAAAGGGAAAGGAATGAAAGGCGCGGTAGGAACAGCCGCAAGCTATAAGGTACTGCTCGATGGTACCGGCGTGAGTGCCAGGGAGCTTGAGAAGATGGTGATGGATGAGCTTGGCATCAAACCATTCGAGGCCGCCACCCAGGTATATACCAGGAAGCAGGATCTGAGAATCATCTCTGCCCTGTCATCAATCGCTGCATCACTCCACCGCTTCTCCCTCGATATGCGCATACTGCAGTCCCCTCCTATCGGGGAGGTATCAGAGCCCTTCGGAAAGAAGCAGGTAGGATCATCTGCGATGCCGTTCAAGAGGAATCCGATAAACAATGAGAAGATCTGCTCACTCTCACGCATCGTCGAGAGCGCATACCAGAGCGCATGGAACAATGCATCCCTCATGATACTCGAGCGCACGCTCGATGACAGTGCGAACAGAAGGATCTTCATACCAGAGGCATTCATTGCTCTCGATGAGATGCTCATCACGGCAAAGCGTATCGTAAGCGGTATGAATTTCCATAGCGAAGCAACAAGAAGGCTCATGGATAACTATGGCATCTTCGCATCAACAGAGCGGCTTCTTATGGAGCTTGGCCGCAGAGGTGCGGACAGGCAGGCGATGCATGAGACCATAAGGGAAGAAAGCCTCAAAGCTTGGGCGCTGGTACAGATTGGCAAGGATAATCCGCTGAAGGACAACCTCGCATCCGATGAGGAGGTGCTGAAATATCTTTCAAAGGAAGAGGTGCTGAAGCTTCTTGATGCTTCCGACTATATCGGAGATTCCGTTGAGCGTGCCGAGGCTGTGATAGAAAGGGCTAAGGCTCAGAGCATCAGGCTGAAAAGCGCGAAGTAAATAGCTGCTCGGATGAATCTTGTAAGGCATGCCAGTGCAACCTTCCGGACATCCATCTGCACAGCCCCTGCCGCAACGCAGATTGTGGAGAAAGGCAGGGGCAGGATTCCTGCAAGCATTACGAAGAGAACTCCATAGTGCTGGATGTATCCGCCCCACTTCATATATGCCTTTCCTGTCAGTTTCTTGATTGCAGGTATCTTGTACAGCAGCCTTCCGATTGAATAGGATGTCATACCGCCAAGGGCCGATGCTCCGCCGATGATAGGTATCATTACGAATGGATTCATTCCTACCGCTATAGGGAAGACGAAGTCGGGAGAAAGAGGAAGAATCAGAGTATCGACAATGTAGACATAAAGAAAGATACCAAGGATACCGAACTTCTCATCAACAAGGTATACGACATCGTTGTATGTATCCTCACCTATAAGCCTTGTGACTCCGAAGAATGATGTAAGCATTACAAGAAGCGGAATGAAGCCGATAAGCGCAGCCTTCTTCCAGTTTATATGGTGATCTTTCCCTGAACTATGGTCCTCTATCGTATTATCTGAAAGCTTCTCAGGCATTGCCACTGATCACCTCCTTAGCGGCAGCAAGGAAATCAGCAGCCGGGCCGGCGAATGAACCATGGAATATGCCATTCCTGCCACCTCCTTTAATCTGGAGCTCACTTCTTAGCTTGGAAAAGAGATCTCCATCACCATAGAAAAGTAATCTTCCTGCCGTATCAGCGACAAGTATCGGGTATGTGTATTCTTCGGGGAGAATACCATCATATGCGGATACAGGGATATCAGAGAGAAGGAATACAGGTGCATCACAGAGCGCTTTATCGAGCTCGAGCGAAGCAATATGCTCCTCAAGCTTCCTGATGTTCCGCTTCATCTCCGAACCTTCCGCAATAACCCTCTCCGCCTCCTTCGCTATGTCCTTGCTCTCTGCAGAGAACAATGCTGATAGCGCATGGACTATATCCATATTCTGCCTGTGGAAATCACGGGCGATGTTGCCGCACTTCCACATTGTCCTGACATGGGAACGGATTCGTTCCTTACCGGTATATGCGATCTCACCTATCTCATGCGTATTGCTTACATGCACACCACCGCAGGCGACTTCATCGATTCCTTCGATATGAACGATCTTCACACGGCCTTCTACCTTTATCGAACGTCGCATATGGAGCGCTTCAGCATCGCTATGCTCCATCTCATCCTGCCAGATTCTGTGTCCCTCGATAATGGCTTTTGATGCAGCATCCTCCACGGAGAACAGAACTTCGTCAGGGATATCCTCAGCATTGGTCTCGATAGTGAATCCATCAGTGCCCTGATGCACTGCTACAGTACCGATGCCATGCATAGAGAAAAGAAGCGCAGATACAAGGTGCTGTGCTGAGTGCTCCTGCATATAGAAGTATCTATGATCCCAATCAAGGATAAGCTTTCCTTTAGTACCTACCTCAGGAACAGCAGATCCTTTCTCAAGGATATGGAGAGGTACTTCATCCTCCCCTTTCTGCGTATCGATGATTCTTATACCATTGAACCATCCGGAGTCCCCAGGCTGTCCGCCGCCTTCCGGATAGAAGATTGTTTTATCGAGGATAATGGAAGAACCAGAGACTGCAACAACCTCCGCTTCGATTTCCTTTGAATATGCATTCTTGTAGTAAAGCTTCTCTGTCATTTCCATTTCTCCTCACCCGCAAGACGCGCAACGGGCAGCTTCCATCTGAAACGATAGCCGAGTATGCGCGATATGGTTGTGAATATGGCTGTCGAATAAAGAAGCACATTGCCCTGTATGCCAGCAGATCCGAGAATCAGGAAGAGAACCCCGCCAAGTATCGATGCAGATGCATAGAAGTCGGAGGTGAAAACCATGGGAATCTCTCTGCAGAACACATCCCTGAGTACACCACCGCCGACTGCTCCAAAAACCCCGCTTGCTATGACAGCAACAGGCCCAAGCCCGAGAGATGCAGCCTTTACACAGCCAATAGCCGTGAATACGCCAAGCCCCAATGCGTCGCAGTACTGTATAGCACCCCACTGCCCAACAATCTTAGGGCTGAGGAGGAATATAGCAACACCTGCAATAATGCAGACAATGACATATGCTTCATCTGTGAATACGGCAACAGGAAGGTCCAGAAGCACATCACGGAGCATACCTCCCCCACAGCCAACAGTGATTGCAAAGACAATCACACCAAGGAAGTCCAGTCTGTTACGGACTCCTTTGACTGCTCCTGTTATGGCGAATATCGCAGTGCCGAATATATCAAAGAGGTAGATAATGCCATCAGCCATACAACGCATAGCCTAATCAAAAGAGGAATGCTAGTCCATATCAAATCGGGCTATAGCCTTGCAAGGCTTTTCTGATTATATTCCAAGACATGGGAAAGATTAAAAGCGCATGGGAAATTGCCCTTGAGAAGACTGAGGGCATAACAATAGATAAGGATAAATTCCGCCATGGCGAAGATGTCGCCAAGGCACGCCGTATCGCAGGTTCATACCTCACTGGAGATGAGACCGATGCAGAAAAGATGAAGAAAGAGCTTGAGGCCATTGAGCCTTCAGCGAGGAAGGAAGCTCTCACAGCTTCGATACTCTCTTCTCTTTCTCTTCCTCAGGATGAGGTTGTTGATAACAGATTCGAGAAGACTAAGGTTCTTGCATCGATTGCTTCCAATGATGATCCAAATGTCATGGGGCTTATAGGTGAGCTTGCTGATTTTCTGATGCAGTACCCTAAGCACAGGAAGGATCTTGTAGAGAAGATGAAGGAACAGTTCAGGCCTGTGCTCGAGGAGAAGGAGGCTAAGCTCCGTGCCCAGTATGGACAGGATGTGCATATTGCTCCGGAAACCGATAAGGAATTCCTTGAGGTTGCATCCAAGAATCTTGAAAGGCTTCAGGACCAGTATGATGCGACGCTGCAGAACGCCAAGAAACAGCTCCAGGACATGCTATCAGGGAATTGATCCAAAATCGTATATTCTTGCATAGCCTACTACAAATATATACAGAATAAGGATTTGAAAAATTTCTTGACAGCTTGCTATTCTATGATAGTATGTAGTCAGGAACAGGGAATAAAACCCCTGAAGAAGCGAAACGGATGCTCCCTGAAGCGTCCGAAAAGAACTCCGTTCCTGCGGGAACAGAACACAGCAGGTGAGTAAACCTGCAAAGGGCAAAGCTCTATGATACCCCTTAAGTATCAGAGCAGTCGGGTGGCCGACTCTAAAGAAACACTTGCTCCGTTAAATTCATAACTTCGGAGCGTAGAAAAAGGCTGTTCCAGATGTGAACAGTCTTTTTTAATTACAGTATTAGCTGAGGCTCTGATACCCTCAGTTAGCCGGAGAGATATCTATGGAGCTTATCTCGCCTATGCTGCTGAGCTTTCTGAGGATATCGCTAAGGGAGAAGTTCTTATCGAAAAGAATCCTGATCGTGAGGATCATCTTCCCTTCATCATTCTTCTTCATGTACATATTCCTGACGATAAGGCCTTCCCTTCTTATCGACTCAAGGATCGACGATACAGTCCGTTCCGTATCGTCAAGAATCACGGATACAACACCGGTCGTCTGCATATTGTGATGGATTCTCTTCGCATGGAACAGCAGCTGCAGCATAAGGAGGAAGAATGTAAAGACGATACCGGTGAAATACAGACCGGCACCTATAGTGATACCCACTCCTACTGTAGCCCAAAGACCTGCTGCAGTAGTCACACCGATTGTATTCTCGTTCCTTACGAATATGACACCAGCACCAAGGAATCCTATTGCCGATACCACACCTGCCGCGACTCTGGAGACATCGACAGAAGCGCCATCGATTGCGATGACGTCAAAGAATCCATATTTTGATACGATCATCATCAGCGCCGATGAGATCGCAACAATCGTATATGTCCTTATACCAGCTGCCTTGGCGCGTCTCTCACGCTCAAGCCCTAGTATCGAGCCACAGACGGCTGCCAGAACGAACCTGAACACGTATTCCAGCTCAGCTATATCAAAAAAGTAAAATGACATATGTTACCTCTGCAGATCATTCTGCAATGATAATCTCTATCCCCTTCGATTCGAGGGTACGGCGCAAATCATCGGATATACCATCCGTAATGAAGACATCTATATCATCCCAGGAGCAGACATTCGCGAAAGCCTTCTTCCCGTTCTTTGTCGAATCGGCGAGGAAACATACCTTGCCTGCGGCCTTGATCATCGCCCTCTTCGTCTCCGCTTCAATGACATTGGAGCAGTACAGACAGGAATCGGTGTATCCGGAAGCTCCTAGGAAGAGGATATCAGCATGCAGCTCCGCAAGCTCCCTACAGGCAAAAGATCCAATCATACCTAAGGAATACCTTCTAAGCATTCCGCCGAGAACCATCACCTCAATCGATTCATCATCGGATACCTCATCAATCGCTATCAAGGAACTCGTGACCATAGTGATCCCTTTTCCTGACAGATGTTTCGGAACATGGACAGTTGTACTTCCACTATCAACAATGACCGTCTGATTATCCTGGACAAGTGATGCTGCTGCCCTTCCTATCCTCTCCTTCTCCTGCCTGAATTCGGAGATTGTATTCGAGATAAGCCTCGAAAGAGATTTCTTCTCTGTCAAGGCAGCCCCGCCATGGAGGCGCTTCAGCATGCCTTTCTGAGCTAGAGCATCGAGATCTGAGCGTATCGTTACACAGGAAACGCCAAGCGTGGATGCCAGCTCATCAACGGATAAATAATCCCTTGCATTAAGCAGCTCTATGATTGCATCGCGTCTCTCATGTATATTCATCGCCCTCTCCTTATGGATAATTCCATAACACCACTATTATGAAGCCATGCAGGACATGCAGTCCACAAGCACGGCATCAGATCATGAATACTTCCAATGGTTCCGGAATCCCTGACTCAGGGAAAACCATCGAAGCCTCATTGAGAATTGTCCTCCTTTCATCCTCCGAATCTGGAAGATGGACAAGAAGAAGACGCTTTGCAGCAAGCCTGACAGCAAGTTCCGCAGCATCCTTGCTGCTCTGATGTCCTTTCTTTATCAGGATTTCCTCAGCAGAGCTATCACCTGACGCCTCTGTTATCAGGATATCCGGAGAGGACATCTCCTTCATGACAGAAGCGATAGGGCGGGTATCGGATGTATATACGACACGCTTTCCATCAGCCTCTGCGATAAGTCCCAGACTATCTCCGGTATGATCCGTTCTGAATGGAGTTATATTAATATCTCCTGCGGAGAACGCATCAGCCGGACAAAGCTCTATAGGGAACATCCCCTTCTTGGATAGAAGCGAGAATGCATCTATAAGCTTCTGGACTATTCCCAATGCAGTCTCCGGAGCATAGACCTTGAGAGGCTCCATCCTTCCCGAAAGCCACAGCTGGTGGATAAGCGAAGGAAAGCCATAGACATGATCGATATGCTCGTGGGTTATCACTACAGCAGCGAGACCTGGATCATGCACAGCCTCCTGCAGATTGCCGGAGCAATCCACAAGAACGCTGTGAGAAGGAGTGGATAGCAATAATGATGTATTAGAGGAAGCCCTCTCCTGAAGGCTTCCATTCCTTCCTAATATCCGTACGGCAAGGCTCATGCGTTAGCTCCGTTCTTTCTGTTCTTCACAATCGGAACGACGACAACAGCCACTGCAATCAGTATGAATATCCAGCAGATTGGCTTTGTGAAGAATGTGAAGTAGCTGCCGCCTGCGAGCTTTACTGCCCTTCTGAAGTTCTCCTCGAACATGCCACCAAGGATAAGGCCGAGGACAATCGGTGCTATAGGATAGCCATCCTTCTTGAGGACATAGCCGACAAAGCCCATCACCAGAGCGATACCCATGTAGTAGATACCGGAAGAGATTGACTGCCCTGCTACAGCATATGATCCGATGTACGAAAGGATGAGAACGACAGGAAGCAATATCTTCTGTGAGATCTTAAGGACCTTCGGATAGATTCTCACTCCTGCGAGCTGGTACACAGCCATCATGATGTTCGCGAAGAACATCGCAATGAATATACCGTATACAAGCGGCATATTCTGCTGGAAGAGCTGGAAGCCAGGAGTTACGCCCTTGATCATCAGAGCTCCGATGAGAACAGCAGTAGCAGCATCTCCAGGGATTCCAAGAGCAAGTGCCGGGATAAGCGCTCCACCGGTAACAGCATTGTTTGCAACCTCCGGGGCGAATACACCCTCAAGACATCCTGTACCAGGCTGCTCAAGCTTGCCCTTGCTGGATGCGCAGATTCCCTGAGCTGCATTCCTTGCCATGAATACGGCAATTGAGGCACCCGTTCCAGGGATTGCTCCGATAACCGTTCCGATGCCAAGGCTGGAGAGGATAATCTTCCACATCTGTCTTACTTTCTTAAACGGAGGGAAGATCTTCTCAATCTTTGTTGACACAGGTGCAGCCTGCTGCTTTGTAAGGTTGACAATCTCAGCAAACACCTGGCTTACACCATAAAGACCGATAAGCGTTGCCGTGAGATCGAGTCCCTTCGACAGCGGTGTATGAGCGAAGAATGAGCTGAACGGAATCCTGAGCTGACCGCTGAATGGATCGGTGCCCAGGAAAGCCAGAGCCATTCCAAAAGCTCCCATCAAGAGTCCCTTAAGGATATTCTTTCCACTGACACTTGCGATGATGACAAGACCGACAAGGGCAAGCGTTGTCTTCTCAGCAGGTCCGAATGCAAGCGTAAGCTTTGCAATGAGTGGAGAGAAGAAGATAAGGCAGACAAGCGATCCCATTCCCCCGATGAAGGATGCAACGACAGCGCCGCCAAGAGCCTGTCCTGCCAGTCCTTTCTTTGTCATCAGGTGGCCATCTTCAACCGTAGCGATTGCATTTGGATTGCCAGGTATTCCAAGAAGGATTGCAGGAATCGAGGCTCCGCACACAGCTCCGCAGTAAACTGCGAGCAGCATTCCTATTCCGGTTGCGGCAGGAAGCTGGAAGCTTATCGGCATGACGAGTGCTATTCCCATCGTCGCAGTCAGACCTGGAAGCGCACCAAGAATGATGCCGAGGATCGATCCGAATGTGCACCAGAGCATCGTTGACATATTAAGGACCATATCAAGGCCCTGCATGAATGCATCCATACCAGCCTCCTTTAGAAGTTCAGAAAGCCAGGCGCAAGCGTGACCATGAAGAACTGTCTGAATACGATATAGAGATACAAAGTTACAGCGAACGCTACAGTACCGCTAATAGCCATATCCCTATAGGCCGAACCCTTGAGCTTCTTGGCAATCATAAGGCCAAGAATAAGCACAAAGACCGTAACGATTATGCATGATATGAATGCAGTGACATTCGAATTTCCAAGAATCGCAGGAATGACTCTCTGTCTTCCCAGACGAAGCATCATACGAGTGACATACCTGAAGAGCGTATAGACGAAAACCGTCCCCAGAACAGATATGACAGCACCAAGGATGTGCTTCCATACTGGCAGCTTTTCCTTGCCGATACTCAGATAGAGATCGGTAAGAACATAGACAAGAAGCACCGAGGTTATGACGAATCCAATCATGCTGTGAAGCACAACATAAAGGATGGCGCATATAAGCGTGATAATGAAAAGCCTCGTTACAGCAGGATCCTTTGCTGCATTGGCATCTGGTTTCTCCTTGATGGTTATGAATAGGAAACCAATGAACATGAATATGGAGAGGACCAGAGGCAGAAGCATTCCGCCCGGATCTCCTCCTACTTCATCTCCGATCATCTTGCTGTTCCCGCTTGAGACAACATAGATGAAATACAATGCGGAGATAATTGTCATGACAAAAGGAAGCGTTTTTACCTTCTTCATTTCAGACTCCAGTTTTCAAAAAGACATAGGGCCTGCCAGCTCAGCAGGCCCTGGGGTGATTACATGTTGTAAAGTCCTGCTTCCTTGAGAATCGGCTCGTACTGAGCGATATACTCCTCATGATCAGCCTTTGCTTCCTCAAGCTTCGAGAACTGCGGGATCATTCCATTCGCTGCCTGGAATTCCTGGAAAGTCTCGGAATTGAAAGCTTCCTCTGCGACATCAGCAATCCACTGCTCTACTTCAGCAGGTGTTCCGGACTTGACCATAATTGAGCGGTATGATCCGCCAGGCACCTTGATATCAGGATAGCCAGCCTCGGCGAGTGTCGGGACATCGGAAAGCTGCTCGATTGTGCTGTGAGCATCACCAAGGATTACGAGAGGACGGAAGCTGTCGATATTTGCGACAACCTCACTCTGGCTGAATACACCAGCGTCACAATGTCCGCCAAGAACACTTGCGATGAGATCAGCACCGCCATTGAACGGTGTAACGTTGAATACCTTGTCGAATGCCAGGTTGATACCTACACAAGCAACACCTGTAGCACCACCCATTCCAGCATTGCCGAATGAGATCTCGCCAGGAGCAGCCTTTGCTGCTTCAACAAGATCCTCGAAAGTCTGCCATGGCTTATCATTGCGGACTGCGATGATGAATGGATCAAGGTTGAGACCAACAACATAGTCCATGTTCTTGTATCCATCTGTCAGGCCCTGCATTGTTGCTGCGATAGTATGTGTACCACCAGCAAGAAGTGTATAGCCATCAGCGTCAGCATTGAGAACATCATTCGTTCCTGTAGCTGTTCCAGCTCCTGTTACATTGGAGACAATGAAGTTCTGTCCACCTGATGCATTCTTCATCTCTTCTGCGAGAGTGCGGAAGATAAGATCCGTAGATCCACCAGCTGCCTGAGGACAGATGATTGTTATGGTCTTCTCTGGATCAGGGTATCCCATCTCCTCAGCTCCCATAGCAAACAGCCCGGTTGCTGCCGTAATGATCAGCATTACTGCTACAAGCCTTCTAACGATAGTCATTGAAAACCTCCTAAAAGATTCCATTTTGTTTTATTCGGGCAGACTACAGCATTCCCTGTTCCCTACAACCACGGAATGCTCTAGCTCTCTCATACCTCCAGTATAGACTCAATTTTCGTTATTACAACCTAAATTTTCGAAAACGAAAGCTAAAATTGAACAAAAATTTCAAGAAAAGAAAGAAAAAGTAAATTTGTAAAACAAATCAAAAGCTTAAAAGGAAAGCAATCTTTAGTTCAAATCGAATATATAATCAAGGGATTGTATATACAAAAAGAAAGAACCATGCCAACCGAAGCTGACATGGCCTGCAAATTAATTAAGGATGAAATACGAAATATTCTTCATCCAGAGAGCCACCGGCTCTCATGAGAATGCATATCGGTTAAGTACACTCCCATCAGAGCCTATAGCAGAGCTGTATCCGCCCAGGCTAAGATACAGCCCTCATCATTAATCTAGGAATCGAGGAATACTCCCTGATCCTCATGGCAATATCCACCTATTCCCATCAGAGCCAGAGAAGGCTGCAGCCGCTCAGGCTAAGCCGCAGCCCGTTTGTGATATTAACCAGAAGAGCTAGACACCAAATGAATGATATCCTCGCTTCTATCTGCATTGCTCAGAGGGTGACAGCTGCGCTGCTTCCCCTCTCCGCCCAGGAGTTGTCCCCCGAGGCATAGCGCCTCTTGTAGTCCCTCACCGTGTATGTGTTCAGTCCTGCAAGCTGCGCCGTCTTCTTATAACCGTAACCCTCTTC